>CACXDS010000146.1 GCA_902766425.1 uncultured Lachnospiraceae bacterium
CTTCTCTCAAACCCCGCTCTCTGCGATATAGTTTAGAGGGATCTTAACCTTAAAGCTGCTCCCCTCCCCCAGAATACTGGTGACGCTGATGGAACCGTGCAGCTGCAGAACAGCACTCCTGGTGATTGCAAGCCCAAGCCCGGTTCCTCCCATCTCCCTGGAATGAGATTTATCCGCCCGGTAAAATCTCTCGTAAATATGGGGCAGATCCTCCTCCGGGATTCCGATCCCGGAATCGCTCACCTCCAGAGTAAAATACTGATGATCCGCATCCAGCACCACCTTTACCCAGCCGTGTTCCTTGTTATACTTGATGGCATTCTCCATGAGATTTGTCATGACAAGCGTCATCTTCACCTCATCCACCTCTGCCACCACCGGCCTCATACTCTCCAGCACCACTTCCACATCCTTTTTGCGCGCAATGGGACGAAGGCGCTTTAGGGTGAGCTCCGCCAGATCATTGATGCTCAGCGCTGTGATATTTAAGCCCTGCGCCTTCTTATCCATTTTTACGAGAGCCAGAAGATCCGTGATGATCCTGTTTTCCCTGTCGATCTCGGAGACCATATCCTCCATGAACTCCCGATAGAGCTCCGCAGGCACATTATCCTGGGACAGCAGTGAATCCGCCAGCACCTTGAGAGAGGTCATGGGTGTCTTTAATTCATGGGACACATTGGCCACAAACTCCTGTCTGGATTCATTCAGTGTGTTCATTCTGGAAAGCAATTCATTAAAGGCGTTCACAATGTGGACTGTCTCCACATAATCCGGCACGGAGATCGCCTTGTCACTGGTCCCGTCCCTCACCTTTGCGATCTCCGTGGATACTTTTTTGAAGGGCCGGGTAAGGACGCCGGACAGCCCCACAGCCATGGCCACGATCGCCAGGATTATAAGGAGCTCTATGGTGAGTGCATTGCGGTTCATCAGATCCATGGTATCCCGGATACTGGTATCCGAAACGCTGGTGAGCATAACTCCCACCACCGTTGATTTCCCGTCATTTCCGGTGGAGACCACCGGGGTGGTCATTTCTATGTAACCATTCTGAGAATCATAATGCGTGATGTTCTCCCCTCGGAAGCATTTGATCACTTCCTCGGAGATGATGGTCTTTCCCTCACTGATGCCATAGGTGTCCTTGATGATCTTGCACCCCCGGCCAATGATCATAACGCGTCCCTCATAGAGATTGGATATCATCTCCAGCTCCGCATTGATCACCTGCCTGGAATTCTGAAAGCCGGGATCCTCCAGGCGATATGTGGAAAAATAATTGTTGCTGAGCAGATGCTGAGATATGATCAGCAATTGATTTTGCACTGTAGCAGCTCTTCTCTCCACCGCGCGGCTCTCATAAGTCTGCACGATGGCTCCCTGCAACAGAATGCCGGGCAGAATGCCCACCGCAAGAATGATGATACAGATGCGTACCCTGAAGCTGCGAAGATGGATCATTTGATTTATTTTTTCCTTCCAAGACTCCGGCAGCTTCAAAATAACTCCTCTCCGGCGCCGCCAAAACGGCTCCGCTTAACCGATAAAATAATACCCCACACCCCATTTGGTCCGAACATAATAGGGCTCGCTGGGATTGCTCTCGATCTTCTCCCGAAGCCTTCTGATATGGACATCCACCGTGCGCACATCCCCGGGATAATCCGAGCCCCAGATCAATTTCAGCAGATTCTCTCTGCTATAAACCTTATTGGGATTTAACATCAACAGCTCCAGCACCTCGAATTCCTTTGCGGTCAATCCGATCTCCGTCCCTGCGATATAGGCTCTCCTGCCCTCACAGTCCAGCTTCATATCACCGCTCACCAAAACCTTGCTCTGCGCGCTCTCCCCATTTTTACTGTCCATCCTGCGCATAATGGCCTTGATCCTGGCCTTTACCTCCAGAATATTAAAGGGCTTGGTGATATAATCATCCGCACCGTATTCCAGACCGAGGATCTTATCCATATCATCTCCCCGGGCTGTCAGCATGATCACCGGCACATCCGAAAACTCCCTGATCTGCTGACACACCTCAAAGCCACCCAGCTTTGGCAGCATGACATCCAGAAGGATAATGTCATAGAGATTGTTTCTGGCATACTCCAGGGCTTCCTCTCCGTCATAAGCACAATCCACATCCATCCCGTCCTGCTCCAGACTGAATTTGATCCCCTTGATGATCAGCTTTTCATCATCCACCACCAGCACTCTTCTGTTCGCCATATTACTATCCTTTCCTACCCCTCGTCCTTTACCTTAACCAGTTCCCGGATCTGTTCAAACAAGGCCTGATGGATCCCGGGGACCTGTAGCAGCTCCTCCTTTGAGGAAAAACCATTGTGTTCCCTGCGATACTTTAAAATTGCAGCCGCCTTGGCGCTGCCAATGCCGGGGAGCGATGTGAGCGCCTCCTCGTCCGCAGCATTCAGATCGATCCTGTCATCCCGGCTTTCCTGCAAAATCCGTTCCTCCTTCGTGGGAAAACGGATCTTTTCTCCATCCTGCACAAAGGCTGCCAGATTGATCGCATCCTCGTCAGCCTCCTCTATAAACCCTTCCGCCGCCTCCAAGGCATCCCATACCCTGCTGCCGACAGGAAGCTTTTTTAGCCCCGGCGCCTTAACCGCACCGCAGACATGCACATAGAGATAGTCCTCTTCCTCCGGTACTGTGCCGGATCCGCCCGTTCCTTCTTCCGTGTCCTTTTGCGTGTTCTGCTGAGAATGCGCCCGTTCCAAAACGATTTCATCCTGTTCTGCACAGGCGCTTAAAAGCAACGATACCAGACAAAGCCCCAGAAGACTTCGCAGGCCAAACCGGGAGAAGATACTCCCGTTATGTATTCCCATGCTCCGCTCTCCCTTCCGATGAAAGTCGGTGTATCTCCCACCGCTTTCTCTTCTAAAACCACTGTGACCAATCTCGTTTCAGATACGCCGGTCAGGGTTGTCGAACCACAGGACACTGTTTTTGCCGATATCCCTATTGTAAAGGATTCCCTCTCCATTTACAAGATGGAGATTCTTAAATTTTTAAGATTCCTATTTCCACTTGAAGAGAATGATCCCGGCGATGGCAAGCCCCATTCCTATGGCTTTTTGCCACTCCCAGGGCTGCTTTTCCACAGAAAAAAGGCCTAAAAGCTCTATCAGATACGCTACCGCCAGCTGGGCCACTACGATCAGCATGACAGCCTTAGCAGGGCCCAGAAGATCCATGCTTTTGATCACGGTAAAGGTAATGAAAGCTCCAAAAATTCCTCCCAAAAGCATGTATTTTGGCTGAACCGAAAAGACTGCCAGTGGATTTCCGCGATCCGTGACAAACCATGCCCCCAGACAGAACAAAAATGCGGTGAGCTGGACAAAGCCGCTGGCTGTCCAGATGCTGGACGCCTTTGTGACTTGAGTATTGAATACTCCCTGCAGGCTCATAAGAGCTCCCGAAATGATTGCGATCAAAAAACCGGCCATGAAACACACCTCCTTTTCGGTTAGTATGCTCAGACCGGTTTTTCCTTATTCTGTTTTATTGCTGTTATTCTAATTACTGTTACTCCGCTCTGCATTTCCCGCCCGGATTCTTTTTTAGTCCGCTCTAAGCTGCGTGGCGATCTGCTCCTCCAGCTCTCTCACCAGCGGCTCAACCCGCTCCCCGTTCCAGACCTTGGCAAAGAGGGCCTCCAGCTGTAGCCAAAGATTACCGATCTCCATCATTTTGGGCAGGGAGATGCTTTCCGCATACTGATCGATAAAGACGGACTGCATATCCGTTCCGCGATTTGCGGCCAGACTGGCGGGAATCTTCCCGCTCCTGGCATACAATTCCGGCGCACACATGTGGGTCGCATAGGCTGCAAAGCGGTTAGCCAGATCCTTATGTGATGAGAA
The DNA here is from genome assembly GCA_902766425.1 of uncultured Lachnospiraceae bacterium. Lineage (GTDB taxonomy): Bacteria > Bacillota > Clostridia > Lachnospirales > Lachnospiraceae > Acetatifactor. Next base: position 3,900 of record CACXDS010000146.1, read on the forward strand.
GCCATTGACAACCACCGCATCCGTCACGGATAAGGGACTGCTCTTGAGGCTTCCCGTGATATCCGGGAGCTTTGCGATCCCATAGTTAAAGGGAAATCTTCCATCCTGCCTTGCTTCCTCCAAGCGCTGCACCGAATCCGTGGTACCGATGGTAAACACCATCTTGCCTTCCATAAAATCCTGCATGGCCAGTTCATAATTCATGGTGCCCGCCTCGATGTAGAAGAACTGATTCAGTGTCTGATACACCTCAAGGCATTCCACGGTCTCATCATTAAAGACATTAATGTCATTTTTATCATCCCCGCAGGGTCCGCCCACATTGAAATATGCCCCGACAATCCAGTAATTGTAAAAGATATCGGCCACATCCCACATCATGACGCCATCCACACCCTCCGGCGCATCGAAGCTGTTGGCAAATTGAAGGATCCCCCCCACAGTGTAGGGAAGTCCGTCCTCTCCGATTCCCTCCTCAGTCATGAGCTGTGCGGCGATACCCCCCTCTTCCTCCGAGGCGGTCACTGTCTGCTCCTCTCCATCCACTTCCACAGCAAAGGTGTCCGGAACGCGTTCCGCCTGCTGCCTGATCCACAGATCCACATAGTCCTTATTGTAGATCAAAACACAGGTGTCAAAATAAAAGGGATAGGCCACCAGCTTATTGTTACAGGTCACCGCATTCAGGGCAGTTCTCGGATACCAGGCCTCATTCACCAGACCGGAGGGATTCTGGATCTCCGTGGCAAGCCCTGCCAGATATGCCTTTTCCAGCACATCGTTGTTGATGACATATGCATCCGGCGTCTGCTTTTCCGGATCCATGGTTGCTTCATTGATATCCTCCAGCAAGGTGGATGTGAATTTCAGCACCGGGATCACCCTGACCCCCTCCTGCTCGCCAAAGCTCACAGCCACGCTGTTCATATAATTTTCCAGCTTCTCATCCACATACCAGACATAGATGGTCTCTTTTTTGCTGGTCCAGACATTCTCCTGCGATTCCGGTTCCTCCGGCCAGCGGATCGCTCCGCTTCCCCCCAGCCAGGTGCCGCCCAGCATGAGTACTACCAGAAGAATGGAGAGCAATCTGTTTTTTAAATGCATACCATATTCCTCGCCTACTCCTCAATACAAGTGTCCAGAATAGAGATCATCTGATCCACATCCGCCTCCGTGATCACCAGGGGAGGCACAAAACGAATGATATTTGCCCCGGCATTGATCAGAAGCAGTCCCTTATCCAGAGCGCGATTGATAATGGGCCCCACGGGCTGCTCAAACAAAAGCCCCTGCATCAGCCCCACTCCGCGATGCTCCTTAATGCAGGTGTGACGACTCATCAGCTCCTTCAGCTTCTTCTCCAGATAAGGTGCCACCTTATTGACATTGTCCAGCACATGAAGCTTTTCATACTGGTCAAACACCGCATTAGTTGCTGCGCAGGCCAGAGGATTGCCTCCATAGGTGGTGCCGTGATCCCCTGCCACCAGGGAATTCTGTCCCACCTTCTCCGTCATCATGAATGCTCCCATGGGAACGCCACAGGAAAGAGCCTTGGCGCTGGTCATCACATCAGGCTTGATGCCATACCTCTGCCATGCAAACATGGTTCCGGTACGCCCCATACCGCACTGGATCTCATCCAGCATCATGAGAATGTCCTTCTCATCGCAAACCTTGCGGATTGCAGCGAGGAACTCCTTCGTGGCAGGAGTCAAGCCCCCTTCGCCCTGCACTGTCTCCAAAAGAATTGCACAGGTCTTGTCATTCACCTGACTGAGAACGCTGTCGATATCATTCATCCTTGCGAAGTGAATATTCCCGATCATGGGTTCAAAGGGATCCCGGTATTTCTGATTCCCTGTCACGGAAAGCGCTCCCATGGTGCGTCCGTGGAAGGAATGCTCCAGAGCGATGATCTCATGATCCGTCCTTCCATCCTTCAAAAATGCATACTTTCGTGCCGTCTTAACAGCACCCTCAATGGCCTCCGCGCCGGAATTGGTAAAGAACACCCGATCCATGCCGGATGCCGCCTTCAGCTTCTTCGCCGCCTCCACAGCGGGTACATTGTAATAGTAATTGGAGGTGTGGATCAGCTTGTCGATCTGCGCCTTCAAAGCGTCATTATATGCCTTGTTGCCATACCCCAGCGCAAACACCGCGATCCCTGCCACAAAGTCCAAATATTCTTTGCCGTTTATATCATAGAGATGTACACCCTCCCCCTTATCCAGAACAATCTGGAATCGATTATAGGTATGAAGAAGCGAACTCTCCGCCTCCTCGATATATTCCTTCATATCCATGATCTTCGCCTGCCTTTCCATGTATGTTTCCTTTCCCGGTTTGCTTTTTCCGGTCTGCTTTTTCCCCGATCAGCTTTTTCTCGGCTGTTTTTTCCGGTTTGCTTTTTCCCCGGCTGTTTTTTCCAGTTTGCTTTTTCCCCGGCCGTTTTTTCCGATTTGCTTTTTCCCCGGCTGTTTTTTCCGATTTGCTTTTTCCCCGGCTGTTTTTTCCGGTTTACTTTTTCCCCGGCCGCTTTCTTCTTCCGGTCAGCTTTCTTTTTCCGAATTTGATTGATGATCCGCTCACCGGCAGTCACGATCGGATGGATTCCTCACGCTCTCCCTCAGGATCGATCCGGCTCAGCTTTCAGAAATGACCCAGTCACGGCTCCACAGACTCATCATCGGAAATGATGGCCGTGCCCACGCCGTTTCTGGTAAATATTTCCAGAAGCAGGCAGTGAGGAATTCTGCCGTCCAAAATGTGCACTCTGTTCACGCCGTTACGAATGGCTGAGGTGCAATTCACCAGCTTCGGCAGCATTCCGCCGCCGATATAGCCGCCGTTTATGAGATCATCCGCCTCGGAAGCGGTCAGTCTGCCGATAAAGGAGGACTTATCATTGATATCCCTGTAAAGTCCCTCAATATCCGTCAGGAACACCAGCTTATCCGCACCAACTGCCTTTGCGATGGCGCAGGCCGCATCGTCTGCATTGATATTATAGGTCTGGAATTTCTCATCTAAACCGATGGGAGCTACAATGGGCAGAAAATCCTTCTCCAGCATGTCATAGAGCACCTTGGGCTCCACTCCGGTAATCTCGCCCACAAAGCCAATGTCCTGCCCGTCGGAATACTTCTTTTCCACCTTCAGAAGGCCGCCGTCCTTGCCGCTGATGCCCACTGCCTTGACACCCAGCTCCTGTACCATGGTCACAAGCTGCTTGTTCACCTTCCCCAGCACCATCTCAGCGATCTCCATGGTCTCGGCATCCGTGACACGAAGCCCGTTTACAAACTTCGCTTCCTTACCGACCTTTCCGACCCATCTGCTGATCTCCTTGCCGCCGCCGTGAACGATAATGGGCTTAAAGCCAACCAGCTTAAGAAGTGTCACATCCTTGATCACATTCTTTTGCAGCTCCTCATTGCTCATGGCGCTGCCCCCGTATTTCACCACAATGATCTTGCGGTTAAACTTCTGAATGTAGGGCAGAGCCTCGATCAATACCTCCGCCTTCTGCAATACCTTTTCCATATCCTTTTCCATGATCTCTCTCCCGTCCTGTCAAATCTTTTGCTATCATTCTTCCCTCTTACTCTTTCAAGCATTTCAGAGGACTTCGCATCCTTCTTTGCTTTTCTCTCCGGACAACTCAAGCACTTCCCGGAGGGTAGCTGCCTCATCAGCTGCGGTAATCCGCATTGATCTTCACATAGTCATAGCTCAGATCACAGCCCCAGGCCGTGGCCTCCTGGTCACCGGCATGCATATCCACATAGACCGTCACCTCGGGTGCCGACAAAAGCTCCGTTGCCTCCTCCTCGCTGTATTCCTTGGGTGCGCCGTCCCCGAATACCTGGATCCGCTTTCCGTTTCCCTCAAAGAACAGATCCACACGGTCCGGATCAAAGGACACACCGCTGTAACCCAGCGCACAAAGGAATCTGCCAAAATTACAGTCATGTCCGAAGATTGCCGCCTTGCTCAGGGAGGAGCAGATCACGGACTTTGCAAGGATCCGTGCATTCTGCTTGGTATCGGCATTGACCACCTTTGTCTCAAAGAGACAGGTGGCGCCCTCGCCATCTCCCGCCATCTTTCTGGCCAAATATCTGGTCACATAATTCAAAGCCTCGCAGAATGCCGCATAATCTGCATTCTCTGTCTGAATCTCCTCATTTCCCGCCAGACCATTTGCCAGCACCAGCAGTGTGTCATTGGTGGATGTATCCCCATCCACACTGATCATGTTAAAGGAATCCACCACTGCGGCGCTCACTGCCTTCTGGAGCAGCGCCTTGGAAATGGCTGCATCCGTTGTGATATAGCCCAGCATGGTACACATATTGGGATGGATCATGCCGGAGCCCTTGCACATAGCTCCCATCACAGCCCTTTTGCCACCGACCTCGAATTCCACAGCGATCTGCTTGTGGATCGTATCCGTGGTCATAATGGCCTTGGCTGCCTCCAGACCCGCCTCCAATGTGCCGGCCTTTGCAGCCACCAGCTTATCGATTCCGGCCTTCAGCCGATCCACGGGCATCTGCATGCCGATCACCCCGGTGGAACCGATCAGCACTGCGGTCTCCGGAATTCCAAGAAGCTCCCCCGCATGCTTAGCCTCCGCCGCACAAGCATCCATTCCCTGCTTCCCGGTGCAGGCATTTGCAATACCGGAGTTCACCACCACAGCCTGTACAAAGGGTGCGGTCTCCACCAGCTTCTTATCCCACAAAACCGGTGCCGCCTTCACCACATTGCTGGTAAAGGTTCCCGCCACCCTGCAGGGCGCTGTGGAATAGACAAGCGCCATATCCTTCCTGTTCTGATATTTTACGCCGGCCTCCACGCCGGCTGCCTCAAAGCCCTTTGCTGCGGTCACGCCGCCTTCTGTCACCTTCATCATAAAACCTCCTAATTATATCCTCTGTCGCGGACCTGTCGCAGGCTTTGCCTGCGATCCCCGCTGTGCGAGGACGAGCTGCACTTAAGCTCGCCACGCTTGTTCCATTTCTTCCGGCTCCTGACAAGCGAAGAAAAATTCGCCGTCGTATTCTCTTTCTTAACGGAATTCTCTGTCATATTTCAGCACCCGCTTGGAATCTCCATCCATCTCCTCCTGGGCGTCGGGATACTTCTTAAACACTTCCATAAACTCGTCAAAATGGGCCACAAATAGATCCACCAGCTCCGGATCAAACTGTCTTCCCTTCTGGGATATGATCTGCTGCTTGGCCTCCTCCGGCGTCCATGGCTTTTTATAAGGTCGTCTGGATACCAGCGCATCAAACACATCCGCAATGGCCACACATCTGGCATAGAAATCAATCTTTTCTCCCTTGATGCCCAGATAGCCTTTTCCATCATATCTCTCATGATGCTGCAGAGCGATATTCTTTGCGATCTCCATCATTTCGCCGCTGGAATTTTCAAACATCTGACTGCCGTAGAAAATATGCTTCTTCATCTCCTCATACTCGGCATCATTGAGTCTCCCCGGCTTCTCCTGCACTTCAATGGGTACATAGAGCTTTCCCACATCATGCATCATAGCCGCGGTGGAGACCTTCCAGGTCATCTCATTGTCCATGCCCCAGGCCTTGCACAGTATCTTCGTATATTCCGCAACTCTTCGCACATGTCCCCCCGTCTCCTGGGACTGCAGCTCGATCACCTTCGTGAGGGACTCGATCAGCATCTGCTCGTTGGACATCAGCTCTTCATTCTTATCCACCAGAGCCTGCACCAGTTTTCTGATCCGAACTGTGATCCAGAAACATAACACCGCAATGCTCAAAAACTCGATAAGCCTGGGAATGATTCCATAGAATACCACTCCATGCAGTGTCTTAAGCGGCTCATCCGGGAGATACCCGATCATGAAGGCCGCAAAATGTGCTACAATGATCACCGGAACAGAGATCAGCTCCGTATAAATGACATCCTTGATCTCACAGAATAGTACGGACATCACTGTGGGAAAGATCAGCATGATCACGGCATGGTAGGAAAACATGGTATAGAGTAGTCCCGACATGAGCACTGTCATTGTCAGGAACACATATCTCATAACAATGCTGTCCTTGTGCAGGATATCGTAATACAGGGTGGGAAAGAGCATAACGACCACACAGGATACCAGAACGGGATACGCTCTGGTATCCAGCACAAACACCTTACTCATATTCAAAATGATCACAAGGATCATCAGCAAGGCGCCGATCCTGCAGGCTGCCGCCATGGTCCGGTTCACATCCCGCTTAAATTCATCTAACAAAGATTTCGAAAAATCCATAAAAACTCCTAAAAAAATCCCTGCAGCCCGCACTCCCTTGCCCGCAGGGCATTTACGCCCCAGCATCCCTTACTGGTTAAAGGCGGTGATATTCGCTTCATTCAGCGTAAAATCATAATAATTCAGGTCCAGCCTCTTTGTCCAGCCAATGCAGTTCCAGAAGGCATTTCCGATGTCATTTTTGGTAAAGGCGATGAGGCTGACTTTATTAATACCCTCTTCCTTCAATGCATTCATGCAATAGACCACCATGGCCTTACCGATCCCCAATCTCCGGTAATCCTCCCGCACACAGACATGATACAGGCAGCCCCTTCTGCCGTCATGCCCGCAGAGAATACCGCCCACAATGGCTCCATCCTCCGCTACTGCCACCACACTTGTGGAAGGGTTTCTTTTTAAAAAGCGCTCCACGCCATCTCTGGAATCGTCAATGCTCCGGATCCCAAAGCCGTGAATGGTCATCCACAGATCATACAGGCCCTGATAATGCTCAATTGTCATGGTTTCAATCCGATAAGTCTTACTCATCTTACGCTTTCACACTCCCTATTTCCAAATCAACATTTCCTATGCCTGCGCACCTGTATGGTTCCGCCATAAAACCTATAGCCTAGGCCGCCTCTTCCCCAAAGCCTTAGGGGAAGCAGGGTACCAGCTCCAGGCCTTCGCTCTCCGGAAGCCCAAAGAGCAGGTTCATATTCTGGACTGCCTGTCCGGCTGCGCCCTTCACCAGGTTATCAAGAGCCCCCATCATGATCACGCGTCCCGTGCGCTCATCGATGACAAAATTCACATCCACATAATTGCTCCCCTCCACCCACTTGGTCTCGGGGCAAACTCCCTTATCCAGAACGCGGACAAACTTCTCTTTCGCATAATACTTGTCATAGGCAGCCCGGATCTCTTCATAGGTAGGAAGACTGCCGTCGGCTTTTTTCTTTAATTTAGCATACTCCGTAGCAAGGATCCCTCGGTTCATGGGTACAAGGTGGGGAGTAAAGTTGATCGTCACCTGACAATTTCCCGCATAGCCCAGCTGCTCCTCGATCTCCGGCGTGTGTCTGTGGGTTGCCACGCCGTAAGCCTTGATATTCTCGTTGACCTCGCAGAAGAGGTTGGGCAGCTTAGCCCCGCGCCCGGCCCCGGAGGTACCGGACTTTGCATCCACGATCAGGGTATCCACATCGATCAGCCCTTCCTTTACCAGGGGATACGCCGTCAAAATGGAACA
>CACXDS010000147.1 GCA_902766425.1 uncultured Lachnospiraceae bacterium
CTTCCGCATGAGGCAAAGAATATACAGGTACATAGCGGAAGCCAGGGAGATGGAGCTTCACACGGTGCGGCCGGCTATCAGAACCCTACGCCCACGCAAAAGGCTAATGCCGGTTCGGAGCAGTCAAATGAAGCAGGTATTTCAAAAGAAATGCAAAATACAGAAAAGAAGGTTCCGAAGGTGTATAAATTTCCGCCTCTTTCCTGCCTGCAAAAGGGTGCCGGCTCTGTGACGGATAACAGTGAAGAGCTTAAGGAGACTGCTATCAGGCTCAGGGATACCCTGCATACCTTCGGCGTAAATGTGACCATTACAGATATCAGTCAAGGTCCCAGTGTTACCCGGTACGAGCTTCAGCCGGAGCAGGGCGTTAAGGTGAGTAAGATTGTCGGGCTGGCGGATGACATTAAGCTGAATCTTGCGGCAACGGATATCCGTATCGAAGCTCCCATTCCCGGAAAGGCTGCCATTGGTATTGAGGTCCCGAACAAAGAAAATATGATGGTTGCTCTTCGGGATCTGTTGGAGAGCAAGCAGTTTCAGGAGTTTGATTCAAAATTGGCTTTTGCTGTCGGAAAGGATATCGCAGGTCAGACAGTGGTGGCGGATATTGCCAAGATGCCCCATATGCTTATCGCAGGCTCCACGGGTTCCGGAAAATCAGTATGTATCAATACTCTGATCATGAGTATCCTGTATAAAGCGCATCCGGATGATGTAAAGCTGATCATGGTGGATCCCAAGGTGGTGGAGCTCTCTGTATATAATGGAATTCCTCATCTGCTCATCCCTGTGGTGACGGACCCCAAGAAAGCCTCTGCAGCGCTTCACTGGGCCGTCTCCGAAATGGAGGACAGATATCGGAAATTTGCGGATTATAATGTGAGAGATCTAAAGGGCTATAACAAAAAACTGGAAGCTAAGCGGGAGCAGGGGGAGGCGGATGTGCCGAATAAGCTGCCGCAGATCGTTATTATCGTCGATGAGTTGGCAGACCTGATGATGGTATGCCCCGGTGAGGTGGAGGAATCCATCTGTCGTCTGGCACAGCTGGCCAGAGCCTGCGGAATTCATCTGATCATTGCTACCCAGAGACCCAGTGTGGATGTCATTACCGGTCTGATCAAGGCGAATATGCCCAGCCGAGTGGCATTTGCGGTTTCCAGCGGTGTGGATTCCCGTACCATACTGGATATGGTGGGTGCAGAAAAGCTGTTGGGTAAGGGAGATATGCTCTTTTATCCGCAGGGCTACTCAAAACCGGCCAGAATCCAGGGGGCATTTGTCTCGGATAAGGAAGTCGGGGATGTGGTGGAATTTTTGAAGAATCAGATGATCGGCAATGTCTATGCGGATGAGATTCAGGAAAAGATCAACAATATGGGCAGCTCCGGCGGAGGTGCTTCCGGCAGCTCCGGAGGTGGCTCTGGCCTGGATGAGTATTTTGAGGAGGCCGGGAGATTTATCATCGATAAGGATAAGGCTTCCATCGGTGGGCTGCAGAGAGTTTTGAAGGTGGGCTTTAACCGGGCCGCCAGGATCATGGATCAGCTCTGTGAATACGGAGTTGTGGGTGAAGAGGAAGGAACAAAGCCTCGTAAGGTGCTGATGACTATGGAGCAATTTGAACAAATGCTTCAGGAGATCAAATAAGATTCAAAGAAAATGAGGGTGAATGAAGATGAAGTCTGATATTGAGATCGCACAGGAAGCCGTAATGGCCCCCATAACCGAAATTGCTGCTAAGCTTGGAATTGAGCAGGAGGATCTTGAGCTTTATGGGAAGTATAAAGCAAAGATTTCCGATGAATACATTGGGAGTATTCAGGACAGACCAAACGGTAAACTGATTTTGATGACTGCTATTAATCCTACTCCCGCTGGAGAAGGAAAAACCACCACGACTGTCGGACTTGGTCAGGCCTTCGGGAAAATGGGAAAAAGGGCGGTGATCGCGCTAAGAGAGCCTTCCCTGGGACCCTGCTTTGGTATCAAGGGTGGTGCTGCGGGCGGCGGATATGCGCAGGTCGTTCCCATGGAGGAATTAAATCTGCATTTCACCGGTGATTTTCATGCCATTACCTCCGCCAATAATCTTCTGGCGGCTCTTTTGGATAATCATATGCAGCAGGGGAATGTACTGCACATTGATCCCAGACAGGTGGTATGGAAGAGATGCCTTGATATGAATGACAGAGCCCTTAGGAACATCGTCATCGGAATGGGTGGCAAAACCGAGGGCGTTGTCCGGGAGGATCATTTTGTGATCACTGTAGCGAGTGAGATCATGGCCATTCTCTGTCTTGCTGAGGACATGAAGGATCTGAAGGAGCGCCTTGCAAAGATCATTGTTGCCTATAATGATCAGGGAGAACCTGTTACGGCAGGAGATCTTCAGGCCGTGGGCGCCATGGCCGCACTGCTTAAGGATGCTTTAAAGCCGAACCTGATCCAGACTCTGGAGCATACGCCTGCTATTGTGCACGGCGGGCCTTTTGCCAATATTGCTCATGGCTGCAACTCTGTCAGAGCCACAAAGGCTGCTCTTAAAATGGCGGATTATGTCATCACGGAGGCAGGCTTCGGCGCAGATCTGGGTGCAGAGAAATTCTTTGACATCAAGTGTCGGATGGCCGGCTTAAAGCCCGATGCGGTGGTGTTGGTCGCTACCATCAGAGCACTGAAATACAATGGGGGAATCCCTAAGGCTGAGCTCTCAAAGGAAAATCTGGATGCGCTGAAGAAGGGAATCGTTAACCTGGAGAAGCATATTGAGAATCTGCATAAATATGATGTCCCCGTGGTTGTGACCTTGAACTCCTTTGTCACGGATACCGATGCGGAGAGAGAATTTGTGAAGTCCTTCTGTGAAGAGAGAGGCTGTGAGTTTGCCCTGTCCGAGGTATGGGAAAAGGGTGGTGAGGGCGGCATCGCTCTTGCGGAAAAGGTCCTGGAGACCTTGGAGAAAAAGGAGAGTCATTTCCATCCGCTTTATCCGGATGAGTTGTCCCTTAGGGAAAAGATCGAATGCGTGGCTAAGGAGATCTATGGTGCCGGGAGCGTCAAATTTGCTCCTGCTGCTGTAAAGCAGTTAGCCAAGCTGGAGCAGCTTGGGTTTGGAAATATGCCTGTCTGCATGGCAAAGACCCAGTATTCCCTATCGGATGACGCCAGTCTGCTCGGCAGACCGGAGGGCTTTGAGATGAATGTGAGAGAAATATATGTTTCTGCGGGAGCCGGTTTTGTAGTGGCTCTTACCGGAACGGTTATGACCATGCCCGGGTTATCAAAAAATCCAGCGGCATATCAGATTGATGTTAACGAAGAGGGAAAGATCACAGGACTGTTTTAAAGGAGGAGGCTATGGCGCAGATCATTGACGGAAAAGCGATTTCGACACAGATCAAGGATGAATTAAAGGAGCAGGTTGCAGCAATGAAGGAAAAGGGGATCACACTTTGTCTTGCAGTGATCCAGGTGGGGGCAGATCCTGCCTCCTGTGTATATGTGCGCAACAAAAAGAAGGCCTGTGAGTACATTGGGATCCAATCCCTGTCTTATGAGCTTCCGGAGGAGACCACACAGGAAGAGCTCCTAAATTTGGTGAAGGAACTGAACGGCAGAAAGGATGTGAACGGAATCCTAGTTCAACTGCCGCTTCCCAAGGGACTGGATGAGGAAAAAATTCTGGATGCCATCGATCCGCTTAAGGATGTGGATGGCTTTCATCCCATGAATGTCGGTAATTTAAGCATTGGAAGAAAGGGCTTTGTGTCCTGTACACCCGCCGGAGTCATTCAGCTTTTGAAGCGCTCGGGGATTGAGATCGAGGGGAAGGAATGCGTTGTGATCGGCAGAAGCAATATTGTGGGTAAGCCCATGAGTATGCTTTTACTGCAGGAAAATGGTACAGTGACTACGGCGCACAGTCGCACTAAGAATCTGAAGGAGGTCACAAAGAGGGCGGATATACTTGTTGTAGCTGTGGGAAAGCCCCGTATGATCACCGCTGATTATGTGAAGGAGGGGGCTGTTGTGATCGATGTTGGCATCCACAGAAACGAAGATAATAAGCTTTGTGGGGATGTTGACTACGAAAATGTCGCGCCAAAATGCAGCGCCATTACTCCGGTTCCCGGAGGCGTAGGGCCCATGACCATAGCCATGCTCATGAAGAATTGCGTGGAGTCCTACGCATTACAAAATCAATAACACCGGAGGTTAGATCTTATGCGCTGCCCCAATTGCGGCACAGAAATACCGGAGGGCTCACTGTACTGTGAGAAATGCGGGGAAGATATTCATATTGTACCTGATTATGACACGAAGATCGATCTGAATATGGATTCGGCCCTGCAAAAAATCGGGGATCAGATCAAGGAGGATTATCCGGTCGACCATCCCGTGAAGCGTGATGCCTCTCATCGGGGCGAGGCCGAGGAGGCAACGCGAGGGGCGAGAGTCAGATTCTATGCATTGGTGGGTGCGTTGGCCTGCCTGGCTGTTTTAACCATTGTAATGGTTTGTGTTACGCAGATTTCCATGAAAAGAGATCTGTCCCCGGAGTACCAGCTCGACATGGCCGCAAAATACCGTGAGCGGGGGGAGTATGGCAGGGCTATTGAATGCTATTCCAGAGCGATGGAGTTACGGGGGGAGGATGCGGAGATCCTGGCGCTCCTTTCTGATTTGTATTATTTACAAAATGATTCCGCTAATTACGAATTGACTCTTCGGCGTATCCTTTTTTCAAAAAATGCCACACAGGAGCAATTACATCTGGCAAAGGATAAATTGGTGATATTGCTGATCAAAAAGGGAGATTTTGACGGGATCAACCAAATGCTGATGTCGGAGGAGGATTCGGAGCTTTCTGAAAAATACAGTATGTATCTGGCTCCTGAACCGATTCTGGATCTGAAGGAAGGAGCTTACGAGGGAATTCAATCGCTCAGGATCAGCTGCGCTGGGAAGGGAAAAATCTATTATACATTGGATGGAACGATACCCGGTGAGAATTCGACAGAATATACATTACCAGTCATTCTGGATTATGGGGATGTAGTGGTTAAGGCATGTATGATCAACGAATATGGGGTAAAGAGCAAGATCGTGCAAGCAAATTATCAGATCCAAAGGCCCTTGGAGATCCCACAGTGAGCGCATGTATGCAGGTTCAAGCATTGAATAAAATGAGTATGATTGACATGATCATATAGATTACAAGCAAGGATGGAGAGGTGGAGTATGTACAAGATTCTAAAAAAACAAGAACTGACAACCAACATTTATCTGATGGAGGTGGAAGCACCCCGTGTGGCAAAGAATTGTCTGCCGGGTCAGTTTGTGATCGTTCGTGCCTTTGAGGACGCGGAGCGAATTCCGCTGACGATCTGTGATTATGATCGGACAGCCGGGACAATAACGATCGTATTCCAGACAGTGGGCGCCGGAACGGAGCTCATGGCGAAGCTTTCCGAAGGGGACTGCTTCCATGACTTTGTGGGTCCGCTCGGTACTCCCTCTGAGTTTGTCAAGGAGGATAAAGAAGCACTGAAGGCAAAAAGGATTCTCTTTGTGGCAGGCGGTGTGGGAACCGCACCCGTATATCCTCAGGTAAAATGGCTGAAGGAGCAGGGGGCCAGTGCGGATGTGATCATGGGGAGTAAGACCAAGGATCTTTTGATCCTTGAGAAGGAGATGGAGGCCGTAGCGGGAAATCTCTATGTGACCACGGACGATGGTTCCTATGGCAGAAGCGGTATGGTTACTCAGACGATCAAGGATCTGGTTGCAGAGGGAAAGCAGTATGATGTGTGTGTGGCCATCGGTCCCATGATTATGATGAAATTTGTTTGTCTTCTGACCAAGGAATTAAATATTCCTACGGTGGTCAGCCTGAATCCCATCATGGTGGATGGAACCGGCATGTGCGGTGCCTGTCGTGTGACCGTGGGCGGTAAAGTAAAGTTTGCTTGTGTGGATGGACCGGAGTTCGACGGGCATGCCGTGAATTTTGATGAGGCAATGCGTCGGCAGACTATTTATAAGACGGCTGAGGGACGGGCTATGCTTGCTCTCCAGGAAGGTGCAACCCATCATGGCGGTTGCGGAAACTGCAACTAAATATTTTACTGGTTTTGAATAGCTTTATGCTTTATCGAAAGTATAAATGAACGAATAAGAAAACATAAGTATAATGATGGTAGAAAGCACTGATCAGGAAAGGATATGGTGAACATAAATGGATGTTATGACTAAGGTTCCCGTGCGGGAACAGGATCCCAAGGAGAGGGCAAAGAACTTTCAGGAGGTTTGCCTTGGATATAATCTGGAGGAGGCACAGCAGGAAGCGAGCAGGTGCATTAACTGTAAGAATGCACAATGTGTGAAGGGCTGTCCCGTATGCATCAATATTCCCGGCTTTATTCAGGAGGTTAAGGAGGGCAATATCGAAAAGGCTTATGAGATCATCAGCCAGTCCAGTGCGCTTCCTGCGGTTTGCGGTCGTGTTTGTCCTCAGGAGAGCCAGTGTGAGGGAAAATGTATCCGCGGAATCAAGGGGGATCCCATTTCCATCGGGAAGCTGGAGCGCTTTGTGGCGGACTGGGCAAGGGAGAACGGGATCAAGCCAAAGGAGAATCCTGTCAAGAAGGGAAAGAGGGTTGCAGTGATCGGTTCCGGTCCCGCAGGTCTTACCTGTGCCGGAGATCTGGCAAAGCTCGGCTATGATGTGACTATTTTTGAGGCCCTGCATGAGGCCGGAGGCGTGCTGGTTTATGGTATTCCTGAGTTCCGTCTTCCCAAGCAGGCGGTTGTCGCCAAAGAGATTGAAAATGTCAAGGCACTCGGCGTGAAGATCGAGACCAATGTGGTGATCGGTAAATCAGTCACCATTGACGAACTCATGGATCAGGAAGGGTTTTCCGCTGTGTTTATCGGATCCGGTGCCGGGCTGCCTAAGTTCATGGGAATTCCCGGTGAGAACTCAAATGGTGTGTTCTCGGCGAATGAATACCTTACCAGAAGCAATCTGATGAAGGCTTTTGATGAAAATTCCACCACACCCATTATGCGCGGCAGAAAGGTAGCTGTAGTCGGCGGAGGTAATGTAGCGATGGATGCGGCCAGAACGGCTCTCAGACTCGGGGCCGAGGTTCATATTGTCTATCGCAGAAGCGAGGAAGAGCTGCCTGCCAGAGTGGAAGAGGTGCACCACGCTAAGGAGGAGGGAATCATTTTTGATCTTCTTACCAATCCCACAGAGATTCTTGCTGACGAGAAGGGCTGGGTGACCGGCATGAAGTGCATTCGTATGGAGCTTGGCGAGCCGGATGAGTCCGGGAGACGCCGCCCTGTGGAGGTTCCCGGTTCCGAGTTTGTCATGGAGCTGGATACAGTGATCATGTCCCTGGGCACCTCTCCCAATCCCTTGATCTCTTCCACAACGGAGGGCTTGGAGACCAATAAATGGAAGTGCATCGTGGCGGATGAGGAAAACGGAAAGACAACAAAGGAAGGCGTATATGCCGGCGGTGATGCGGTGACCGGAGCTGCGACCGTGATCCTTGCTATGGGGGCCGGAAAGGCAGCTGCAAAGGGAATTGATGAATACTTGAGCAAATAAAGCGAAAGGCAGGTATTGCGCTATGGCATGGTGTCCGATCTGTAAGAATGAGTATCGTCCCGGGATCAAGGTATGCGCTGACTGCGGCGCTGCCTTGGTGGAGGATCTTGATGAGAATCCTCTGGTCCGGCTGGTCTATGGAGATGAGGAGCTGCTGAATCAATTGAATGGTTTCCTTGCCTCCAACGGTGTTCGTCTTGGACAGGTGGAGTTTGACAAGGAACAGGGAGCTTTTCGCCTGGATGTTCCGCAGCTTGATCTGGAACAGAGTGCTAAATTGGCTGAGGTGTTTATGAAGGAGCACACGGCTCGTATGCAGCAGGAAATGCTTCAGAATGCGACGCCGGAAGAGCTTTCGCAGATGAAACAGGCTGCTGCCGAGCAGGCAAGAGCAGCGCAGAGATCTCGTACGGTATACGAGAGCAGCGCAAAAAAGGCGGAGGAGAACAGGGCCTCTGCCTGGAGTCTCATCGCAGTGGGGGTTATTGGAATCGTATTGATCGCACTGTGCTTTACAGGAGTGATCCCTCTTCCGCAGAACCTGAAGGGCTCCATCATGTTTTTCGTGATCATGGGCGTAATGTGCGTGGGCTTTGTGGGATTGGGGATCATGTCTTTTTTCCACGCAAAAACCTTTGATAAGGATGTGGAGTCGGAAAACAATCTGCGGGCATCTTTAGAGGAGTGGTGCCGGGAGAATCTGAAGGGGGAGGAGATCGATCGCTTTATTCGGATGCGGGATCCCGGTCTGACGGGGGAATCCCTGTACTTCCCCAGAAATGAATTGATCAAGGCAAGGATCAATCATCAGTTTATGAATCTGGATCAGGCATTTTTAGACCAGTTTGTAGATGAGGTGGTCTATGAGATGGTCTATCCGGAAGATGCGGAGCAGTCATGAAGATCACCATACTTTGCGTAGGGAAGGTCAAGGAAAGGTTTTATCGGGATGCCATCGCAGAGTTTGAGAAAAGACTGAGCAGGTATTGCAGGCTTGAGCTTGTTGAGGTAACCGATGAACAGACGCCGGAGGGTGCAAGCGCCGCTCTATGTGATCAGATCAGAGAGCGGGAGGGGAATCGTATTCTGGCAAAGCTTAGGGAAGATTCCTATGTAATCACTCTAGAGATTCGGGGAAAGAAAATGGATTCCCTCGGGTTTTCCGATCTGATCCAGCAATCAGCTGTAAAAGGAAGGGGAAGCATGGTCTTTGTGATCGGAGGCTCGCTAGGTTTATCAGAGGCGGTCTGTGCCAGATCCAATGCAGCAGTCAGCTTTTCTGATATGACCTTTCCGCATCAATTGATGCGTGTGATCCTTTTGGAGCAGATATACAGAGGCTTTCGGATCGCACAGGGGGAACCCTATCACAAATGAGAAGGATGCCTATGGATTCCAAAAAAATAACGAAAAAAAAGAAGCTTGTTCTGGAAGTGATCCAAAGATTAAAGAAGGAATATCCGGATTCGGATTGTACGCTGACCTATGACAGGACTCAGGCCTGGAAGCTTTTGGTAAGTGTCAGGTTGGCCGCCCAGTGTACGGATGCCAGAGTAAATGTAGTGGTGGAAGAGCTTTATAAGGTCTTTCCGGATGTAAATGCATTGGCCGAGGCACCGGTAGAGGAGATCGAAAGGCTTGTGCATCCCTGCGGACTGGGAAACAGTAAGGCCAGGGATATCAGTGCCTGTATGAAGGTGCTTCGTGACAAGTACCACGGTGCTGTTCCGGACACTATGGAAGAGCTTCTTGCTCTGCCGGGTGTGGGGAGAAAGAGCGCTAATCTTATTCTGGGTGATGTCTATGGCAAGCCCGCTATTGTGACGGATACGCATTGCATCAGATTATCCAACCGGATCGGTTTTGTGGAGAACCTAAAGGAGCCGGGCAAGGTGGAAAAGGAGCTTTGGAAGCTTGTGCCGCCTGAGGAGGGGAATGCACTCTGTCATAGGCTGGTGGACCACGGCAGGGCAGTATGCACTGCAAGAACCAAGCCGGCCTGCGACAGGTGCTGTCTGGCGGACATATGTCAGAAGAATATATAAACAGTGAAATGCATTATAATCATTTACATGGGAGGGAATTCTATGAGAATGTATGATGTGATCCTGAAAAAAAGAAACGGCGGAGTGCTTTCTAGGGAAGAACTCCGCTTTTTTATTGAAGGCTATACGAATGGTTCCATACCGGATTATCAGGCCTCCGCACTGATGATGGCCATTTATTATCAGGGAATGACGAAGGAGGAGACCTACGAGCTCACCATGGCCATGGCGGAGAGCGGTGAAATGCTGGAACTGTCAGCAATTAGGGGGGTGAAGGTGGATAAGCATTCCACCGGAGGCGTTGGCGATAAGACCTCCTTGGCATTGGCTCCCTTAGTGGCAGCTTGCGGAGTGCCTGTTGCCAAAATGAGTGGCAGAGGTCTGGGGCACACCGGAGGGACCATAGATAAGCTGGAGAGCTTTCCGGGCTTTTCCACGCAGCTGACTGCGGAGGAATTTGTTGAGAATGTTAATTCTATCGGGATCGCCATTATGGGGCAGACTGCGCAGCTGGCTCCTGCGGATAAAAAGCTGTATGCTCTTCGGGATGTAACTGCCACAGTGGATCAGCTCTCCCTGATTGCCAGCTCCATTATGAGTAAAAAGTTAGCCTCCGGAGCGGACGCCATTGTGCTGGATGTGAAGACAGGCAGCGGAGCATTTATGAAAAAGGAAGAGGATGCCTTTACTCTGGCAAAGGCCATGGGGGAGATCGGTGCATCCGCGGGCCGTAAAATGGCAGCGGTGGTGACGGACATGGATCAGCCTTTAGGTAACGCGGTCGGGAATGCTCTGGAGGTCAGGGAGGCCATCGATACCCTGCAGGGAAGGGGGCCAAAGGATTTCACCGAATTGGTGCTGACCCTGGGAAGTCAGATGCTTGTGTTGGGAGGAATCTGTTCCTCCGCTTTGGAAGCAGCTGATAAATTGAAGCAGGCGATCGAGAATGGCTCCGGACTTCGAAAGCTGGCGGAATTTGTGGAGAGGCAGGGAGGAGCTTCCAGGGCGGTTTATGAGCCTGAACTATTGCCTAAAGCAGCAATAATAAAAGAAATCAAAGCACCCTGTGCGGGCTTTGTCTCCAAAATAATCTGCGATGAGATCGGAAGCTGCTGCATGATGCTGGGAGGCGGCAGGGAGACAAAGGAGAGCAAGATCGATCTTGGCGTCGGATTTGTTCTGCATAAGAAGGTTGGGGATTATGCCAAACAGGGTGAGTCACTGGCAACGATGTACGCTAATGATGAAGCCGGGCTTGCAGAGGTGGAGAATAGATTTTTGGCTGCCTATCGTTTTTCGGATGAAAAACCGGAGGCTTCCAAACTGATCAAGGGTATTCTGGTGTTCTAAAAAAGCCTGCCATGGAATACCTTATACCATGGAGAAAGAGCAAATGCATGCCAATGGCCGGAAGGCCTCCCACAGAGAACAGAGGGAACAGCTGATTAAGAAGCAAAAGGGAAATAAAAAGAGTCTGAGAGAGGGGATCCGAAACGGAGGGGATGAATTTCTGGCAGATGTTCTCAGAATCCCTTCGGATACCCTTATGGGTAATTTCCGAGTCACCCTGACAGGGGACAGCAGGGCTTTGGTGGAGAATTATCGTTCTATTCTGGAATATTCGGAGGAAAGGATTCTTCTTCAGGGAAAAAGAGGGAGACTGGGCATTGAAGGCGAAAAACTGATTATTGATTTTTATACCGGGAATGACATGTTGGTCCGAGGACGGATTAAAAGGATTCTGTTGGAAGGCATATCCATGGAAAAGGGGGAGGATCAATGAAGGGACTTGCCGGATTTGCGGGTGGAAGCATAAAGCTCAGGATTCAAGGGGTATTTCGGGAGCGCTTTTTGAATCTATGCAATGCGAGGGGAATAGAGCTCTGGAATGTTTCCATGCGAAAGGATGCTTTGGAGGGATGGCTTCTGAGAAGTTCTTTTTTTCAGCTGAGGCCCATTGTCAGAAAAACAAAAGTAAAGGTAGTCGTCTTGAAAAAAAGCGGACTGCCTTTTTTGTTGCCTAAACTCCGCAGGAGATCCTTTTTTGTGTTGGGAGCCCTTTTAACCATAGGCTTTTGGGTGCTCTCGTCTTTCTTCCTGTGGGAGATTAAGGTGAATGGGAATGTATCTGTGACGGAGGATCAATTCTTTCGCTTTTTGGAGGCGCAAAACATAAGTCTCGGGGAACCCTTTCGCAGGATCGATCTGACCGGACTGGAAAAGGAAATCCGCAGAAGCTTTCCGCAAATCATATGGACCTCCGCAAAGCAGAATGGCACGGAATTGATCATAGATGTCAAAGAAAATGATCTGGAATCCGGACCTGTGGAAGGAGAGCCACAAGCCCAAAATGTCATGCCGCCTGCCGGGGAGGGTGAGGGCTGGAATCTTGTGAGCTCTCAGGACGGAAGCATTGTAGCCATGATCACCAGAAGCGGTACTCCTAAGGTAAAGATTGGGGATGAAGTAAAAAAAGGACAGCTTCTGGTGGAGGGCTGTGTACCTGTGTTCGGGGAGGATGGAACTGTCAAGGGAAGGCTTTTTGTCAAGGCTGATGCGGACATTATGATCGAGCATAAGATTGTACGGGAAGAGGATATTGAGCGGTATTACAGGGAGGATGCTTATACCGGGAGGAAAAAAAGAGAATACTACTGTAGGATTGGAGAGCATTTGCTTAGGCTCCGCCCGGGAAGGAGCTTTTTAAGCGAATCTGTAGTGGAGACCAGCTGGGTGCCGGGATGGTGTAAAAAGCTGGATTTACCGCTGGGTTTCGGAAGGCTGGAGCATTCCGAGTATCTCACAATCCTAAAAAAATATACTGATGCGGAAATGGAGGAGCAGATTTCCGAAAAAATAATGCAATTTCTTACAAGTTTAGAGGAAAAAGGGGTACAAATTATAGAAAAAAATGTTAAAATAGAAGACAAGGGAAATTTTGTGCACCTGATGGAAGATTATGTGGTGCAGGAAAAGGCGCACTTATATGAAAGATATCAAGATGAATGAAACGGCCCCATTCGATCCTTATCATTGTTCGATGGAGATGGATGCGGAAAGTCAAAAGCTATTGTTTGGCACGGGAGATCGATATATTAAAAAGATTGAAAAGGCATTTTCCGTTGCAATCGTGGATCGGGACGGCCAGCTACAGATCTTGGGCGATGAAAAAAAAGTGGAGCGGGCGGAGGCTGTCCTTCACGAATTATACCGTCAGATCAGGAAGGAAAACGACTTGGAAGAACAGAGTGTGGATTACGCAATAGAGATGGGGCTGGAGGAGCAGGAAGGGGCTTTGGAGGAAATGGATGGGGATTGTATCTGTCACACTGTGGCAGGGAAGCCCATTAAGCCTAAGACACTGGGACAGAAGGCCTATGTGGATAGTATCCGGAAAAATATGATCGTATTTGGACTTGGACCGGCCGGAACCGGCAAGACTTATCTTGCCATGGCCATGGCCATCAAGGCATTTCAAAACGAAGAGGTCAGCCGCATCATCCTGACGCGTCCTGCCATAGAGGCGGGGGAGAAGCTTGGTTTTTTGCCCGGTGATCTCCAGAGTAAGGTGGATCCTTATTTAAGACCTCTGTATGATGCGCTGTACCAGATCATGGGAGCGGAAAATTTTGCCAAGAATATGGAAAAGGGGCTGATCGAGGTGGCACCCCTGGCCTATATGAGAGGAAGAACTCTGGACAATGCCTATATCATTCTGGATGAGGCACAGAACACAACGCCTGCGCAGATGAAAATGTTCCTCACCCGTATCGGATTCGGATCGAAGGTGGTGATCACCGGTGACGGCTCCCAAAAGGATCTGGCGGTCGGGGTGCAATCCGGTCTGGATGTGGCGCAGAGAGTGCTTGGTAAAATAGAGGGCATTGCCTTTTGCACCTTGACCAGCAAGGATGTGGTTCGGCATCCTCTGGTTCAAAAGATCGTGAAGGCTTATGAGACTTATGAGGAGAAAGAAAAGAGCAGACAATCCGGCAGTGAAGGCAGGGGGAGTCGGCGAAAATACGGAAGGAAATCTGTACAATGACATTATATGCTGAAAATGAAACAGATGTTGTTTTTCCCTTTCCTGTGGAGGATACGGCTACCCTTGTAGCCGAGGCAGTTCTGGACACCGAGGGCTGTCCCTATGAGGTAACCTTAAATCTTCTTCTCACGGATAATGAAGGAATCCGTGAGTATAACCGGAATTATCGTCAGATTGACAGAGAAACAGATGTGTTATCCTTTCCCAATCTAGACTTTGAAGTGCCCGGTAGCTTTGACGGAATTGAGGGACGCAAGGCGGATTATTTCGATCCGGATTCGGGTGAGCTTATTTTAGGGGATATTATCATATCTGTTGATAAGGTTAAGGAGCAGTCCGAGAGCTACGGGCACAGCCTGAGAAGAGAATTTGCTTTTTTGGTTGCCCATAGCATGCTTCATCTTTGCGGATATGATCACATGGAGGAAAACGAGAGAATTGTCATGGAGGAAAAGCAGGAAGCAATTTTGCAGTCGCTTGGGATTACAAGAGATTAGGGGCGTGATAGCATGAAAAAATTTGAAGTAAAAAGAAAACAGATTGAATACTTATCAAAGGTTCTTGAACTCGTCCTATTCCTGATCATTGAGCGAAGTCTGGGACTGGAGGGAAGTGGATTTTTTCTTGTCACTCTGATGATATTCAACTTGTTATGGACCTTCTTTGGGGAGGGTCTCCCGGATGCGCTTGGAAAGATCATTCGTGTCCGAAGGTCAAAGGGGCAGTTTAAAAGCATCAGAAGTATTCGGATCATATCCTTTTTTTGTCAACTTGTCATGGGGGCGATCGGTTCTCTTCTCATGCTTAGTGTGGGAACTGTTCTGGGAGAAAAAGTATTCCTCTGTCCCTATGCAAGCTTACTGGTCTGGATTCTGTCTCCGCTTCTCTTTTTGAGAGGACTGACCTTTTTGTTTTTGGGCTTTTGTCAGGGAGAGGGTTTTGAACTCCCGGCTGTGGTTACCTGCATAGCCAGACAGATCGCTGTATATTGTCTCGGCACTGTATTTGGAGCTATGACCGGTGCATATGGGGAAAAGGTCAGCCTTCTTTTGAAGCAGGAGCATTTTACCTACATGTACACGGCAGCGGGCTGGTGTGCGGCATATGTGGTGGCAGAGCTGATCATGCTGGCGTTTGTATTTATTTCCTTCCTGGGAAAACGCAGAAGGAAACAGGAGGGAGAAATGGAGGGAATGAAAGCCTCCGTAACGGTATCCGGTTATGTCAGTGCGATTTTTCGGGGGATGGTCTTTAAGGTTGCAGTTCGTTTTCTGGAGCTATTCCCGGTGGCTATCGGAATGATGATCTTTTATCACAGAGAGGGAGAGAAGGCTTCCCTTTCCTATGGCACCTATTTTGTGGGATACTTTGCCGTCTGTCTCATGGTATATTATCTTCTTTGCAGTATAAGTGTACCTTTTTGGGGAAAGGTCTACAGCTTTATACGGCAGGATGATAAAAGACTTGGCAGATTGACCTTCCACGGGGGGATGCATCTTCTGTTGATCCTGGGGCTTGCTTTCAGCGTTTCCATTGCGATGATGCCTTCTCAGGTGGGAGGTCTGGCGGGCTTTACCTCGCCCAATCTGGTGAAGGTAGTAGTTCCCGGCAGCTTTTGGATCCTTTTTATGAGTCTGGCCTTTTACTTTTCCAGAATGCTGATGAGGCTGAAGAAGGATGTGCTCTGTATCGGACTGGCTGCTCTTTGTGACATTTTGCATCTGATGGTTTTCCTTGTTTTCTGGAAGGATGAGAAAATGGGGATTCTTGCTCTTATGTATGCCGGATTGATCGCCACTGCGGTATATGCCTCTCTTCTAGGAGCAATCTGTATCCAGATGATTGGTGGAAGAGTGAACTGGCTTCAGATATTCTGGCTTCCCATTATTGGCGCTGCTGTGATGGGAGGGGTTCAGTATGTCTGCGGCAAGCTTTTCGGCATGTATCTGAAGGATCTCTATATGGTGGTGGGAGTCGGTATAGTCACGATTCTGATCTATCTTTCGGGACTCTTGATGATCAGGGATTTCGGAGAGGAAGAATTGAGTGTGATTCCGTTTGGAAAATTCTTCCTGAGCTTTGGAAAGATGTTGGGGACTTATTAGTATAAAAATGGAAAAATAAGCTGATACTCTTACAGAAAAATAACTTGTTCAGAATGGACGGGGGATTTATGAAGGGATTAAAGAGTATCGGTTTATTTTTTGCACTGGGAACGCTACTGCTTCTGATCGGATTTCTGGGGGGCCTTAGATTTTCAATTCGACAGGAGAGGAAGGAACTGAGACTGGAGCCCGAGGAATTCGGTTATTCTGAAAAATCGGGGTATGCCGAGGGCTTTGAACGGTCTGATGGTTTAGGGCATCCTGATGATTTGGCGTCTTCTGATGGTTTGGAGTATACTGATGACTTAGGTGCTCCGGAAAATCATCGGGAAGCTCCGGCGGCAGCCTCTGAAGCAGAAACGAATTCTGAAGCGAAGGTTGATGACAGGATCCCATTTGCCGGTTTCCTGGATGCGGCTTCTCTGGATCGTGTGCTGGGGGCGGATACAGAGTATGTGGTGGAGGAGATGGATGTTCTGCGGGGATCCGTGGTCGAAACCTCCCTTCGACTCCCGGAAAAGTATATTGGGATGGACCGAGATGCCTTTGTACAGGCCATGGCTACCTATGCCTCCTCGCCGCCTCTGACGGAGCTGGAGAGAGGCTTTATCGGCTTGGAGGTGCTGAGCTTTTCCAGACAGCGGGTGGTAGTGCAGATGAATTATCGCTATGTACAGCCCGGTGAGAGCTTTTATCTTGCACTGGTGGATCACCAGGTGGTGGTGCTCTTAGAGGATCAGCGGACAGTATATATAACTACAGGGATTTCTGCAAATATGCTTTCTGACAGCATGCGTGAGGAACTGGCCCAGGGCTTTATCCATGTGGAGAACGAAAGAAGCTTGTATGATTTTCTGGAAGCCTATTCCAGTTAAAGAGTGATATGACAGAGGATGAACAAAATGAAGGTTGGAGTTGTGGGTGGTGGAGCAGCAGGACTTGTGGCGGCTATTACTGCAGTGCGTAACGGCGCTGAGGTGACCATTCTGGAGGCAGAAGCCAGGGTCGGCCAAAAGCTGTTGTCAACAGGAAACGGTAAGTGCAATCTGGGAAATTTAGTGCTTGATCCCACTTGTTATTATAGCGGGGACGCTGAGTTTGTGGCAAGATGTCTTTCCAGATTTGGCACGAAGGATACGCTTGCATTTTTTGCGGAGCTGGGGCTGCTCACCAGGGACAAAAACGGCTATCTCTATCCTTTTTGCGAGCAGGCCGGCGCTGTTTTGGATGTACTCAGAAATGAGGCTTCCGCACTGAGGATCAGAGTGATATCAGAGCGGAGAGTGACCGGAATAAAACAGGATTCCCGGAGCAGCTTTCTTGTGCAGACAGGGAATGAGTGCTTTTCATTTGACAGAGTGATTCTTTGCTGCGGCGGAAAGGCTGCGCCCAAAACAGGGTCCGACGGAAGCGGATACCGGCTTGCAAGGGAGCTTGGTCACAAGGTGGTACCCGTGGTACCGGCATTGACCTTCCTTAAATGTGAAGGAGATTATTTTAAAGCGATAGCAGGGGTGAGGACGCAGGCTAGGATCTCCCTGCAAAACGATAGGGGCGAGTTTTTGGCCGGGGATCAGGGGGAACTCCAGCTGACGGAACAGGGACTTTCCGGAATTCCGATCTTTCAGATCTGCCGTGTAGCTGCCTATGCATTAAGGGAAGGAAATAGAGTCTGGGCGGAGGTGGATTATCTGCCGCAGATTTCGGAAAAGGAGCTTAAGAGACTTGCCGAGAAACGACTTCCCCTACAAAAAAACAGAACACTTGAAGAGTTCATGACAGGAATCTTAAATAAGAAAATCATGCAGCTGCTGATCAAAAGAGCGGGGCTTAAGGGGACGGCACCCGCAAATGTCATGTCCTTGGAAAAATTGGAAAGTCTCTTATTTGAAGCAAAGCATTTTAAAACAGAGGTCATTGGAACAGGGGATTTTCAGCACGCACAGGTTTGCGCCGGAGGGGTGGAGCTTTCGCAGATCACCGATGACTTTGAATCCAAGCGGATCAGAGGACTTTATTTTGCCGGAGAGCTTCTGGATGTGGATGGTAAATGCGGGGGCTATAATCTTCAATGGGCTTGGACAAGTGGATTCTTGGCCGGAAACGCCGCAAGCAGGACGGTTTGAGGTCGGGAACAAATATAGACGGAAGGGCTTGATACATATGATCTTAGTTCAAAATCTGAAGTGTAAAATACCGCACAGCAGGGAACAGCTGCCGGCAAAGGCAGCAATTGCATTGGGGATATCCCAGCGGGAGATCAAAGCCTGGCAGATCCTGCGCAGATCCCTGGATGCCAGAAAAAAGCCGGAGCTTTTTTATTTATATACGCTTGAAGTAGAAGTGGATCAAGAGGAGAAGGTTCTAAGAAAGGCACTCAAAAACAAAAGGTTAAAGGAGCAGCTCTCCATCAGTGACAGAAAGCCCTATTTATTCCCTGACAGGAAAAAAAATGCGTCCAATTTAGCTGATGAGAAAGCAGATAGCGATTTGTGCAGACCTATTGTTGTAGGTGCAGGACCGGCTGGGCTTTTTTGCACCTATTATCTGGCGCTGGCTGGGCTTCGCCCCATCCTTCTTGAGAGGGGAAAGTCCGTCGAAGACCGGGCCAGGGATGTGGAGGAATTCTGGCGTACCGGGAAACTGAATCCGAGCTCTAATGTGCAATTTGGAGAAGGCGGAGCGGGAACCTTCTCGGATGGCAAATTGAACACTCTGGTAAAGGATAAAGATGGCAGAAACCGAGCTGTGCTGGAGACCTTTGTTCGTTTTGGCGCAAAGGAAAACATTCTTTATGATGCGAAGCCTCACATAGGAACGGACCAGCTCTCCAAGGTGATCGCAGCCATGAGAGAAGAGCTTTTGCAGCTGGGAGCGGACATCAGATTTAATG
Organism: uncultured Lachnospiraceae bacterium; assembly: GCA_902766425.1. Classification (GTDB taxonomy): domain Bacteria; phylum Bacillota; class Clostridia; order Lachnospirales; family Lachnospiraceae; genus Acetatifactor. The sequence goes on from CACXDS010000147.1 coordinate 18,716, forward strand.
CCATGGTTTCTGATCTGGTCATTGATGAGAAATCAGAGGGGCGTAGGATCGGAGGAGTGATTCTGAAGGATGGGGAGTTCCTTCCGAGCAGAAATGTTGTTTTGGCGATCGGGCACAGTGCAAGGGATACCTTTTTTATGCTGAAGGAAAAAAAGCTGGAGATGGAAGCAAAGCCCTTTGCCGTAGGCTTCCGTGTGGAGCATCCTCAGAATATGATCAATAAGAGTCAATACGGAATTGCAGACCCGGGAGAGCTGGGAGCAGCGGCCTATAAGGTGACTGCCAAGACCTCCACAGGGCGGGGAGTTTATTCCTTTTGCATGTGCCCCGGTGGGTATGTGGTGAATGCTTCCTCCGAGGAAGGGAGGCTTGCTGTCAATGGCATGAGCTATAGCGGTCGGAGCGGAAAAAACAGTAACAGTGCCATCATTGTGGCAGTCACACCGGACGATTATCCGAGTAAGGATCCTCTGGGTGGAATATTTTTTCAAAGGGAGCTGGAGGAGAAGGCTTATGTCTTGGGAGAGGGGAGGATTCCCGTGCAGCGCTATGGCGATTTTCGCAAAAGAGTAAAGATGGAAGTCCAAGATGAGGCAGAGGGCAGGGAGCGGAGAATTCAGGAAAATGTAATTTCCGGAGTGCAGAATGATATTGAACAGGAGCTACAGCCATCCTGCAAGGGAGAATATATCTGGACTGATCTGAGCGGACTGCTGCCGCAAAGCTGTAATCAGGCCTTTGTGGAGGGAATGACACAGTTTGGCAGGCAGATTCCCGGCTTTGACAGGGAGGATGCCATTTTATCCGGTGTGGAGAGCAGGACCTCCTCCCCGGTGAGAATTCATCGGGATGAAACCCTGCAGTCTGATATCAGAGGGCTCTATCCCTGTGGTGAGGGTGCGGGATATGCTGGCGGGATCACCTCGGCAGCAATGGATGGACTGCGGGTGGCGGAGGAAATCGCAAAGCGCGCAAGTGTATTTTAGAAAAATTTCAGAAAAATAAAATGCGGAAAGAATTGACGAAAGAGAAAAAAAGAAGTATGATGGATACTGCTTTGGAAGAAGGATTATCCGACGCTGTAATCAAATAATAAGCTAAGAAAAGAATCGGGAAAATGAATACGATTAGAGAACAGATCAAGAATAAAAAAAGAATTGTGGTAAAGATCGGGTCTTCATCCCTTCAGCATAAAGAGACCGGTGATATGGATTACATTCGGTTGGAGAAGCTGGTGCGGGAGCTCTGTGATATCCGGAATCAGGATAAGGAGGTCATCCTGGTGACCAGCGGCGCCATCGCAGCCGGAAAAAAGGCGGTTGGGATCACGGAGATGAAGGGGGAGACAGCGGCTCAGACCATGGCGATGAAGCAGGCATGTTCAGCAATTGGGCAGGCCAGACTGATGATGACATATTCCAAGCTGTTTGCGGAGTATAATCAGCTCTCTGCACAGATCCTGATGACAAAGAATACCATTGTGGATAATCTGAATCGGTACAATGCACATAATACCTTCACACAGCTGCTGCAAATGGGTGTGATCCCTGTGGTGAACGAAAATGATACGGTTGCCACATACGAGATTGAGATCGGTGATAATGATACCTTGTCAGCTATTGTTGCGGCACTTGTGGATGCAGATCTGCTGATCCTTTTGTCCGATATTGACGGTCTATATACCGATGATCCCCGTAAAAATCCGGATGCCAAATTTATCGATGTGGTGGAGCATTTTACCCCGGAGCTGATGGAGATGGGAAAGGGAACCACCGGAAGCGGCGTTGGGACCGGCGGTATGAGTACTAAGCTGATCGCTGCCAAGATCGCCACAGCCTCCGGAGCCGATATGGTGATCGCCAACAGCGAGGACATCGGAGTGCTCCATCGGATCATGGATGGAAAACCCATCGGCACCCTGTTTTGCGCTCACAAGGATGAAAGCTTTGATCTTTCGGAATTTGTGGATAATCTTCACAAAAATTAAAAGATATGATCGGAGTTTACATGCAAACCAAAAAGGAAATCAGAAAAGAATTGTTGCTGCGGCGAGATGCGCTCAATGAAAAGGAGCAGCTGCGAGCTGAAATTTTGATCACGGAGCGTATTTTGGGGCACCAATGGTTCTACAGATCGGATATCATACTGGGCTTTATGAGCTATGGCAGTGAGATCCGGACGGGACAGCTCTTAGAGGAGGCCCTGCGAAAGGGAAAGAGAGTCTATCTTCCCAGAGTTGAGGGGGAAGAGATGAATTTTTATCGGATCGAAGGTGCATCGGAAGATTTGGAGAGAACGGATAATTTCGGCCTGGTCAGCGGATATCATGGGATTCCGGAGCCCTCGGGTCATACAGAGCGTTACCGGTATTCCGAGGAGGATGAACTTAAAAGTCTGATCCTTATGCCGGGAGTCGGCTTTGATCCATATAGAAATCGCCTGGGTTACGGGAAGGGCTTTTATGATCGTTTTCTCGCGGATAAGCCCGGACTACAGATCAGAAGCATTGCCATCGGGCATCAATGCCAGATGGTGGAGAGTCTGCCTGCGGATGAAAGGGACATTAAGCCGTATCAGGTGATCCTGGTCTAATAAGCTGAAGAAGGTTCCTCGAAGTGAGAGGACGCCTTCGAAAAAATATTTTGATTCCAAGGAGCATGGGGGAATACTATGAGTAATATGCGAGGAATCGATACGCCTGTGCGGCAAAGGCGCAGACGCGTGTTTCGCGAGGTGGCGAATCTTGCTTATACTTCACAGAATCTGAAGGATGATATGGAAGCGCTGCCCTATAAGATCGTGGATTATGAAGAACCAAAGTATTGGGAGAGTGTTTATCGTGACCGGGCCATTATCCGGGAGAGGATCCGTCTGGCCATGGGGATGAGTCTTCGTCCGGAGAACCGGGAGCATCCGGGGCATTTGACGGAAGGACTGGAGGAGAGTAATATTGATGAAAAGTATTATGAGCCCCCTCTGATGCAGGTAATTCCTTCCGCTTGTAATGCCTGTCCGGAAAACCGCTATGAGGTGACAAGCTCCTGTATGGGTTGCGTGGCTCATCCATGCCAGGAGGTCTGTCCCAGAGGGGCCATCTCTTTCGTGGGCGGAAAGTCGGTCATAGATCAGGAAAAATGCATTAAGTGCGGAAAATGCAAAGATATCTGTCCCTATGATGCTATCTGTCACAAGGAAAGACCCTGCAAAGCGGCATGCGGCGTTGGGGCAATCAAGTCCGATCATTACGGAAGAGCCTGTATAGACAATGAAATCTGTGTCTCCTGCGGTATGTGCATGGTGAGCTGTCCCTTTGGAGCCATTGCGGATAAATCCCAGATCTTTCAATTGATCAGAGCCATGCAGAGTGGCAGGGAGATCATTGCTCAAGTAGCGCCGGCCTTTGTGGGACAGTTTGGATCGAAGGTCACTCCGGAAATGTTTAAGACAGCGCTGAAAAAGCTTGGGTTTGCCGATGTATATGAGACTGCCTTGGGCGCTGATATGGGTTGTATGGCAGAGGCCGAACACTATGTGAGCGAGGTAGCCACGGGAAAAAAGGCCTTTGCGCTGACTTCCTGCTGCCCCTCCTGGTCCGTTATGGCAAAACACTTTTTTCCGGAAACTATCGATAAGATCAGCAATGAACTGACGCCCATGGTGGCGACCGCAAGGGTGATCAAAAAAGAGCATCCGGATGCGCTGGTAGTGTTCATCGGTCCCTGTGCCTCCAAGAAGCTGGAGGCCAGCCGCAGAACGGTCCGCTCCGATGTGGATTTTGTCATCACCTTTGAAGAACTAACCGGTATGTTTGAGGCAAAGGGGCTTTTGCTGGAAGAGATCAAGGCAATGGATGAGATGACGGATGCCACCGGAGCCGGAAGAGGCTATGGCGTAGCCGGAGGCGTGGCTGCGGCTATCGAACGGTGTATCAGGGAATATTATCCTGACACCGAAGTGAACATCCAACATGCGGAAGGACTGACAGAATGCCGTAAGGTATTGGCTCTTGCTAAGGCCGGAAGAATGAATGGCTGTCTGATCGAGGGAATGGCATGTCCGGGGGGCTGTGTGGCGGGAGCCGGAACGAATATACCGATTCCGCAGGCAGCGAAGGAACTGGCGAAATTTAAGGGACAAGCCGGCAGAGATGTGCCGGAGCCGGGGTGCCATCAGCAGGCCGTGCAGTAGGCAAGCGTAAACTAGCGCAGCTAATAAACGCGAGGTAAGCAGTCGGTTGGATTTCAGATGAGTATATTGTACGAGGATTCTTTAGAATGAGAGATTAGGAGGACATAAAAATGAAGATCAGAACAAGGTATGCACCCAGTCCCACAGGAAAAATGCATGTGGGTAATCTGAGAAGTGCACTATATGAGTTTTTGGTGGCTAAGCATGATGGCGGTGATTTTATGCTCCGCATCGAGGATACGGATCAGGAGCGTTTCGTGGAGGGGGCTGTGGAGCTGATCAATCGCACCCTTGCACAGACGGGACTGATCTATGACGAGGGCCCGGATAAGGACGGGGGAGTTGGTCCCTATGTCCAGAGCGAGCGTGTAAAGACCGGTATCTACATGAAGTATGCAAAGGAGCTGATCGAAAAGGGAGAGGCCTATTATTGCTTCTGCGATAAGGAAAGATTGGCATCGCTTAAGACGGAGGTCGTTGAGGGAAAAGAAATCTGCATGTATGATAAGCATTGTCTCGGTCTTTCCAAGGAAGAGGTGGAGGCAAATCTGGCTGCGGGAAAGCCCTATGTCATTCGGCAGAATATTCCCAACGAGGGAACCACTACATTTGTGGATGAGCTATACGGGGAGATCACTGTGGATAATGCGGAGCTGGATGATATGATCCTGATCAAGTCGGATGGATATCCCACCTACAATTTTGCAAATGTTGTGGATGATCATACCATGAATATCACCCATGTGGTGCGTGGAAACGAGTACATTTCCTCCTCGCCGAAATACCAGAGGCTGTATGATGCTTTTGGCTGGAAGAGCCCGGTATACATTCACCTGCCCCTGATCACAGACGAGAATCACAAAAAGCTCTCTAAGAGAAGCGGACATTCTTCCTTTGAGGATCTGATGGAGCAGGGATTTGTGGCGGAGGCAGTGGTGAATTACATAGCACTTCTTGGCTGGAGCCCTGAGGATAATCGGGAAATCTTCTCCCTGGAGGAACTGATCAAGGAATTTGATTACCACAGGATCAGCAAGAGCCCTGCAGTGTTTGATATCGTGAAGCTGCGCTGGATGAACGGGGAGTACATCAAGGCCATGGATTTCGACAGCTTTTATGAGAAGGCGGAGGTTTATCTGAAAAAGGCCCTGACTAAGGATTTCGACCTGAAGAAGATCGCGAATATGGTGAAGACCAGAATTGAGGTATTTCCGGATATCCCTGAGCTGGTGGATTTCTTTGAGGAATTGCCGGAGTACAGTCCCGAGATGTATACGCATAAAAAGATGAAGACGAATTCCGAGACGTCACTTCAGGTGTTGAGAGATATGCTTCCGATCCTGGAGGCGCAGGAGGACTACAGTAATGACGGGCTGTATGCCACTCTGACGAAGTATGTGGAAGAAAAGGGTGTGAAGAATGGCTATGTGATGTGGCCCATCCGTACCGCAGTTTCAGGAAAGCAGATGACTCCTGCCGGAGCAACGGAGATCATGGAGATCATAGGAAAGGATGAGACCCTTCGCAGGATCAGGAAGGGAATCGAGCTGCTTGAACAGGCCTGATTCCATGCTGACAGCACTGGCGGCCTTGAATCCCGATCAGAGGGAGGCCGTTACCTTTGAAGGACCGGGGCCGCTTTTGGTTTTGGCCGGCCCCGGCTCCGGCAAAACCCTTGTCATCACCAGGCGAGTGCAGTACCTCTTGGAGGAAAAGGGGATTGCCCCGGAGCGGATCCTGGTGCTCACCTTTACCAGAGATGCAGCGGTTTCCATGCAGCAGCGCTTTCAAATACTTTGTGATCATTCTAATACCGTCAATTTTGGCACCTTTCATTCCATCTTCTATCAGATCCTAAAAGCTTCCACTTCGTTAAATGACAGGCAAATGCTGACAGATGCGGACAAACGGAGGATTCTGATACCTATTTTATCCAATATGTTACCACAGCTTTCACCTTATCGGAGAACAAATCTTTGTAATGATCTGATTCAGGCCATTGGGTATTACAAGAATACCGGGATCATTTCGAGGACTATTCTTTTTCTGCCTTCTGAAATTCAGTCTACTTTTGAAAAGATATATAGGATCTATGAAGAACGGCGAATGGAAGAGGGGAGACTGGATTTCGATGATATGCTGGGGGACTGCAAAAATATGCTTCTTGGAAATACTACTCTGCGAAGCTATTGGCAGGATCGGTTTTCACACATTCTCATTGATGAGTTCCAGGATATCAATCCGGCCCAGTATGAAGTGATCAAATTATTGTCGAAGGCACCTTATAATCTGTTTGCAGTGGGAGATGACGATCAGGCCATCTATGGCTTTCGCGGCTCCGATCCCGGTTGTATGCAAAGCTTTGCGCGGGAATATCAGGCAAGACAGGTGATCCTTGGAGTCAATTACAGAAGCAGACCGGAGATTGTAAAGGCTGCCCGGCAAGTGATCGAGGAAAATCAAAATCGATTTCTAAAGAAACAGACTTCATCGATTCTGAGCAATTCTTCTGCAGATTATGGATCGGCTCAAAAGACGGACAGTAGTTTTGATTTTGGCTCAGGGGGAGTAAAAACACTTAAATTCAAGGATAGAAGGGAGGAATACGATTATCTGGTCTCCCTGTGCTGTGAATCGGGCGAAACTGCAATTTTGTTTCGCACCAATAAACTCATGCAGCTTTTCGCATTAGCTTTAAAGCGACGAAATATTCCTTTTGAAATGCGTGAAAAGGGCAGACAGCCCTATGAAAATGAAATTGTCCAGGATATTATGGCTTATCTGCGGCTGTCCCACGGAGAGGCGAATCCCTCTCTTTTATACAGGATCATAAATAAACCTTCGCGTTATGTGAGCAGGGAGGCTATGGCTGAATGCAGTAGCCTAAAGGAGGTCAGGGAGCATTATCGAAATAAGGACAGCAGGATATTTGAGCGTTTGGAAATTCTTGAGAAGCAATTGGAGACTCTGGGACATTTGGCTTTGTTTCCGGCCCTTCACTATGTGAGGAAGGTCATAGGTTATGAGGAATGGCTGATGAAGGACTGTGGGGAGGACGAAAGCAAAAAGGAGGAGGGGCTGATGAGATTGAATTGGCTTTCGGAGGAGGCAGCGGAACATCATGATCTCAAGGAATGGCTTCAATTTCAAAGGGATTGCGCAAAGGAAATGAGGGAAGAGAAGAGAGAGTCCCACATTCATCTTATGACTGTCCATGCCTCAAAGGGACTGGAATTTGGTCGGGTGATCATGCCGGACTGTAATGACAGGGTTTATCCTTACGGCAATCTGCTTTCGGAGCAGATTGTGGAGGAGGAGAGAAGGATCTTTTATGTTGGAATGACGAGAGCAAAGGAAAGTCTGATCCTGACCTATGTGGCAGGCACGGCAGAGCTTCCGGAGAAGCCCTCCAGATTTTTGCGCAAGCTCCAGAAAGATCAACATAGCGTAGGAAAGCTCAAAGCATAAAACGCAAAAGCGCTCTCTTCGCATTGGAAGGGAGCGCATGTCTGCAAAATCACTTATGCTGTCTGATAGCAAAGTGTATTGTCCGATATCACAGCATTTCGTCAAATTCGGAATTGTCCAGAAACTCATCGAAGGCTTCTGTTACCTTTTCATATTCCTCGTCATCCTCGATATAGATTAATTCGGGTTCTTCATTCGGATCGTCCGGATTTTCCTTGTAGCCATAGAACCAGACTTCTCCGTCCTTGTTTTCCCCATCTTCATCCAGAGGGAGCAGCACAATATAATCCTTACCCTCCACCTCCAGGATCGTGACAATGGAGCAGGTTACATTTCGGCCGTCATCCAGCTCAAGATCAATGGTCATTTCTTCTTCGGCTTCATTGTTCTCCGCATTGACAGCGGAAGAATTGGATTCCATGTTATTTGCCATATTAAGTATCCTTTCTTTTAGGAGATTGTTTTTAGTCAGAAAGCATGTCTGACATTTGCGTTCCGTATTTTTTTGTATTTTACTTGTGATTTTGCACCAAATCCGTTATAATAATGAAGTATGTTGGGGTTTTGTGGCCGCTTGATTGTATTTCTTTTAAACTATACCCAAAAAGGGATCAAAAATCAAGCCTTTTCGCCAAATTGTTTGTGCCGGACTCTGTACAAATGGCAGGCAATAAGAGGACAAGAATGGAACGGAAGTATTATTTTACATTTGCCAGTGAAAATGATGATTGCGGAGTGCTGATCTATGACAGGAATACGGGGGCTCTGTTGAAAAAACTGCCTTTTCCCGGGGAGAGTAAGGTTGGAAAGGTTCACCACCTGGAGTTGGATGAGGAGGCGTTGCCCGGGGAATTGCTGTATCAGTATTATGAGGGTGAGAAGAAATGTGCCGACCCAAAGGGGCGGGGATTTTTTGCGGCAAAGAAATATGGTGAAGTCAAAGGGGAGGAAGATATCTATACAATTTTGAAAACACCGTTATTTGACTGGCGAGGATCTCTAGAGCCCCGGATCCCTTATGAGGATAGTCTGGTCTATTGTCTTCATGTCAGAGGCTTTACCAGGCATGCTTCATCCGGTGTAAAGACCAGAGGAACCTTTGGCGGCGTAGTAGAGAAGATTCCGTACCTAAAGGAGCTTGGAGTTACCACTTTGGAATTTCAGCCGATCTATGAGTTTAACGAGAGGCCTAAGGGACTGCGCAATTACAGCTCGGGGCCGGAGGAGAGCCCAAGACTGAACTACTGGGGATATACAAAGGGGTTTTATTATGCACCTAAGGCGGACTATGCCCAAAAGGATGCCATAACAGAATGCAAAGAAATGATCCGGGCCCTGCATGAAAATCAGATGGAGATTGTGATGCAGTTTTATTTCCCGGAGGATTTTAATCCCTTGCAGATCCCGGATATCCTTCGCTTTTGGGTGGAAGAATACCGGGTGGATGGTTTTCATTTGATCGGAGAAAATCTTCCCGCAGATCTTTTGGCACAGCTTCCCGAGCTGGCGGATACAAAGCTCTGGTATTATCAAATGGATACACAGAGGATTTACGGGAAAAATGTTCTTCCCAAGAGAAAAACGCTTGGCCTTATGCGGGATGATTTTATGTATGATGTCAGAAGATTTCTGAAGGGTGAGGAGGGGATGATCCCCGGGATCATGTATCATCTTCGGGCGATTCCCGCTGCCGTCGGCAGGATCCATTATCTGAGCACCTACTGGGGCTTCACTCTAATGGATATGGTTTCTTATGACTTCAAGCATAATGAAGCCAACGGCGAAGATAACCATGACGGAACGGATTATAATTGTAGTTGGAATTGCGGGGAAGAGGGCTTTTCCCGCAAAAAGAAGATTCAGAGGCTTCGCATTCAGCAGTTGAAAAATGCCTTATGTCTTTTGCTTTTTGCGCAATCCACTCCACGGATCTTTATGGGGGATGAATTCGGCAATTCTCAGAAGGGAAATAATAATCCCTATTGTCAGGACAATGAGGTGACCTGGCTGAATTGGAAGAATCTTGAAAAGTACCGGGAAATCTATTCCTTTTTCAGGCAGCTTATGGAGTTTAGAACCCGAAACTTCGTGCTACACCCCGCGAAGGAAACCAGTATGATGGATTCCATATCCTGCGGATACCCGGATTATTCCTACCATGGAATGACTGCCTGGCGTCCGCAGATGGAGAATTACAGCAGGCAGCTTGGGGTTATGTATTGCGGCCTGTATGGCGAGAAGAGAACTCATGACTTCATTTATCTGGGAATGAATATGCATTGGGAATCTCATTCTCTTGCTCTTCCCAGATTACCAAAGGGGAAAAGGTGGGTTCAGCTCTTTTCTACCTCTGAGGAGATGACGGAAACTGAATGCGGTCAGGATATGATCCTGATCAAGCCCAAGACTATAGCGGTATTTGTGAGTGAGGATAAGGAGAATGGGAAGGATCTGGAAGCACTTGAAGACGATAACCTATCATAAATATCTGGTGGCAAAGGGCTGCTTTCAGATCGGCCTGTATTGGCAGGGGCTGACGCACGATCTCTCCAAATACAGTCCGGAGGAGTTCTGGGTGGGAGTGAAATATTTTCAGGGAAACCGCAGCCCGAATAATGCGGAACGGGAGGATAAGGGATATTCCTCGGCCTGGCTGCATCACAAGGGAAGGAATAAACATCATTATGAGTATTGGATCGATTACAGTACGCATGAGATTCCCGGGGGAATGGCGCCGGTCCCCATGCCGGACAGATATATTGCGGAGATGGTGATGGACCGGATCGCTGCCAGTAAGGTCTATGAGGGAGAGGCCTATACGGATGAAAGTCCTCTGAAGTATTATTTTAAGGGAACGGATCATGCACCGCTTCATCCCTATACCAGAAAACGACTTCTTCGATATTTAAAGATGCTGGCCCAAAAAGGCGAGCGCTATACCTTTGCACGAATGAAAAGGGAGCTGCATAAAATATCCTAAAATTATCAATGAGGATGTTTTATGAACTGTTGGTGGATTCTTTTACTCCTGGGATGCTGCGGCGGTCTGGGCAGAAATTCCGGCTGTGGCAACAATGGCTGCGGAAACAGCGGATGTGGAGGCAATTCCGGCTGTGGCAATAATGGCTGCGGAAACAATAGCTGTGGCAGCAACGGCTGTAGTGGAAACGGAAATGGCTGCGGGTGCGGTAATAACTGTGGAAGCTCCAGACCCTGGGGAATGCCCGGGAGCGGATATGGCACGCTTGGTATGTCCGA
>CACXDS010000148.1 GCA_902766425.1 uncultured Lachnospiraceae bacterium
AAAAAGAAACGGAAGCATCGGCTGGAAAGCAGGAAGTGCGGAACCTGAAAAAGGCCTCAGACAGCAGGAAAGATTAATACGAAGAAAGGCGGAAAATACAAATGAAAATGATCTCATGGAATGTGAATGGACTGCGGGCTTGCCTGCAAAAAGGATTTATGGATTTCTTTCGGGAAATCGATGCGGATATCTTTTGTCTGCAGGAGACAAAGCTGCAGGCTGACCAGCACGATCTGGATCTGCCGGGGTATCATCAGTATTGGAATTATGCGGAGAAGAAGGGGTATTCCGGGACGGCCCTCTTTACCAGGAAGGAGCCTTTGGCTGTGACCTATGGAATCGGCGTGGAGGAGCATGACCATGAGGGAAGAGTGATCACGGCGGAATTTGAGGATTATTATGTGATCACGGTTTATGTGCCCAATTCCCAGAGGGAGCTTACGCGGCTGGATTATCGCATGCGGTGGGAGGAGGCCTTTTTAAATTATGTGAAGGGACTGGAGCAGAAAAAGCCGGTGATCTATTGCGGTGATCTGAATGTGGCGCATCAGGAGATCGATCTGAAGAATCCGAAGACCAATCACCAGAACGCTGGATTTACGGATCAGGAGAGGGCTTGTTTTTCTAAAGTATTGGAGAACGGCTTCTTGGATTCTTTCCGGTATTTCTATCCGGAGGTGAAGGAGGTTTATTCCTGGTGGTCCTATATGTTCCAGGCCCGGTCTAAGAACGCCGGATGGCGGATTGATTATTTTGTGGTATCTGAAAAATTAAAGGACAGGATGAAGGACGCAAAGATCCATACTCAGATTCTGGGATCGGACCATTGCCCCGTGGAGCTGGATCTAAAGTAAAGCTTTGCTGGGATTTTCATAAGGAATTTGTGAGAGGAACCTGCACAAAATGGTTACGAGACACCTGATCCGGCGAGGGTCAAAACAGTGATCAACAGTTTGGACCTCGGTTTTATGTACATACATATGGACATAAAATGCTTTAGGATAGTATCTGAAATCAAAGAGATAACCCAAGAAACTAAGGAATCTCACAGGATGGAAGGAGCAGGGATGAGTCTGCGTTTTTATTTTGGCGCCTCCGACGGAGCGCTGGGAAGAAAAGCATATAAGGATGTGATCCAAAGATCGCTGGAGCAACCTGATCAGAATTTTCTGATCCTGGTTCCGGATCAGTTTACCATGCAGACGCAGAAGGAGCTGGCTCTTTTGCATCCCAGGGGAGGAATTCTGAATATCGATGTGCTCAGCTTTGGCAGGCTGAGTCACAGGATCCTGGAGGAAGTGGGAAACAGAGAGATTCCCGTGCTGGACGATACGGGGAAGAGCCTGGTATTGCAGAAGGTAACGGAGGGAATGGGAGAAAAGCTTCCCGTGCTGGGGGGATTTTTACATAAGCAGGGATATATCCATGAAGTGAAGAGCGCCATTTCGGAATTCATGCAGTATGGTCTTGCACCAAAGGATGTGGAGGAATTGGTTTCCTATGCCGGAGAAAAAAGGGTGCTGGCGGGGAAACTTCGGGACTTGGGAGTGATCTATGAAAGCTTTGAAGAATATATCCGGGATCACTTTGTGACTGCGGAGGAAAGTCTGGATATCCTGCGCAGAAGCCTTTCCAGGTCAAAGCTTTTGAAGGGCAGTGTAGTGCTGCTGGATGGATTTACGGGATTTACCCCGATCCAGTACCGACTCCTGCAGGAGCTGGCGGGAAGCTGCAGTGAAATGATCATCACACTTGTCTGTGGTGAGGAGGAGAGTCCCTATCGGCTGGATGGGGAGCAGAAGCTCTTTTATCTCACAAAGAAAACCGTGACGGATCTGGAACGGCTTGCGGCGGAGGCGGATATTTCCAGGGATCGTCGGGAGGATGTCTTTTTGCGAGGAGAAGCGCAGGCCGGGGAGCTGGCCTTTCTGAGGGATCATCTGTTCCGGTATGATCGGCAGGTCTTTCTTGAAAGGGAAGGAATGCAGGAGGAAATTAGGGTATTTGAGGCAACAAGCCCTGCACAGGAGGTTCACCAGACGGCGCTGGAGATGCAGAGACTGCTGCGGGAGCAGGGGATTGCTTATCGCGACATGGTTCTGATCACGGGAGATCTGGAGGGGTATGCCCCCTATGTGGAGTCGGAGCTTGGCAGGGCGGGAATCCCATTTTTTCTGGACAGAACCAGAGGAATTACCTTGAATCCGCTGACCGAGTTTATGATGAGCGCTCTTGAGCTGACACTGGAGAATTATTCCTACGAGGCAGTATTTCACTATCTGAGAAGCGGTATGACAGGAATTCCGATGGCGGAGATCGACCGCTTGGAAAACTATGTGTTGGCCATGGGAATCCGGGGGAAGAAGGCTTATCAGAATCGCTTTGTAAAGCGGACAAAGAACATGGATCCCAAGGATGAATCGGAGCTGGAGGGCTTAAATGCCACCAGAGAAGCCTTTATGACACAGGTGGAGCTTTTGGCGAGCAAAAAGACGGACAAGGCATGCAACCATGTGGAGAGGCTCTATGATTTTCTGGTGGGGATGAATTGCCAGAGAAAGCTGGCGGAGAGGGCCGGGGCCTTTGCAAAGCGAGGGGAGGAGGCCAGAGCCAAGGAATACGAGCAGATCTACCGTCTTGTGCTGGAGCTTCTGGAGCAGATCCATGGGCTGCTGGGGGAGGAAAAGATTAATCTGCAGGAGTTTGCGGATATTCTGTCAGCCGGTCTGGGGGAGATCCAGGTGGGAACCATCCCGCAGAATGTGGATCGAGTACTGGTGGGGGATATGGAGCGCACCAGATTTAAGCCGGTGAAGGTGTTATTTTTTCTGGGCGTAAATGATGGGATCATTCCCAGACATGTATCCAAGGGTGGTATTATCTCCGATATGGAGAGGGAGTTTTTGAAGGACTCCGGTCATGAACTGGCACCAACGCCCAGACAGCAGATGTTTATCCAAAGGTTTTATCTCTATCTGAACTTTACAAAGCCCACAGAGAGGCTTTATCTGTCCTATTCCAGACAGGGGAGCGACGGTAAGGCCCTGCGTCCCGCCTATCTGATCGACAGCTTGAAAAAGAGCTTCCCGGGGTTACAGGTGTCCAGACCCCAAAATATGCCCGCTCTGGAGCAGGTTCTGTGCGAGACACAGGGGAGAGAATTGCTTTCAGAGGATCTGAGGGATTATGCTGCCGGCCTGCTGCCCAAGGAGAGGGAGAAGGAGTTGTTTGCGCTTTATCGGGCCTATGGTGCCGCCGGGCGGGTGCAGATCAGGCAGCGGTATGAGGGAGCGGCCTTTACCAGATATGAGGATGTACCCTTGGCTAAGGAAATATCAAGTATGCTCTACGGTACTTCGCTGGAAAACAGTGTGAGCAGGCTGGAGACCTTTGCGGCCTGTGCCTATCGGCATTTTCTGGAGTATGGTCTGGCACTGAAGGAGCGGGAGGAATTTGGCTTTGAGGCGGTGGATCTGGGCACAGTCTATCATCATGTGTTGGAGGACTTCTCCAATAAGCTGGAAGAGGCGGGGCAGACATGGTTTAGCTTTGATGAGGACTTTGCAAGAAAGACTGTTTCGGAGAGCCTTGAGCGGGAGGCAGCCGGGTATGGCGGAAGTGTGCTCTTTTCCTCTCAGAGGAATGCTTATCAGGTAAAGCGTATGGAAAGGGTGCTGCTCCGCACAGTGCTCACGCTGCAAAAGCAGCTGCAGAGGGGCGTCTTCCGGCCCAAGGATTATGAAGTGCAGTTCCATCAGATCCGGGAGCTGGGGGATCTGCGGGTATCTCTGGGGCGCGAGGAGAAATTAAGGCTTCAGGGGCGGATTGACAGGCTGGATACCTGTGAGGATGAGGAGCATATTTATGTAAAGGTCATGGATTATAAGTCCGGGGATAAGAAATTTGACCTGGTAGCTCTGTATTATGGTCTGCAGCTACAGCTGGTGGTATATATGAATGCGGCGCTAGAGCGGGAAAAAAAGGTGGCCCGTGACAAGGAAGTGGTGCCGGCTGCTCTCTTATATTATCATGTGGAGGATCCTCTGGTAGAGAGTGACAGAGAGCTCACTGATGAGGAACTGGATGAGGAGATCATGAAAAGTCTTAGAGCCAGAGGGATTGTAAATGGGGCTCCGGAGGTGGTCAGACTCTTGGACAGTACTTTTACGGATAAATCGGATGTGATCCCTGTGGAGCGAAAAAAGGACGGGGGCTACACAGCCAGATCAGGCGTTATGAGCAGGGAGGAGATCGATCTTGTTTCAGACTTTGTGAACAGTAAGGTTAACGAGTTGGGAAGACGGATCCTAAACGGGGACATTTCTTTAAAGCCTTATGAGAGGGGAAAGGAAAGTGCCTGCACCTATTGTCCTTATGGGAAGGTGTGCGGCTTTGATCCCTCCATGCCGGGGTGTGATCCGAGAACCCTGGAGGAGTATTCACCGGAGGAGATCATGGAGAAGCTCAGGAGCGAGGAGAACTCGGGAGAAGAGCCGGGGGAAGAATCAAGGGAAGGCTGAGAGAAGGCTCAGTGGAAGAGCCGGAGGAAAGGCCGGGAGAGAACCGGGGAGAAAAACCCGGGAAGGCTGAGAGAAGGCTCAGGAGAAGAACCGGGGGAAGGCCGGGAGAGAACCGGGGAGAAAAACCCGGGAAGGCTGAGAGAAGATCGCAGGGGAAGCAACGAATCGGGATAGAGGCGGATTGGTAATTGGCCGGGAGGAGTGAGCATGGGAATGCAATTTACGGAGGAGCAGCAGGAGGTGATCGACCTTAGGGACTGCAATATATTGGTATCGGCGGCTGCGGGGAGCGGCAAGACTGCAGTGCTCACCGAGCGCATCGTAAATATGGTGTGCGATGAGGAGAATCCCGTGGATATCGACAGGCTCCTGGTGGTGACCTTTACCAGCGCGGCTGCGGCGGAGATGCGGGAGAGAATCGGAAATAAGCTCAGTGAGAGGCTGGAGCTACATCCGGAATCCGTGCATCTGCAGAGACAGATGACACTTCTCCACAATGCCCAGATCACAACCATAGACAGTTTCTGCCTTTTTCTTGTGAGGAATCATTTCCATGAGATCGGCTTGGATCCGGCCTTCCGCGTGGCGGATGAGCGGGAGATCAAGCTGATGCGGCAGGAGGTGCTGGGAGAGCTTTTGGAGGATGCTTTTGCAGAGGGGAGACCGGAGTTTATAGCCATGGTGGAGGCCCTCTGCCCCAGAGGGAAGGAGAAGGTGCTGGAGGA
>CACXDS010000149.1 GCA_902766425.1 uncultured Lachnospiraceae bacterium
AATCAGGCGCAGAATTCGGACGAGGGCCTGAATACAACGCTTTGGGAAAGGGGAACAGAGCCCTTTACCAATGGGATGGATGTGGTGGGCTATAATTACATGGAGGATATCTATGAGCGGGATCACGAGATGTTCCCGGAGCGAGTGATCCTCGGCTCGGAGAATTTCCCCAAGGAGATCGGATTCCGCTGGCCCTTTGTGGAAAAGCTCCCCTATGTGATCGGTGACTTTACCTGGACGGCCTGGGATTATATCGGGGAGGCAGGGCTTGGAAAGGCTGTCTATGTGGATGAAAATGATCCCGGGGCGCCGCGGTTTCCATGGGATCTGATGCCCCAGCAGACCTCGCCCTATCCCTGGAGGCTCTCGAATGATGCGGATTTTGACATTAACGGGCATAGGCTTCCTCAGGGGGACTACAGGAGCATTGTCTGGGGGAGCGACCGGACCTGCTGCTTTAGCATGCATCCGGAGCATTTCGGGAAAAAGGAGATTGTCAGCATGTGGGGCTTCCCCTATGTATTGTCTGACTGGAATTATGCCGGCTTTGAGGGAAAGCCTGTGGAGATTATTGTGTTTTCCGGCGCGGAGGAGGTGGAGGTTTTCGTCAACGGGAGCTCCATTGGGAGAAAGCCTGTCTCTATGGAGAGGCCCCTGCCCTTTACGGCGCGTTTTGAGACAATCTATCAGCCCGGAAGGGTGGAGGCTGTCAGCTACCTTGGAGGAAAGGAAGTCAGCAGGGACGAGCTGGTGACAACGGGAGCGCCCGCCGCGCTCCGCCTTAGCCCGGAGAAGGAGATCATGCGGGCGGACGGGCATGATCTGATCTATGTGGGAATTGAGGTCCTGGATGCGGAGGGGCGGCTTGTGCCCGATGCGGAGATTGCATTAAAGGCTTCGGTGACAGGAAGTGCCGCGCTCGCGGGCTTTGGCTCCGGCAATCCCATCACGGAGGAAAACTATACGGACGGAGAGGCATGCACCTATCGTGGCCGTGCCATGGCCATTCTCCGGGCGGGATACGAAGCGGGCGAGATAAGCCTAAAGGTGGAGGCAGAGGGCCTTGTGGGACAAGAGGGACGGTTCTCCTTGATCCGGTAAGTGATGGATGGAACAGGAGAGACGGGTCTGTTTGGTCCGGAGGAAATATAGATGTGGAAGATCAAGCATATTTTTGATGGGGATTATGGCTGTGAAGAGAGGGATTCGGAGAAAGAACAGATGGTTTCCGTCACTTTGGTAAATGAGGCCGGGGAGGAGCGCTATGAGACGGTGGCGGACGCCTGGCTATTGGAGAATCACCTTAATGTGGGGAGCGAGTGGCCGGATTATGGCAGAAAAGGCTTTGGGACGCAGGAGAAGATTCTGCAGAATGGTTCTGTTTGACCCTAAGAGAGGAGCGGCAGGACGGAAAATGTGTCAAAAAAACCGTCCTACGGTGGAGCAAATGAAAATTGTGAGGTATGGAACGGCGAAGTGTTGGAAATATGGTTTTTTATGCGTAAAGAGGGGGGATACGGGAAAAGATCCGAGGTTTGAAAATTTGATTCACATTACGGCACAAATTGGAGGTGTAGAATACTGCGGGGAAATTTGTTATCATGTGGATAAAAACAGCCTTGAGTTGGAAGTGGTTTATGATTGCGATATAAAAGCCTGGAGGGAGTATTTTACCGGAATTCCGGTAAAGGCGACACGCTCCTCGGTCTATGTGGATTTTGACATTGATGAGGGGAATCCTTATCATGACGAAATAGAGATATTTGACTTGAAGGAATGTGAGGCATCTGAATTTGCCGAGCAGATATCCAAGTATTCGGAGGAACAGATCAGGAACAAAGTTCAGAGGATTCATGAATTTGAAGCGGACGCCGCGGAATGGAAAAAAGAAACGGACACAGAAGCCGAAGATCTACATAAATATCGGATTGTAGCTACCAGGGTTACAGAGATTGATCGGCAAATAGCCAAGAATTTCGGTAAGTACGGAAAAACAAAGGATAACTATGTTGGGCTTTCTGGTTGAGAGAGGGGGGTGAAGGATGGTTCATGTGGAGCATCCGTTTCCGCCATTGTATGATGAAGCTTCGGAAATATTGATTTTGGGGAGCTTTCCCTCGGTGAAATCGAGGGAGCAGCAGTTTTTTTACGGGCATCCGCAGAACCGGTTTTGGAGGGTGATGGCGGCGGTATTGGGAGAAGATGTTCCAAATACCATCCTGGAAAAGAAGGCAATGCTGAGAAGACATCACATGGCGCTGTGGGATGTGGTGCATTCCTGTGACATAAAAGGGTCCTCGGATGCCAGCATTTCCGATGTGGTGGCAAATGATCTGACGCCGATTCTGGAAGAGGCAAGGATCCGGAAAATCGTTGTGAATGGGAAAACGGCGGAGAAATATTATCAGAAGTATTTGGAGCCGATGACAAAGCGGAAGGCGGTCTGCATGCCCTCCACCAGCCCGGCCAATGCTGCCTGGAGCTTGGAACGCCTTGTGAAGGAATGGGCGAGGATTATGGAAGACTGAGCTGGAATTCCGGAAGAAAGAACGGGATGATATATGGAGAATTTGGTTTTTAGTTTGAATGCGACGCTGCCGATCTTTGCGCTTATGGCGATGGGGTATCTCTTCCGGAGGATCGGGCTGATCGATGACAAAGCAGCGTCCTGGATGAATAAGTTTGTGTTTAAGATTGCCCTTCCGGTTCTGGTGTTTCGGGATCTGGCGAGCCAGGATTTCGCCGGAACCTGGAATGGGAGATTTGTG
>CACXDS010000150.1 GCA_902766425.1 uncultured Lachnospiraceae bacterium
CGGCGCGCATGCCGAGAGAAGCGAAGCAGTGGAGAGCTTCCGGACTGAGGCGGAGAGAAGCATGGAAGGTACGCAGCAGCGGACCGAGAGTGCTTATCAGGCTCAGGCAGAGACGATGGGCCCGGAGAAGAATGGAGCGGCCGGAAGAAAGGCTTCTAAGAGGGTGAAAGCAAAAGAGAAAAAGAAGGGCGGATTTTTCAGAAAGGCTGTAGCAGCCATTGTGCTTGCGGTTCTTTTTGGAGGGGCAGCGGGCGGAACCTTCTACGGCGTATGCTATGGCACCGGACTTCTGGATAAATATGAGCAGGCGGCCTCGGCCGGGCAGACTGCGCAGGAGCAGGTGAGTGAAGCGGTTCCCATCAAGCAGGTCAATGTGACGGATGAGGAGCCCATCAGGATGTCCAATTCCGCCAATGTATCCGTGGTGACAACGGATATCTCCGATGTGGTGGAGGAGGTGGTTCCCGCCATGGTGACGATCCTGAATACCAGTCGTGAAAGGCAGTATGACTTCTGGGGCAATGTTATTACTCCTCAATACAGCGGCTCCGGGATCATCGTAGGTGAGAATGATGAGGAGATCCTGATCACCACCAATCATCATGTGGCAGCCAATGCGGATAAGCTGGAGATCACCTTTATCGATGGAACTACAGCGGAAGCAAAGGTAAAAGGAATGGATTCCGAGATGGATCTGGCAGTGATCGCAGTGGCACTGGAGGATCTCACACCTGAGACAAAGGATGCCATCTGCATCGCTCAGCTTGGGGACAGTGACAGTCTGAAGCTGGGGCAGCCCGCCATCGTGATCGGTAATGCGCTGGGCATCGGAATCTCTGTTACCAATGGTGTGATCAGCGGTTTGGATCGTGAGATGACAAGTGAGGACGGCACCACAGGTACCTTTATCCAGACGGATGCGGCAGTCAACCATGGTAATTCCGGCGGTGCACTGCTCAATGTCAAGGGCGAAGTGATCGGTATCACCTCCGGTAAGATCCAGGGTGCGGATGTGGATAATATGGGCTATGCGATTCCTATCAATGCGGCAAATCCCATTATCTCCGAGCTGATGGAGCATCAGACCCGCAAGGAAAGAGTGTCCGAGGATGAGATGGGATATCTGGGTGTGAGCCTTCAGGCCTTTGATGACAATGCAAGAAGATATTACAACATTCCGGAGGGGGCCTTTGTCTATAGCGTATTTGAGGGAAGCGGCGCAGAGGCAGCAGGCATCTACAAGGGCGATGTGATCACCAAGGTAGAAAACGAGAAGGTCAGCTCGGTCAGCGATGTAAAGGCCATTTTGGAGTACTACAAGCAGGGAGATGTGGTGAAGGTAACCGTAAAGAGACTGGAGGCAGGCGAATATGTCACCCATGACTTTGAGGTGACGCTGGGAGCTGCCAGTGAGACGGACTAAAGTGTAAACCGGCTTCTTTGTGTTGAATGTAATTAAATATATTTATAAAGTCCTTGAATCTGCTTTGGGGAAGTGCTATAGAAGCCCCAAAGCAGATTTTTTTCCGGTGTGAGCCGAAGGGGCTTTTCTCTGTGTTTTTATCGGGCAGTGTGCTTTCTGCGACCTGAAGCGTCCATGGGGTGTCCTTTTTTTGCTTCAGAGAGTCTGTAAAGAAAGGGCTTCGCAAATTTAATGCCGGACAGGTATATTCCAAAGCCACTGAAAAGTCGGGCTATTCTTGACAGAAGACTGCAATAACAGTAAAATTTTAGAAAACAGTGAACAGCAATAAAAGATTTGAAAACGGTAAATGATAAAGTATGCTTAAATGATGAGGACAAATGAGTTCATTTAAAGCCGGGAAGGTTATGACACCACTATGTTTCAGGTCGGGGAAGAATTAAAAAAGCTCCCAAACAAACCGGGAGTATATATTATGCGGGACGCTGCGGACGGGATCCTGTATGTGGGGAAGGCAGTCAATCTTCACAACAGGGTGCGGTCCTATTTTCGTGAAAACATCGGCCGGGGGCCTGCCATCGATCAGATGGTAAGGCTGATCGCAAGATTTGAGTATATTGTGACGGATTCGGAGCTGGAGGCGCTGGTCCTGGAGAATAATCTGATCAAGGAGCATTCTCCGAAATATAATACGCTGCTGAAGGATGACAAGACCTATCCCTATATCAAGGTGACGCTGGGAGAGCCTTTTCCAAGGATTCTGTTTTCCCGCAGCATGAAAAAGGATAAGTCCAAATATTTCGGACCCTATACCAGTGCGGCTGCGGTGAAGGATACCATTGAGCTCTTGAATAAATTGTATCAGCTGCGGACCTGTAACAGGAATCTGCCGAGGGATATCGGGCTGGAGAGACCCTGCCTGAATTATCATATCAAGCAATGTCTGGCGCCCTGTCAGGGGTATGTGGATCAGCAGAGCTACCGCAAGCAGGTGGAGGGGGCACTGGAGTTTCTGAATGGCAATTATGCCCCGATCCTGAAGGAGCTGGAGCAGAAGATGAAGAAAGCAGCGGAGGAGCTGGAGTTTGAGGAGGCGGCCAGGTTCCGGGATCTCTATACCAGTGTGAAATCTGTGGCTCAGAAGCAGAAGATCACGGATTCGGACGGGGAGGACAAGGACATCATTGCCATGTACCAGGAGGGCACGGAGGCTGTGGTGCAGGTGTTCTTTGTCCGGGACGGAAAGCTGATCGGGCGGGAACATTATTATATGACGCATGTGTCGGAATTGCCCGGGGAGGAATTATTCGGCAGACAAGCGGAAAAGAACACAGACGGGACGCCGGAGGACAAAGCGGAAAAGAACGCAGGCGGGGCACCGGAGGACAAAAAAGAGAAGGACACTGGCGATCAGAGAAGGGATGAAGAAGAGAGCCGATCGGCGGTACGCGAGGACACAGTGGCCGAATATGGGGAGTGTCGGGAGGCGAGACGCAGGGTGAAGGCAGAAGTCCTGCGGCAGTTCCTGCAGCAATTCTATGCGGGGACTCCCTTTATTCCCAGAGAAATCATGCTACAGTATGAGGTGGAGGATCAGGAGCTGATCGAAAAGTGGCTGGGCAGCAGGAAGGGCTCCAGAGTTTATCTGCGGGTGCCCAGGATCGGCAGCAAGGAAAAGCTGGTGGAATTGGCGGCGCAGAACGCTAAGCTGATCCTGAGCCAGGACCGGGAGCACTTGAAGCGGGAAGAGGGAAGGACCATCGGCGCGGTGAAGGAGATCGCGGCAATTCTGGGGCTTCCGGGCATCGAGAGGATGGAGGCCTTTGATATTTCCAATACCAACGGGTTTGAGAATGTGGCCTCCATGGTGGTATTTGAGAAGGGAAAGCCAAAGCCCAGTGATTATCGCAAATTTCGGATCAAGACCGTGGCGGGGCCGGATGATTATGCCTGCATGCGAGAGGCGCTGGAGAGGCGCTTTACCCATGGTCTGGAGGAAGCGAAGGAGCTTAAGGAAAAGGGAATGGAGGAGAGCTTTGGCAGCTTTACCAGATTCCCGGATCTTTTGATGATGGACGGCGGACGCGGGCAGGTGAATATCGCACTGGAGGTGCTGAAGGAATTGCAGATCCATGTCCCGGTCTGCGGCATGGTGAAGGATGACAATCACCGGACCAGGGGACTGTATTTCAACAATGTGGAGATGCCTATAGACACGCATTCCGAGGGCTTTAAGCTGATCACAAGAGTGCAGGATGAGGCGCACAGATTTGCCATTGAGTATCACAGATCCCTGCGGGGAAAAGCGCAGGTGCGCTCCGTTCTGGAGGATATTCCGGGAGTCGGGCCCTCCAGAAGGAAGGCGCTCATGCGCAGGTTTGGCAGTCTGGAGGAGATCAAAAACGCCTCCCTGGAGGAGCTGCTGGAGATACCGGAGCTGAATGAGAAAGTGGCGCAGGAAATACTAGCCTATTTTCGTAAAGTGTGATAACATTGTCACAAGGAGGGGCCCATGCGTAGAAGTC
>CACXDS010000151.1 GCA_902766425.1 uncultured Lachnospiraceae bacterium
AAGCATTAACTATGATTCTATGCTTCATATTTATCCGAGTAAGGGTATGGATTATAGTGTGTTAAGTGATAAGGATAAATCTATTTTGGATGTTGTGATAAAAAAGTTTAAGAATTATAAGGCACAAGAAATCGTTGATTATATGCATGAGGAAAAAGCGTATCAAGAAACAAATCCTGGAGAAATAATACCATTTTCAATGGCGAAAGAGATAAGAGCTTTTTAATTCGTGAACACTTATTGCTATAAAGAGGCACTTGCAGTAATGCGAGTGCCTTTTGGAATGGAGGATTTCGTATAGGAATTATAAGTGGTTTGTTTAAAAGCAGGGATAAAGGGTATGCTATCGGATCTGAAGATATAATACAACATATTGATGATCAGTATCAGATTGAAGAAATCTGGAATATCGTAGAAGCTCTTCTAAAATGTGGAGGATTTGATAATGAACCGTGGGAAGTGAAGAAGAGTATTCTTGAGGAAATATATGATAATGACTTCTCTGCTATTCCAGAACATAAAAGGGGACATGGTCATAACTTTTCCGGGCAGATCGGTTTGACAGGGGCTCTGAATTCTGGCATAGTAATGAGTGGGGAGGATAGTAGAATGCAATCGGAATCAGGGCGTTTTCCCGGGAAAAAGAGAATAGGTGAGGAGATTACAGTCGGTGGGATACGGTTTCCATCCAATGTACTGATGGCGCCTTTGGCAGGCTATACCTGCTTTCCCTTTCGTCTTATGGTGGAGCATCTGGGAGCGGGGAGTGCCTATACGGAAATGGTGAGCTCGGATGGCCTGAAGTATAATGACAGGGCTACCTCAAAGCTGCTTTATACGGATGACCGGGAGAAAATAAAGTGTGTGCAGCTCCTGGGATCCATTCCCACTGTCTTTGAGCGGGCTGCCAAGAGTGAAAGACTGGAGAGATTTGATGTCATTGATCTCAATATGGGATGCCCTGTGCCGAATGTAGTGAAGGCCGGGGAGGGGAGTGCCTTATTGGAGGATCTTCCAAGGGCCTCGAAGATTATTGAGGCCTGTAAGCGAAGTGGCAAGGTGGTCTCTGTGAAATGCCGTATCGGCATGAATCGCCAGAGGATCGTGATCGAGGAGTTTGCCCGGATGTGTGAACAGTCCGGTGCGGATATGATCACGGTACATGGAAGGACCAGGGATATGATGTATGACGGAGAGCCCTTGTATGAATATATAGGTCTGGCAAAGAAGGCTGTGGGAATCCCCGTTTTTGCAAACGGCGGGATCGATTCCGGGGCAAAGGCCGAGGAAATGATGGAAAAGACGGGGGCGGACGGAATCATGCTGGCAAGGTATGGTTTTGAAAATCCACTGATCTTTGCAGAATTAACGGGCAGAGACTGCAGTGATACAAAGCGCAGCCTGCTGATGGAGCAATTGGAGCTTGCAAGGGAGTGCTTTGATGAGCTGTATGTGCTCACCTACATCAAAAAGCTTGCTTCTTATTTCATGAAAAAGCTTCCGGGTACAAAGCAATACAAGCAGGCTCTTTATAAGTGCGGAAGTATATCCGAGCTAAAGGGGATTCTGGGAGAGATCTTCTGACAAAAGGTGGTTCTGAATGGTTATCAGGTACAAAATAATTCCGGGAAGAGGGGGATCAGCCGGTGCAGGAGAAGATGCAACAGAGAGAATGCGGTGACGGGTTATGCTCAGAAACTTTTCAGGTGGAAGACGGCGTTTTGATAGCATATACAGGGGCGGAAACGGAGATTCAAATTCCGGAAGGCGTTCATACCATCGGGGAAGGGGCTTTTAAGGGAATGGCCTGGATTCTTAAGGTGAAGCTCCCCGCCACTCTTAAAAAAATAGGGGCAGCAGCCTTTAAGGGCTGTCGGCAGCTACAGGGGATTCGTTTCCCGGAGGGATTATCGGAGATCGGGGAGTATGCCTTTCACAGATGCCATAAGATCGAAGAGATGATTTTTCCAAAATCCATGACGCAGGTGGGAGACTGCGCTTTTTTGTATTGTGACGGATTGAAAAGAGTGGTCATGGAGGGACCGGACCACCTGGGAAAGGGCGTTTTTTCCCATAATCTTTCCTTAGAGGAGATTGCCTTGAACCGCAATGTGGATAGCGCGAATTTTGGGGATGAAGTCTTTGAGGGGTGTGTGCGTATCCGAAGGATTTCTCTGTCGGGTGAGCTCTATGAGATTCCCAATCTGATCGAAGCCATGAATTCTCATGCCTCTTATCCTGCGATCATCAAATCCATTGCAGGGAGCGTTTTTCATTCCATGCAGATCGAGGACGGGGTCTTAAAGACCTTCAGCGTAAATCTGAAAAGCATCTCTTTGCCGGAGGGGATAATTGCTATCGGAAAGAGCTGTTTTTATGATAAAAAGGGAATTGTAAGTATAACACTGCCGAAATCCCTGAGGGAGATCAGGGCCAATGCCTTCCTGAATTGTATCAGCCTGGAGGAGATCACCATTCAAAATGAGGAGCTGATCTTGGATGAGAAGGCTTTTCGGGGGTGCTCTAACTTAAAGAAGGTGCATTTGCGGGGGGAAATCCATCCTCTGGAGGAGGAAGCGACGGATGATCTGGTCGGCCGGATCAGGGATCAGGTACTGGGTGATTTTTATATCAGCGGGAGGATCCTGATCCGATATCTGGGGGAGGAAGAGCAGATCCGGATTCCCAAGGAAGTGGAGATCATAGGGGAGCGTTGCTTCTTTGGGAAGGAAAGGCTGAAAACCGTCCTGTGCCCGGAGGGACTTAGGGAGATCCGGGAGCAGGCCTTTGCGGGCTGTGTCACCTTGCAAAATATCGTATTGCCGGATGGGCTGAAAAGAGTGGAGCGAGAGGCCTTTGCGGAGTGCAAGAAGCTTTTGAAATGTAATCTTCCGGACAACCTGGAGTTTATCGGAGAATACGCCTTCCGGCGCTGTTTTCTGCTGACTCCCTTTGACCCATGGCCAAAGAAGGCATGGATCCATCCCTATGCCTTTTATCGGGCAAGGAGCTTTCCTCAGAATATGATTGGGACGGGCGCAACTATGTCGCAGGATCCGTCCTTCGGGGAATTCGCCTCCGGGCCATCCTGCATCCAGTGCGTTGCGCCCTATGCTCATGCTGAGGCGGGAGGGGATCGCACTGCGCCCCATGCTGAGGAGGGAGAAGATTGCATTGCACCCTATGCACATGCAAGGGAGGAAGGAATTAAGAGCCTGCGGTTAACCGATGTGAAAAGAATCGGGAAGTATGCATTCTCTGCCTGCCCCGATCTGGAGGAGATAGAAATAGATGCGCCGGAATGTGTTCTGGAGCAGAATGTATTCTCCGCTTGCCCGAGTTTAAAAAGGGTCCGGCTCAGGGTAAAGGAAATGGGAAAGGCGACCTTTTCCTATTGCAGAAAGCTGAAGGAGGTTCATTTCGCCGGTATATCGGTTCTGCCGCCGGAGTGCTTCGCCGGATGTTATTCCCTGCAGGTGTTTGATGCCAGGGAGATCACCCGGATGGGGGCGAGGTGCTTTGATGAATGCGTACAATTGCCTTTTGTCGATTTTTCCAATATAGAGTTGATCGGGGAGCGGGCCTTTGAACGGTGTGATTCCCTAAAGAAGGTAGTGCTTCATCGGGTGGAATGCGGCTACCATGCTTTTGCGGACTGCGCGTCATTGGAATCCCTGGAGCTTGATTCCGATACAGTGCTTAGGAGCGGTGCTTTCATCGGATGTACCCAGATCAGATCCATCGTTCTGCATCAAATGGAGAAGGCCGGAGGCGAAGAAGACAGAGAAAGGTATGAATTTTCCAAATTCCGGGACAGCCTGAATTATGTGGGAAATCCATATCCCCTGCCGGTCAGAGAGGCCATTGCCTCCATATATACCTGTTATGATATCCGGGAAGGAAAAAGCCTGATGGGTTATACGCAGGATGCCACTGAAATCACCATTCCCCGGGATGTGGAGGAGGTGGGACAGGATGTGTTCCGGGATCATGTGCGTCTGGCAAAGATCCATATTCCGGATTCCGTGAAACGCTTCGGCAGCCATGCCTTTTCTCAGACCGCCTGGTTAGAGCGGCAAAGAGAGCAGTCGGATATGGTGATCGTAAATCAGATCCTTTTGGATGGGACGCTTTGCAGGGGCAGGGTGGAGCTCCCTGCCGGGATTAAGCGCGTCGCAAGCTGGTGCTTTGCAGGAAATACAGATATTACGGAGCTGGTGATCCCATCCGAAAGGATCGCCATCGAAAGTCTCTCTTTTCGAAATTGTCTGAACCTAAAAAGGATCACGGATTGGAACGGAGAGGAATATGTGCTGAAGCATGTGTCGGATCCGGCAGAGGGAAACTATCCGGAGCTGATTCAGAGGATTTTTGCGGAATGTATTAATTGTTTTAAGCTGGATGGAGACCAAAATCTGGTGGAGAGTACCGGAAATATCAAAAAGCTGGTCTTTCCGGAGGGGATCCGATCCGTCGGAGACAGGGTTTATCAGGATTGTCATCTGCTGGAGAGCATTGTCCTGTCTTCGGACACGGAGAGGATTGGCAGATCTGCTTTTGAAAACAGTAAGTGGCTGAGAAGCGTATCCAATGCAAAGGCGGTATCCTATGTGGGAGCGCTGGCGTTTTCCGGCTGTCAATCCCTGGAGTCCATCGATCTGTCCGATCGCTTAATGGAGATGGGGAGCAGATGTTTTGAACACTGTGGGAGCCTGAAGGAGATCACCCTTTCCGATCAATTGGAGAGAATTCCACAGA
Organism: uncultured Lachnospiraceae bacterium; assembly: GCA_902766425.1. GTDB lineage: Bacteria > Bacillota > Clostridia > Lachnospirales > Lachnospiraceae > Acetatifactor. Next base: position 4,759 of record CACXDS010000151.1, read on the forward strand.
GGGCCTTTTTCCGATGCAAATCCTTGAGAGAGATAAGGATCCCCCGATCAGTGAAGGTGATCGAGGAGGAGGCCTTTGCCTT
>CACXDS010000152.1 GCA_902766425.1 uncultured Lachnospiraceae bacterium
AAATCGCATTTCTTGCGGGACGGGAGGACAAGATGCCCGGAAAATATCGGGATAAGAATGAGGCCTATGTGGAGGCGGAGGATCAGGGAAGCCTTATGGTCATGCTGATCACCTTTTTGGTGATGGTAGCATTTGCAGCTATCGTATGTTCCATTGTATGGAAGGTTACGCATAAGGAATCCAAGCCGGATATCAGTAATGTGCAGGTACCGGTGACACCCTCCATTACGGAGACACTGGTACAGGTTGCGGACGGCGAGGAGGGCACCACAGAAGAGGAGACTGAGAACGAGCAGGATCCCGTTTCCGGTGATGCCAGCATGTTCTTTGAGAAGGTGGATGAGAATGTAACGGCTAAGGATGCCGCCATCATCAGGATTCTGCCGGATACGGAAGGAATCACAACGGTGGCGGGTCAGCTGCGGCACGGTCAGTTCCTAAAGCGTGTGGGTATCAATCGGGAGACCGGTTGGTCCAAGGTGATCTTTAACGGACAGGAGGGCTATGCTGTCAGCTATATGTTGACTACCGACCGGGATTATGTGCAGAAGGAGCCGGATGATCCGGATAACAGGGTGACAACCTCGGATGGCTATATCATTCTTTTCCGGGACTGCGATGATGATGTGACGGCAAAGGTGGATGTGAATCTGAGAACGGAGCCCAGCACATCCCAGGGAGCCAATACGGTAAGCGCTCAGCTTCGGACAGGACTTTCAGCTAAGCGCACCGGAGTCAGCATAGATTCCGGATGGTCAAGAGTGGAGTTCAACGGGCTTGTGCTCTATGTGGTTACCAGCTTTGTACAACCCTCCGGCAGTGCAGAGTAAAAATTTTTCAGGACCTCTTCGGAGGTCCTTTTTGTATATTTGTCTCCAAATTGTGGCATATTATTCCCAAAGAAAAATGTGCGGAGGAGCGTTATGGGACATTGTTTGGGAAAAAGCAGCATTAAATTGGAACGGCCGGTGTATATTCTTTCCAGTGCCGGTGTGGTGGGGACAAAGGAGGGACAGGGCCCTCTGGGGATGCTTTTTGATCTGGTTGGAAAGGATGATCTGTTTGGGGCGGAGAACTGGGAGGAGGCGGAGAGTGTCCTTCAGAAGGAAGCTTTGCGGATCGCACTGGGGAAACAAGGGATCAGGCCGGAGGAGGTGCGCTTTCTTTTTGCGGGAGATCTGCTGGGGCAGTCCATTGCCAGTTCCTTTGGATTGGGAGACTTTCAGATCCCCTTTTTTGGCATTTACGGAGCCTGTTCCACCTGCGGTGAAGCGCTGACCTTAGGAGCGATGACTATTGACGGGGGGTATGCGGAGCTGGCAGCCTGCGTCACTTCCAGTCATTTTGCCAGCGCGGAGAGGGAGTTTCGCTTTCCATTGGAATACGGAAACCAGAGACCTCTCTCCGCAAGCTGGACAGTTACGGGAAGCGGAGCATTTCTGCTGGGGAAGAGGGGTGAGGGCGGCGCCCGTGCAAAAATCATGGGGATGACTGTGGGGAAGATTGTGGATTACGGTATAAAGGATTCCATGAATATGGGAGCCTGCATGGCTCCTGCGGCAGCCTTTACCATCGAAAGGCATTTTGAGGACTGGGAGAGGGGACCGGAGGATTATGACCGGATCGTGACAGGCGATCTGGGGCAGGTGGGGCAGATGGCTCTGTTGGAGCTTCTGCAAAAGAAGGGAATCGATCTGAAGGAAAAGCATATGGATTGCGGTTTGGAAATATATGATACAAAGGAGCAGGACTGTCATGCCGGGGGCAGCGGTTGCGGGTGCTGCGCTGCCACCCTTTCCGCCTACCTGTTGAAGCAATTGGAGGAAGGAAATTGGAAGAGGATTTTGTTCCTTCCCACAGGAGCTCTTCTCTCCAAAACCAGCTTCAATGAGGGAAAAACAGTCCCGGCAATCTGTCATGGCGTGGTGTTGGAAAGAGTATAATTTTGGAAATTTGACTTGTAAATCCAATCTGATACTGGTAATATATATGTTGGTGTTGCAAACGAAGCGGAAGATCCCAAGCGTGTATTTTAGAAGCGTATCCGATCCCTTGAACGGCTTCACGGCGACACTTACGTCAAAGGTCCTGCAGAACCGTTTGACTTAGGAGGGAGCATGCGTAGAGTAGAGTTTAAGATGGAGCGTCCCGGGCTGGTAGAGAAGGGACAGAAGGTGACTGTGACGGAAGGACTTCTTCCCAGCAATTATTATTACACCATCGATCCGTCCCTGGCCATGTCGCCCAATATTCCCTTTCGAAATCGCCTGAAATCCAGAGAGGGAGTGGTGGCGGATGTGGTGGAGAATCCCAGAGGTTTCTATGTGACGGTGGAATTCGACGAGCCGGAGACGGAGAAATGATTGTTAGAGCAGCAGAAATGATCCTTTATTCTATGAAATGATCTTATGGTATATTGGTAAATCTGAAAAGCATACAACAGGAGGAATGAAAAATGAAGAAAATTACGACACAGAAGGCACCTGCAGCCATTGGACCTTATTCTCAGGGAATCATCACGGGGAATCTTTTCTTTGCCTCCGGACAGATCCCCATTAATCCGGAGAATGGCCAGATCGAAGCGACTGACATTGTGGCGCAGGCGGAGCAGGTGATGAAGAATATCGGGGCGTTGCTTGAGGCAGCAGGTACAAGCTATGAGAAGGTGGTGAAGACCACCTGCTTTTTGGCGGATATGAACGATTTTGGGACCTTTAATGAGGTATATGCCAAGTATTTCACCGAAAAGCCGGCCAGAAGCTGTGTGGCGGTGAAGACCCTTCCCAAGAATGTGCTCTGTGAGGTGGAGGTCATCGCCGAGGTATAAGGACTGTCGATGAAATAAAGGCGCGCAAATTCCGAATAATTCCGGAAAAATGGCAGATACTTTTCTCAAAGATATATTTTGGATGGGAGAGAGGGATTGCCAATGGATTATTTGAATGCGTTTTGGGTGGGGGGCTGTATCTGCGCTATTGTGCAGCTTTTTATGGAAAAGACTAAGCTTATGCCGGGGAGGATCATGGTTCTTCTCGTTGTGACCGGGGCACTCCTTAGCGCTCTGGGCTTGTATGAGCCATTGCTGAACTATGCGGGAGCCGGGGCGAGCGTACCATTGCTGGGCTTTGGAAATGTGCTCATGAAGGGCGTTCGGGAGCAGGTGGCGGAGCAGGGCTTTCTCGGGCTTTTTGCAGGGGGCTTCCGGGCGGGAGCCGTTGGAACTTCGGCGGCATTGATCTTTGGCTATCTGGCGAGCCTGGTCTTTCGCTCAAGGATGAAAAAGTAAAAGAAAAAGGACGAATGATAAGGACAGATTGAGATGTTAGCGTTGTGGCTTGTTCTATCGGGACTATTTTTGTACTTGGAATGTATTTATCATATCAGCGGATTCGGATTTAAGCTTGTGAATCCGCTTTTTACGATTTTTGTGATCATGGCCTGGGCGGCTGTGGAGACCATGCTGGTCATGGTGGCAAAGGGGAGGGGAAAGAAAATCCTCTTTCAGATCTTTCTCTGGTGGTCCATTTTCTGGACGGTTGCTCAGACAACCTATCTCCATATTTTCAAGCAGCCCATGCTCTGGGAGGCTGTTTTTAGAGGAGGGCAGGATGCGCTGACAAATTATTGGAGGGAAGCGCTCACAGGCTTTATGGAGGTTTCTCCCTATGTGATCGCCATGGTGGTCCCGGGGATCATCATCTGTGTTTTGCTGCATAAGAAAAAGTGGAAGCTTCCGGAGTTCAAGGTGCTCTCCTTTATGAGAGTACTCCTGACTTTGGTGGTGTTCGTAAGCTCCTCGTTTGTTTTCATGGCTGTTGGGAAGGCAACGGACTCCGACTATTACGAGAATTATACGGATTTCTTTGATCCTCTGACTGTGGCGGAGGATATGGGAGTTCATCCCATGCTGCAGAGGGATACGGTGCTCAGCGTAAAGCAGGCAGTGGAGAATGCAGCATATAAGAGCAAGAAGAAGCAACAGGCCAAGAATCCGACTCCTGGAGTTCCAACACCGGGGCCTGCCGCACCCTCCCCAACGCCGCAGGCGACAGCAGATCCGGGCACTGAGCATGCGGAGGGAGAGCCGACCGAAACTGGGGAACCGGTTCCCCAGGCATCGCCTACGCCGGAGGTCTTTGTACCGTCCCCAAATGTGTTTGCACTGGATCAGGAAACCCTGCTCTCCCTTGCGGATAACAAGAAGCAGAACTGGCTGGCGGAGTATATTATAAACGATCCGCCTACTATGACCAATGAATATACGGGGATCTTTGAGGGGTATAATCTGATCTTTCTCACGGCGGAGGGCTTTTCGCCCTATGCGGTGCGGGAGGATAAGACCCCCACTCTATACCATTTGATTCATACGGGCTTTGTGTTTAATAATTATTATGTTCCCCTCTGGCAGACCAGTACCAGCGACGGGGAGTATGTGAACAATACCGGACTGATCCCGGACGGACAGTTCAGCATGAGGAAGAGCGCATCAAATGCCATGCCCTATACCATGGCAGGCTTCTTTAACCGCACAGGTATCCAGAGCAGGGCATATCATAACAACAGTCTGTCCTATTATGACAGACATGTGACGCATCCCAACCTCGGCTATCTCTTTAAGGCCTGCAATCTGGGAGATCTGGATGAAGCGCAGTACGGGCAGTATGTATTTGAGATGGAGACCTCCAAGCGGTGGCCCGCCTCGGACTATCAGATGATGATCAGCACGATGCCGGAGTATGTGAATGACGAGCGTTTCTACACCTATTATATGACGGTGTCCGGGCACATGAATTACAATTTCAAGGGGAATTCCATGTCGGCCCTGAATAAGGATGCAGTGGCGGATCTGGATATGTCGGAAAACGCCAGGGCTTATATTGCCTGTCATATTGAGTTGGATAAGGCGCTGGAGTATATTCTGGAGCAGCTGAAGGAAGCGGGACAGCTGGAGAAAACGGTCATTGTCATGAGTGCGGATCATTATCCCTACGCCATGACATCTGAGCAGTATGAGGAGCTGGCGGGGAAGAGCCTTTCCGGCGGCAAGGATCTGTTCCGCAATAATCTGATCCTTTGGAATGTGCAGTTTGAAGAGAATCCCGTAGTGATCGACAAGCCCTGCTGTTCCGTGGATATTTTGCCGACGCTGCTGAATCTGTTTGGGTTTGAATTTGATTCCAGAATGTATGCGGGAAGGGATATTTTTTCCACAGATGAGGGACTGGTGATCTTTAACGACAGAAGCTTTGTCACCGACGGGGTGATCTATAACCGTAAGACGAAGGAGACCATCTGGCTGAAGGACGGGGAGGGAAATCTGATCGTGCCCCAGGATCAGCAGGAGGCTTATCTGGCGCAGAAGCAGCAGCTGGTGAAGGATCGCTATCAGTTCAGCGCTTATATTTTACAGGAAAATTATTACCAGGATGTGGAAGAAGCCAGAATCAGAGAATAGTACCGGATCGAGGACAGGCTGGAACGGAGAGTAGAACCGGATCACAGACAGGCTGGTGTGAAGAGCAAAACCGGAATGGAAGACAGAGTAGTACCGGATTGGCGGGCAGGCGGCAAGCTGAGAGACAGTTGCAGAAAAGTCACAGGATTTCGAAGGCAATGCCCTTCATGGCCAGATATTTGCTGAGCTGTCTGTCCCAGATCACATCGGCGGTCTTATCCATGACAAAGGTCTGGTAGGAGGAGCCGGTGGTGAGAAGGACCTTGCCATTCTCGTAGCGAATGGTGAGGACCAGAGATTTTAACCGAAGCTCATCGCAGGAGAGCTTTTCCTTCTCCAGCATGGAACGCATTTTGTCCGGCTTTAATTGCAGAACGAATTTAAAAGAAAGAGGGGTGTGCTTACCTTTGATCAGGTGAAAGCACAGCCCTTTTGTTTCGCTCCAGGGTTGATATTCATAGGGAATCAATTCGGGGGTGCGCTCCGCCATGGGAAAAAACTCCGCGTTGATATGGCCATCGATCCGATAGGAGATGGCCAGGGAAAGATTTGCCTCTTCCAGCAGGAAGATGTCGAAGGCATCCCCTGTCAGAAGCTCGCTCATAAAGCTTTTCACAGACGAAATCTGAAGCGCCAGCATTTAAATCCTCCCGAATAAATTCTCGCTTTCCGTCTTTGCTCTCAGGTGGGCCATGATCTCGTGAGCGTAATCCTGAGAAATGCGGCTGAGCATGAATTTTTTGCCGTCGATCATCTGTGCACCGGTAAGGGTCATTTTTGTGATGTAGCGACAGTTCAAAATATAATTTGCCATGGGAGGCAGGAAGGAATCGTGATTGGCGCTCCACTGGGAGTAGAGATTGTGCAGCTCCGTCCGCACACTCTTGGTGCTGCCGTCCTTCATGGTGACAAGAATAGCCTTGCCCTTTGCAATAGCATACAGAATTTCTTCCTCCTTGACATAAATTGTCCCGTCCTCGTCCCGCAGTTCGATGAGAGTGGGGGCGTATTGCTTTAGCTCCAGAGTTTTGTCGATGGTCGAGGAGAGCTCTTCCTGCTTTATGGGCTTATCCAGGAAAAAGATCTTTTCGGAATAAGCCTTGGCGGAGAAATCCTGCTCCCGATAGTTTTTCTCGGAACAGCAGAGTACAATGGGGGCCAGACTGCCGGCCTGCCCCAGCTTCTCAATGATGTCAAATACGGAGACACCGGGAGTATGGCACATGTCGATATAGAAAATATCGTATAAGAGGGGATTCTTTAAGAGAGCCTGTGTGTTCCCGTAGGAATCCACATATAATACTCCGGTGGTGTCGGCTCTTTTATCCGACTCCCTTTTTAAGAGGCGCTCCATCTGCTTCCTGTCAGCGCCATTGTCATCACAGATTGCGATATGCATATGTAAAAGCTCCTTTTGATTATCCGAGGTGAATATAGAGTAGTACGCCAAGTATGATCTGCAGCACAAGGATCAGGGGCATTCCGTATTGAAAATACCAGTGCTTGGTCTTGTGGCGAAAAATCTGCATACCCAGGATTGCCCCGACACTGCCGCCAATGATGGCGGACAGGAACAGAGATTTCTCCGGGATACGCCAGGCACCCCGCTTTGCCTTGGATTTGTCGATTCCCATCAGGGCGAAAGCGATCAGGTTGACCAGGAGCAGATAAACGATCAGGATCATTAGCGTTGTACTTGGCATTATATTACCTCGCAGTGTTTGCAATATCATAATACAAAAATCCTCCAAAAGCAAGCACCTTTGGAGGATGTATTTGTTTTAGAACAACTTAGAACATATCTACCTTCTGCTCCTGCATCTTCATTGCACGAACCTTGCAGGACAGGCCAAAGAGGTTGATGAAGCCCTCTGCATCGTGGTGGTTGTAGAGCTCACCTGTGGTGAAGGAGGCAATGCTCTCATTGTACAGGGAGTAGGGAGAGGTGGTGCCGGCCTTGATGATATTGCCCTTGTAGAGCTTGAACTTCACTTCGCCGGTCACGAACTTTTGAGTCTCCTGGATGAAGGCCTGCTCTGCCTGACGCAGGGGTGTGAACCACTTGCCCTCATATACCAGGCTGGCAAAACGGCTGCCCATTTCCTTCTTCATTGCATAGGTATCGCGATCCAGAATCAGCTCCTCCAGCTGCTGGTGAGCCTCCATCAGGATGGTGCCGCCGGGGGTCTCATATACGCCGCGGGACTTCATGCCCACAACGCGGTTCTCCACGATATCGATAATGCCGATGCCATGCTTGCCGCCCAGCTCATTCAGCTTACGGATGATGTCGGAAACCTTCATTTTCTGGCCGTTTACAGAGGTGGGAACACCCGCCTCAAAGGTCATGGTCACATATTCGGCTTCATCGGGTGCCTTCTCGGGAGTGGTGCCCAGCACCAGAAGGTGGTCATAGTTGGGCTCGTTTGCGGGATCCTCCAGCTCCAGACCCTCATGGCTGATGTGCCAGATATTGCGGTCGCGGCTGTAGGAGGAGTCTGCGGAGAAGGGCAGGTTAATGCCATGAGCCTTGCAGTACTCGATCTCGGACTCACGGGAATCCATGGTCCACTT
>CACXDS010000153.1 GCA_902766425.1 uncultured Lachnospiraceae bacterium
GATCGTGGATAATACCTTTGCCACTCCCATCAATTGCAGACCCTTTGAGTGGGGGGCTGATATTGTGACTCACTCCACTACAAAATATATGGACGGTCATGCAATGTGTGTGGGCGGAGCCATAGTGGATTCGGGCAATTTTGATTGGGAGAAGTATGCGGATAAGTTTCCGGGGCTGACCACGCCAGACGAGTCTTATCATGGAATTACATACACCAAGAAATTTGGAAAGGGTGCCTATATTACCAAGGCTACGGCTCAGCTCATGAGAGACCTTGGCTCTATTCAATCCCCCCACAATGCTTTCCTGTTAAATGTAGGACTGGAGACTTTGCCTCTCCGTATGGAAAGGCATTGCTATAACGCTCAGAGAGTTGCGGAATATCTGGAGAAGCATGAAAAGGTTGCATGGGTGAATTATGCGGGACTTGAGAGCAATAAATACCATGCGCTTGCTCAGAAATATATGCCGAAGGGAACCTGCGGCGTGATCTCCTTTGGCCTGAAGGGCGGAAGAGCGGCTGCCGAGCAGCTTATGGATCATTTGAAGCTGGCAGCTATTGTCACTCATGTGGCTGATGCCAGAACCTGTGTGTTACATCCCGCCAGTCATACCCATCGTCAGATGTCGGACGAGCAACTCTTAGAAGCCGGTGTTGCACCGGATTTGATCCGTTTCTCCGTGGGGATCGAAAATGTGGAGGATATCATTGCGGATCTGGAGCAGGCTCTTGCTCAGATCTGAATCAAACTTAGAGGTTGAGAATGGATAAATTAGCGATAGTAGTGCCCTGTTATAACGAAGAGGAGGTCCTTAAGATTGCGTCCAAGGCACTTCGGGATGTCTTGAATGACTTGATCGGGAAAGGGAAGATTGCATCCGACAGCTTTATCCTCTTTGTAAATGATGGCAGTAAGGACAGAACCTGGGAATTGATCGAAGAAGAACATAGAGAGAATCCCATTCAGGTTTGCGGTGTAAAGCTTGCGGGGAATGTGGGGCATCAGTTTGCGTTAACTGCCGGATTGATCACGGCAAAGGATATGAGTGATGTGACGATATCCATTGATGCGGATCTCCAGGATGATGTTTCAGTGATTGAGGAGATGATCGATAAATTCCATGAGGGAAAGGATATCGTCTATGGGGTCCGCAAGGAGCGAAAGACGGATACCTTCTTTAAGAGGGTGACTGCTCAGGGCTTTTACAGGGTCATGGAAATGATGGGAGTGAAGACCGTTTATAATCATGCGGATTTTCGCCTGATGAGTCAGAGAGCGGTTGAGCAGTTTTCCAAATATCAGGAGACCAATCTCTATCTGAGAGGGATGATGCCTCTCATCGGCTATGAGACGGACAGCGTTTATTATGACCGCAAGGAGAGGGTGGCAGGCGAGTCGAAATACCCTCTGAAAAAGATGCTGGCCCTTGCTTTTAACGGTATTTCCTCCTTCAGCGTGAAGCCCATCTCCATGGTTTTGGGTCTGGGCTTTGCCATTGTGATCTTATCTGTTCTTGCTGCTGTTTATGCCTTGATCTCTTATTTTACCGGACATGTGGAGCCGGGGTGGACTTCCTTGATCCTATCCATATGGTTTTTGGGAGGACTCCAGCTTTTGGCCATCGGGTTGGTGGGGCAGTATATCGGAAAGATCTACATTGAAGTGAAACATAGACCTCGATACAATATTGAAAAAGTGCTTTCTTCTGAAAAATAAATCAGGGAGCCGATGTACTAATGAATTGGAAGCAAACAAAGATCAGCTATTTTTTCTGGATCCTCTATATGGCTTTTGCCGGCCTGGCTCTGTGGCAGGTGGGTACCGAGTTTTGTAAACCGATGGGGATACAGGAGCCCGTTATTTGGGGGATACTTGGCGGAGTCCTTCTTTTGGGAGGACTTTTTAGCGTGCTTATCTGGTTTCTCAGATCTAAGTGGCTTCCGGAGCTTAAGGGGAATATATTATTCTGGACCATACCGGAATGCTTGTTATTTCTCGGAATTCTGTTGGGCGGGATTTATTTGCGTCTTCAAAAGCTTCCTCTGGCTCAGGGAGGTCTTCTTTATTCCATGGCAGAGATGAAGTATCAGATGCCCCTGCCGGAAACCATTCACATGGGAGAGAATCTTTATCTTCAGATACTCCATGGTTTTTGTTATCTTTTGGGAAATACACCATATTTCTGTATTAGATTTCATTTGATTCTTACGATATTGACCGGTATCGTATGGTTTTTTGGCGTGAGAGGTCTCTCAAATGATCTTATCGCATTGATTTTTGCAGCTTTTTATTTCTTGGATCCTTATTCGGTGGAAATGGTTCTGACACTGTCTCCGGAGCCTCTGATATTGTTTTTTTATGGTCTGGGTCTCTTGGTCATGGGGGGCTTTCTGAAAAAGAATGCCGGCTCTTGGCTGGGCTATCTTTTTGCCGGAATTTATGTCGGAATAGCTGGAGCATTGGATCCGATTTGCCTGACGCTATTGATCTTTGGTTTTTCCGTTTATCACTCTAATCGAGGTGAAGCGGAAGGAAAATGGAACAGAAATGTGGCAGTTGTTCTTTTTCTTGTTCTGGGAACAGCGCTGGGGCTTCTTTCAGGCAGCGGTGTGTGGACGGTTGCTCATTTAGAGGGAGCGGGAAAGAGCTTTTTAGAGCTCTTTGCACAGTGGTGGGGCAGGTTTTCTATGCCTTCCTATCTGGGAGCGGAAAGCTTCAGACTCGTTTTTGGCGGTTATCCCGGAACGATTTTCGCTGTGGTGGTGATCAGCTTGATCATATTGGGGATTTTTGGCTTTTTCCTTCAGGGCAGGACGGAGAGACTTAGTCCGTGGACAGCAGTTTTAGTTATTCTGTTGGGGGCTGCCGGTTTTTCATTTTTGCCGCCCATGCTACCACTTGCATCGGATTCGGCCATGCCTCTTTTACAGTATAACAGTGGCTACCTCTTGATACCATGTCTTTATGTTCTGGCGGGTATCGGCATTTCCGGTGTGGTTTCGCCTGCAATTGCATTGGCATCTGTGGAGAGTATTGTGCCTAAAAAACAAAGGGATCCCATCACTATTCACTCAATCATTCTTTCCATTCGCCGCAAAAAAGAGGAGAGAAAAGCAGCTCTTGCCTATGCTGTGGCCCACCCGGAAACAATGGAGGGGAAGAACCCTATTGTAAAATTCTTTTATAACAGAGCCAGAGTAAAGGCGGAAAAGCAGCATGAGATCGACAAGGTGATGTATGCGCTTAATTCCCTGTCTAATGATCATGTGGTGCTGGAGGATTTTACCAGAGATCCCTATCCGGAAGCATCTAAGGACAGGGAGGGTGGTCTTTTTCATTTAAGGCACCATGAGAATGCGGAAGA
>CACXDS010000154.1 GCA_902766425.1 uncultured Lachnospiraceae bacterium
CATGACATGATTCTCATAGAGGCTGTAACCCGCAATCACGATCACGATCGTCAGCACAATGATAACCATGGCAGAATAGACTGCAGTCACAATCTTGATACTGATCCCATTATTTTTTTTCTTCTTCACCCCATCATACTCCATCCATTTAAATCAGCTCGTCTTTCTTTTGCGATTTCATCTCATGTTCTTATATTGCATTCTGTTTTCATTATACCCGCAACTCCATGTGAATTCAAGTGTCAGGTGGAAGAGGGGCAGTATTCGCCGGATTGCCATGCTGGCCTGTCACCTTGGCTCAATGCCCGAAAAAAAACGGACCCCTGCAAGCAAAGGTCCGTCCGAAAGATATTAAATTAATATTGGATCAGCTGAGGAATCTCCGAAGTCTTTTTGTAAACAAACTCCGCCCCGTTCTCGATCAGGTCCCACTTGGAATCTGTGAATTTTACCGTTGCATTCTCCCCGTCCAAAGTGATAACGGCCGTAATGGGCTGTTCGGCGGCATCTGTAGCGGTAAACTGAAGACCTTCCTCCGTCATTACGCCAACGCCATCATCAAAGCTTGTCAAACGGAAGATGGACAGCTGAACCACATACTGACCTGCTTCTTCGCCGGGAGCAATCTCCAGAGTACAATCCGTACCGTCCTCATCCACAAACTCCCCGATGTATGCAGTGTCAAATCCGGGTGCCTCGCTTGCGGGTGTTTCCTCTGAGCCGCCTGCCTGCGCATTGTCATTCTCGCTTTGTGCCTGCTGCTTCGCATCGGCAATGGGTTCTCCGGAGATGACATTTGAATTCTCCTCACCGGCCTTTTCACCACAGCCTGCAAATGCAAGGCACAGCGCCATGGCCATTCCAACACACAATCCTTTTATTCTCATATCATTTTGCCTCCTTAGACTTTTTTATCACATCCAAGGGTGCATTATAATCCCTTAAGCCCGAAAATGTCCAGCGGTTTCAGGATTGTTTTGAAACAAATACATTCTCGTCTACATTTTTTTGAAAGCGTTTCTTATGATTTTCCCATAAGTACCGCCTTCATTATTCAGTGCCCCGCTGCGGGCAAAGGCCATCGCCGTCACAAACACCACATCGAAGTTTTTCTCCCTTGTCCTAATGCGATAATACCCCGGAGATATGAGCTCGCTCAACTTGGGATGCTGCCGGGCATCTTCCTCATGGACATACCGGCTGCTGGATTCGATGATCGCAATCTCGACGCCGTCCCGGCTCACACGAAAGCGCGGCCAGATCGTACCGTCCATCCTCTCCGTTTCCACATTGACCCCATTGTTTTTAAGGTGCTCCCAGATATCCTCACCATCAAGTTCGAATGTATAATTGTTGTCAAGCAAAAAGCTGTTCCAATCCGTCTCTACCTCATGTCCGACCAGGTGAGGCATCGTGATCAGGTTTTCATGATCCACAAAATCAAAACCATATGCCTGCGTCATGGAGAACCTGGTCATCTTCGCTTCATACAGTATGCGGCGGTCTTTATCCTCGATGCGGTGTCCGTACTTTGCCGTTCCCACATCCGTCAGGAAATAAAGCTCCCTCTCCTCACCCTGAACGGAAGGCGCTTAACCGGTCCGGCCTCTCGCTTCGCGGATCTCCCTGGCCTGCTTCTGGTTCCTGTTTTCCTGAATCGTGGAAATGATAATGATAACAAGAATCGCAGTGCTGACGACTAAAAGATAAATTCCCACGCCGCCCCCGTCATGTACCACACTGGGATTATCCGGATCATAACGAACATTGATCCTTTTCCCGACTTTATAGGATCCGCTGCCTGTGTTCAGATCACCCGTATAGGTGACTCCGTCCACCACATACTCGACGGTTGGATAATAAACCGTACCGTCGTCTACAGCTTCCTCCCTGACTGCAATAATTTTGGCGCTTGTCTTCACAAAGCCCTTCGAATGAAAAAAAGTCAGATAGATACCGACGATCAGGCAGATCAAGGCTAACGCCCCGGCAAAAATTTTAAGATTCATTCCTTTTACTGAAACCATAGTATCCTCCCTGTTACAAAATCGCTTGTCTGTTACTAATCCGTCTGTAGGCAAATCCCACTTCCGCTTTTATCGACACAGCTTTTCCCATAATCCAAATCTGATATAAATCAGCTTCTCATCTATTTATAAACAGGTGAAATGTCGTCTCCGTGCGCTCCGGATTTGTCCGGACATAGATGTCTCCGTCCAGTCTTCTGGCGATCTCATACGCCTCGAAGAGGCCAATCCCGCTGCCCTCAATTCCCTCTGCATTGGATCCTCTCCAAAAGCTGTTGAAGACATAAGGAAGCTCCTGATCGCTCAATGCATTTCCTTTGTTTTTCAATCTCTTCAATCCTGTGTGCCTCCAAATTGATAACCAACCCTCCATACCGTACGGATCAGCTTCGGATTTCTGGGATCCTCCTCCAGCTTCTCTCTAAGCCATCTGATATGTACATTCAGGCTTCCCACCTCGCTGAAGCAGTCCGCTCCCCAAACTTCGTCAAAAAGCTTTTCCTTTCTGAGGATCTGCTCCGGATTTCTCATCATATATTCCAGCAGATCAAATTCCTTCCCCGTCACATCAATCCTTTTCTCGTCCTTATAAACCGTTCGTGTGGTAATATCCATGGTAATATTGCCATAGGTCAAGAGTCTGCGCTCCTGCGCCATATCATAAGAGCGCCGCATCAAAGCCTTGATCTTTAGCCCGAGAACTTGAATGGAAAAAGGCTTTTCGATATAATCATCCGCCCCCACCTGAAGCCCTAAAATCTTGCTTTGGTCATCCGTACGGGCACTCATCATGAGCACCGGGAGCTTCTGGGTTTTCCGAATGTCCTGCAGGGCCGCATACCCATCCATCCCCGGAAGCATCACATCAAGTAGCAACATTTTATATGCTGCCCCTTTCACCAGCTCCAGCCCTTCCTCAGCACTCCTATTCCAATCGACGGCGTATCCCTCGCGTCTCAG
>CACXDS010000155.1 GCA_902766425.1 uncultured Lachnospiraceae bacterium
AGACTCAGGCACCCATTGTTGTAGGATTGGATCCGATGATGAAATTTGTGCCCTCCCAGATTCAGAAGGCAGCCTTCGCGGAGTTTGGGGAGACGCTGGAGGGGGCCGCTGAGGCAATCTGGCAATACAATAAAGGAATCGTGGATGCGATTTATGATCTGGTTCCGGCTGTGAAGCCCCAGATCGCCATGTATGAGCAGTTTGGAATCCCGGGGCTTCTGGCATTTAAGAAGACCGTGGATTACTGCAAGGAAAAAGGACTGGTGGTGATCGGCGATATCAAGCGCGGCGATATCGGTTCCACCTCCGAGGCGTACGCAGTGGGACATCTTGGAAAGGTGACTGTCGGCTCCAAGGCATTTTATGGCTTTGACGAGGATTTCGTCACGGTGAATCCTTATCTGGGAAGTGACGGTGTAAAGCCCTTCATCAAGATCTGTCAGGAGGAGAAGAAGGGGATTTTTGTATTGGTTAAGACCTCCAATCCCTCCAGCGGGGAGTTTCAGGATCGTCTCGTGGATGGAAAAGCCCTCTATGAGCTGGTGGGCGAGAAGGTTGCCCAGTGGGGGGAGGAGTGTATGGGAGCTTCCTACAGCTATGTGGGAGCTGTCGTGGGCGCCACCTATCCCGAGCAGGGGAAGCTCCTTCGGAAGGTAATGCCGAAGACCTTTATTCTGGTACCCGGTTATGGCGCACAGGGCGGAAAGGGGGCGGATCTGGTGCATTTCTTCAACGAGGACGGACTGGGTGCGATCATCAATTCCTCCCGCGGCATTATTGCGGCTTATCAGCAGGATAAATATGCAAAATACGGTGAGGCAAATTATGCGGAGGCTTCCAGGGCAGCAGTTCTGGACATGAAGGAAGACATCGCGGGAGCCTTGGCGGCGAGAGGCTAGAAAGTGTTGAGGGAAAACCATGGCGATGAACAGGATCGAAGCATTGCCGAGGAGCATGGCGATGAACAGGATCGAAGCATTGCCGAGGAGCATGTCGATAAACAGGCTCAAAGCATTGCCGGCGACCTTGTCGATGAGAGGAAAAGAGACATGGTCGGACGGACAGTTAAGAAGATGGGGAACAGTCTATGAGTGATCAGAAGACCATAGAATACTATCAATTGCTGGAAAAACTGAATTGGGCATTGTCCTCCACAGGAGAGTTCGATCGACAGGCATATATCGTAATTCTGAGGAGAATCTGCGAGCTCTTCCACATTGCAAAGGGAGAGACGGAATTTTACCGCTCGCCCAATCACGAAAAGAATGGGGAGGGAGAGTGCTTCTGTGATTTTGACAACGGGCATGGGGATAAAATTCTGGTCCGCAGGCGGATCGTGACAAAAACCAATGCAGTGGTGATCGGCACCTTATATGTCAGGGAGGATGAGCCCCCCTTTTCACAGGAGGATATTGACAGAGTGGATCTCATGCTCCGCGTCATTGTGAGCTTTGTCAGTAGAAGAAGACTACAAAATGTGGTGGAGATGCTGGGCTATTATGATGAGAACGGATACCCCAATCTTCGATCCTTTAAGCGATTTTTGGATATCAAGGCAGAGGAGAGGGGACTTTACGGCTACACCGCCATCCATTACAATCTGCGGCATTTTACACTCATCAACCGGGAGATTACCAGAGAAAAGGGCGATGTGGTCATTTGGAATCACTTCAACAGGATCAAATCCATCATTGGAGAAGAGGGAATTGTCTGCAGGCTGGGTGGGGATTCCTTTCTGGCAGCTTTCCTGAACGAGAAGACAGAGGCGGTGCTTCAAATGCTCGGCGGAGTGCCGATTGCCTATGATGACAGTGGAGAAAAAAGAGTATCCGTGTCTGCCTGCATCGGCGTATTTGTGATGCCGGAGGGCTATTCACCGAACAGCGGTGGGGATATTATGGACAAGGTTTTTCCGGCATCCCAGGCTGCAAAGTATCAGGAGCAGGGTACTGTGGTTTATTACAGCGACGAAATGCTGGTGCAAAAGGATCGCCTGATGTGCCTGCAGAGAGAGTTCCCGAGAGCTCTGGAGAATCAGGAGTTTTATGTCTATTACCAGCCCAAGGTGAATGTGGATACGGGAGAGATCGTCGGCGCGGAAGCGCTCTGCAGATGGATCAGGGATGAGCGGGTGATACCTCCCATGGAATTTATTCCCACCCTGGAACGCAATACGGATATCTGCCAGCTGGATTTCTATATGCTGGATATGGTGTGCCGGGATATCAAAAGATGGCTGGATCAGGGGCGCAGGGTGGTTCGGATCTCCGTCAATCTCTCCCGAAAGCATATGGTGGATCCGGATCTCCTGGAGCATATCCTGCGCATAGTGGAGCAGAATAAGGTTCCGCATAAGTATCTGGAGATCGAGCTTACCGAGACCACAACGGATGTGGAGTTTAAGGATCTGAAGCGCGTGGTTGGCGGCTTGCAGAAGGAAGGAATTTATACTTCTGTGGATGACTTTGGAATGGGGTATTCCTCCTTGAATCTGATCCGGGAGATCCCCTGGAATGTGCTGAAGATCGATAAGAGCTTTCTTCCGGTGGATGGGGATAATCTGGATGAGACCACCGAGGTGATGTTCCGGCATGTGGTGGCCATGGCAAAGGACCTGGGACTGGAGTGCATCACAGAGGGCGTGG
This sequence comes from uncultured Lachnospiraceae bacterium, assembly GCA_902766425.1. GTDB lineage: Bacteria > Bacillota > Clostridia > Lachnospirales > Lachnospiraceae > Acetatifactor. Next base: position 2,646 of record CACXDS010000155.1, read on the forward strand.
AGACAAGCAAGCAGGTGGGACTGCTTCGGGACAGCGGATGTCATATCGCCCAAGGGTATCATTTTGATAAACCTCTTCCGGTGGAGGAATTTGAGAAAAGACTGGATCATCCGCAATATCGGATATGAGCAGAGCTTCACAGATAAAATAAACAGTAATTTGTTCAATGTCATTAAGGGAAGGCTTCGGCTGATAAAAGATATGCCGGATGGCATTGGAAATATCGGGAATAAAAAAACATCCGGGTCCGGAGTAGAGTAAACGGACTCGGATGTTTTTGTATGGATATCGTGATGATTCTATCAAGCGTATGCCTGCGTAATTCTTATGCCACAGCGTCCTTTCTATGAGCTGCCCAGACGATATTTGAAATCCTGATAACCAAATCTGGCGATCAGAGTGGTGGAGCTGTCCGGATGCAGTACATGGATATCCGGAAGGGGCATGCCGTTAAAGGTATTGTTCTTACAGGTGGTGTAAATGGCCATGTCGCCGAAGATCAGCCGGTCGCCGATCTGGGGAGCTTTGTCGAAGCTGTAATTGCCGATCACATCCCCGGCCAAGCAGCTGGGACCGCCCAGACGCACAGGGTAAGCCTTTTCGCCTGCCTCGCCCGCACCGTAAAGAGGCGGACGGTAGGGCATTTCCAGCACATCCGGCATATGGCAGGCAGCGGAGGCGTCCAGGATCACATTGGTGATGCCATTGTTCTCTGCCACATCCAAAACGGTAGTGATCAGATATCCTGCATTCAGAGCGCAGGCCTCGCCGGGTTCCAGATAAACCTGTACGCCATATTTTTCCGATACTTCCTTGACGAGCTTTTCCAGTCGGGGGATGTCGTAGCCCTGTCTGGTGATGTGGTGTCCGCCTCCCATATTTACCCATTTCATATCGGGCAGGAAGGTGCCGAATTTTTCCTCCACAGCGTTCCAGGTGGTCTCCAGATCGTAGGCATCCTGCTCGCAGAGAGTGTGGAAGTGGAGACCGTCCAGTAGCGCATACACATCCGGGGTCATTAATTTATCCCACTGTGCGCGGGTTACGCCAAGGCGGCTTCCTGTGGCACAGGGATCGTAAATGGAGTGCCCCTCCTCCTGAGTGGAGCATTCGGGGTTGATGCGCAGCCCCAGACTGATCCCGTTGGATTTGGCAGCCGGACCGAAGACAGCCAGCTGGCCTATGGAGTTAAACACCAGATGATCCGCATAGTTGAACAATGCCTCCATATCCTTGGCCTTATAGGCGGTGCAGAAGACATGCACCTCGCCCTCCGGCATTTCTTCGCGGCCGAGTCTGGCCTCAAAGACGCCGCTGGCCTCCGTTCCGGCAAGGTAGGGAGCCAGAGCGGGATAGAGGTCGTAATTGGAGAAGGCCTTCTGAGCCAGCAGGATCCGACAACCCGTGTGCTCCTGCACCCGGGAGAGCACTTCGCCGTTTTCCTTGATGATTTTTTCATCGATCACATAGCAGGGAGTGGGGAGCTCTTGCAGGGCCTTTGCAACGCTCGCCTCGCCCAGTCTGTCAAACACGCCGGCCATTTAGTCCACCAATACCGGAGCATGGCTCTCGCTCCGGGGCAGTCCGTATTTGTCCAGGGCATCCAGGAAGGGATCGGGATCGAATTCCTCCACAGTGTGAACACCGGTAGTGGCCCATTTACCGGTGAGAACCATCAGGGCGCCGCACATTGCCGGTACGCCTGTGGTATAGCTGATGGCCTGACTTTCCACTTCTTTATAGCAGCTCTCATGATCACAGATGTTATAAATATAATAGGTCTTATCCTTTCCGTCCTTTTTGCCGGTAAAGATGCAGCCGATATTGGTCTTGCCCTTGGTGCGGGGACCGAGGGTGGCAGGATCCGGCAGCAGCGCCTTGAGGAACTGGATGGGAACAATTTCTTTTCCCTCAAAGTTGATGGGAGTGGTGGAGAGCATACCCACATTCTCCAAACATTTCATATGGGTGAGATAGCTCTGCCCGAAGGTCATGAAGAAGCGGATCCGCTTTACCTCGGGGAGATTCCTGGCAATGCTTTCAATCTCCTCATGATGGAGCAGATACATGTCCTTCCGGCCCACTTGATCAAAATCATATTCCCGCTTAATGCTCATGGCAGGAATCTCGATCCAGTGACCATTTTCCCAATAGCTTCCGGGAGCGCTCACTTCCCGCAGATTGATCTCGGGGTTGAAGTTGGTGGCAAAGGCATAGCCGTGGTCGCCGCCGTTGCAGTCCAGAATATCGATGGTATCAATGGTGTCAAACTCATGCTTTTTGGCATAAGCAACATAGGCCTGTGTCACGCCGGGATCAAATCCGCAGCCGAGAAGGGCGGTGAGGCCTGCTTCCTTGAATTTCTCCTGGTAAGCCCATTGCCAGCTGTAATCAAAGTAAGCGGAAAAGCCGGCTTCCCTGCAGCGTTTCTCATAGATGGCGCGCCAGGCGGGATCCTCCGTATTCTCCGGCTCGTAGTTTGCCGTATCCATATAATTCACCTTGCAGGCCAGGCAGGCATCCATAATGGTGAGATCCTGATAGGGCAGTGCGATGTTCATTACCAGATCAGGCTTGTACTGATTGATCAGCCGGATCAACTGGTTAACATCGTCTGCGTCTACCTGCGCTGTGGTGATCTTGGTAGTGGTGGTGGGCGCAAGCTTTGCAGCTAACGCGTCGCATTTGGATTTGGTACGGCTGGCGATACAGATTTCGCTGAAGACCTCCGGAACCTGGCAGCATTTGTGGATCGCTACCGAGGCAACGCCGCCGCAACCGATGATGAGAACTCTGCTCATGCGTTTCCCTCGCTTTCTGTGTATTCTATTTATAGATTCTTACATTATATCGAATTTTAGGCATTTGCAGTCAGCGCCAGCATCAATTCCCTGGTGAGCTTGCAGGCCAGGGCGGTGGAAGCGCCGCTCTGATCCAGGTTGGGCGCCAACTCGTTTATGTCCGCAGCCACCACATTGCCCTTGGTGACAGTCAGTATGGCATTTAACAGCTCGGGAAAGCTCACTCCCCCTGCCTCGGGAGTTCCCGTTCCGGGAAAATAACCGGGATCCAGACAGTCCAGGTCGATAGTGAGGTAGATGGGAGTTTTTTTCGCTCTCAGATCTTCGATCAACTCGGCAAGGCCTTCAAACCTGAATTTATGCATATCCGTATGATCCTTTGCAAAACGGAATTCCTCCCGCTCACCGCTGCGGATGCAGAACTGGTGAATGCGCCCGTCGCCCAGAAGATCGTGGCATCTGCGCATGACGCAGGCATGACTTAGGGGGGCGCCCAGATATTCCTGCCGAAGATCCGCATGGGCGTCAAACTGGATCACATGGAGGTCTGGATAGCGCTTTAAGACGGAGCGTACGGTTCCCAGAGTCACTAAGTGTTCGCCGCCGATCATCAGGGGCAACTTACCATCCTCTAAGATAATGGAGGTACGATCTTCGATATCCGCCAGCGCCAGCTCGCTGTTCCCAAAGCTCAGCTCCAGATCTCCGCTGTCAAAGATGCTATAATCCTCCAGATCCAGGTCCTGATAGGGACTGTAGGTCTCGATGCCAAAGCTCTCGTGCCGTATGGCGGAAGGGCCGAAGCGCGTACCGGGGCGGTAGCTGGTGGTGGAGTCAAAGGGAGCTCCGAAGAGTACCAGTTTTGCGTCCTCATAGGCGGCATCGCAGGCCAGAAAAGTTTCGATATTGGGCTGTAACATATATTCACCTCATCCGTTTCTCTATCAATAGGTTAAGAATTCGGGGCTACTCCACCTCCTGCAGCATCTCCTCCAGGAAAGCGGGCAGGTAGAAGGCTCCCTTGTGAAGCCTTGTGGTATAGTATTTGGTCCGCAGATGATAGCTGCTCCAGCGCTGGGCGTCCATGTCGTCAATGGGGTGGTACTTCTTACTGGCAAAGCCGAAGAGCCAATACCCGGCGGCGTAGGTGGGGATATGGGCCTGGTAAACACGGCTGATGGGGAAAGTACTGGCGATGCGCTTATGGCTTCGCTTCATGGCCTCGGCATCCTCCGCATAGAAGGGGCTTCCCTGCTGGTTTACCATGATGCCGTCCTCCTTCAGCGCCTTATAGCAGTTCCCATAGAATTCCTTGGTGAACAAGCCCTCGGAGGGACCGAAGGGATCGTTGGAGTCCACGATGATCAGGTCATATTTTTCCTCGCATCTGCGCAGAAATTTCAATCCGTTTTCAAAGTATATTTTAACACGCTTATCGTCCAGACGGCAAGCATTCCCGGGCAGAAACTGGCGACAGACCTCCACCACCTGCTCGTCCATCTCCACCAGATCGATATTCTCAATCTGATCGAAGCGGGTGAGCTCCCGCACCACACCGCCGTCTCCGGCGCCGATCACCAAGACATTCTGAATATTCGGATGCACTGCCATGGGTACATGCACGATCATTTCGTCATAGATAAACTCATCCCGCTCCGTCAGCATGATATTGCCGTCCAGCACCAGTACGCGTCCGAATTCCGGCGTATCCAGTACATCGATCCGCTGATAATTGCTCTGCTTGCTGTAAAGCTGCTTATTCACCCGGAGACTGAATTTGACATCCGGGGTGTGTAACTCACTAAACCATAATTCCATTGCAAACCTCCTAATTAAGTCCGCTGTCGCGGACGGAACTTCGTTACATTCGGCTCCTGACCGGCGCTGAAAAATCCGCCGCAGAAAAGGCGTCGCATTTTTCAGCGGTCGCCTCATTGCACTCCGTAATAAAGTCCGCTGTCGCGGACGGAACTTCGTTACATTCGGCTCCTGAACGGCGAAGAAAAAATTTATGTCAAGGGCTGTTTTACTTTAATACATTCAAGTTCTGAATGGTGGGATCCTCCGGTCCGGTCATCTGGCAACCCTTTTCATGGGCATATTGAATATAGCGGAGAATATCCGCTGTAATCTTTTCCCCCGGCGCCAGAATGGGAATTCCGGGAGGGTAGCACATCACAAATTCGCTGCAGACCCTGCCCTCGGTCTCTGAGATGGGAAGGCTTTCCTTCTCCGCATAGAAGGCTTCCTGAGGGGAGGCTACCACAATGGGATCGATGTATTCCTGGGTCAAGAGGCCGCTCTTGGAATGCTTGTTCAGGCGTCTGATCTCCGCCAGAGCGGAGCAGAGACGCTCCACCTCCTGGAAGCGATCACCGATGGAGAGATAAGCCAATATATTTCCCAGATCACCGAATTCAATCTGAATATCATAGTCATCCCGGAGGGCGTCATAGACCTCGATGCCCGCCATGCCGATGTCCAGGGTGTGGACGCTGAGCTTTGTGGGGTCGAAGTCAAAAATGCTGTCCCCATTGATCAGCTCACGGCCGAAGGCATAGTAATCTCCGATGGCATTCACCTCATTGCGGGCGTACTCCGCCAGATCCTTTACCTGGGCAAAGATCTCCTTGCCGTGGAGGGCCAGCTTCCGGCGGCTGATATCCAGACTGCTCATAAGCAGATAGCTGCCGCTGGTGGTCTGGGTCAGATTGATGATCTGTCTCGCGTAGCCCGCATGGATCCTTGGTCCCACCAGAAGAAAGCTGGACTGGGTCAGGCTCCCGCCGCTTTTGTGCATGGAGACTGCCGCCATATCAGCCCCCGCCGCCATGGCGGAGAGGGGAAAATTATTGCCAAAGTAGAAATGAGTGCCATGAGCCTCGTCCGCAAGGCAGAGCATTCCCGCCTCGTGGGCCATGGTGGCAATGGCCTTCAGATCACTGCATATCCCGTAATATGTGGGGTTATTTACCAGAACCGCAACTGCGTTCGGATGCTCCTTGATGGCCTTTGCCACCTGTTCCCGCTTCATGCCCAGGGAAATGCCGAGGCGCTTATCCACCTCCGGATTTACATAGACCGGGATGGCGCCGTTGAGCACCAGAGCATTGATCACGCTGCGGTGCACATTCCGGGGCAGAATGATCTCCTGACCGCGCTTGGTGGCTGTTAAGACCATACTCTGCACGGCGCTGGTGGTGCCGCCCACCATGAGAAAGGCGTCCGCTGCGCCAAAGGCCTGGGCGGCAAGCTGCTCTGCCTCCCGGATCACGGAGACCGGATGACAGAGATTGTCCAGGGGCTTCATGCTATTGACATCAATGCTCACGCACTGCTGCCCCAAAAAGGCCGCAAGCTCCGGATTGCCCCGGCCGTGCTTGTGCCCGGGTACATCAAAGGGGACAATGCGGGCCTGGCGGAATTTTTCCAGAGCCTCATAGATGGGTGCTTTTGTCTGGTCTAATTTTGTCTGATTCATTGTGACTGCCTTTCCAAATGCTGTGAATTTCTGCCGAAGGGTGGTGCGTGCCTGCAAAAAAAAGCCCGCCGCGTGGTCCGCAGCAGGCTTGTGGATACATTCTTACTCATTGTCAGACGGGAGATGCTCTGGGATGAAACCTCCGTGCAGTTCTGGCAATGTCTGGGATAAGGCTTTTGAGAGTCTTTTCAGCAAGAAGCAATTCTGCGTACTCTTATTGACCGTTTCACAAGCCAGCGCGGATGCGCTGTTTCGGTTTTTTTATTTCAGAAACCAACTTATAAAATTCATCGTAAGACTTTCAAAAAGCTTAACTAAACGCATTCTAACATGGAGACCCGGAAATGTCAATATAGTACATTTTCGCCACAATTTTCTACATTTCTTTTTGAAAAACGAAAGGATAAAATGGCTATAGTTGATAGTATTAACAGACTGTTTGGCAAAAGACCATTAGAGATCGGGAGGCCGAAATGGAAAGAGAACACCATTCAAAAATCAGATTTGTGCTGGATAATATGAAGGGCTACAAGCTGCTCTATGTGATCACGCTCCTGGGGGCCATCACCTATAATGCCCTGCAGATCGTGGTGCCCCACTTTACCCAGCGGATCCTGGATGAATTCCTCATTGGGGAGGCGGCAAGGGAGAATCTGGCGAACCACAGGGAGCTTTTATATCAGTTGATCCTGGCCATGGTGCTGCTGACGCTGCTTCGGACAACCATCGTGTATCTGACCTGTATGGGGACGGAGGTGGTCTCCCAGAGGGTGCTTTACCGGATCAGAAATGCTTTGTTCCGGAAGATCGAGACCCAGGATATGAATTTCTACGGAAAATATCGCACCGGTGATCTGATGACCCGAGTGACCGGCGATCTGGACGCCATCCGCCATATGATCGCCTGGGTGCTCCGCACGATCGTGGAGTCCCTGGCCCTCATGCTCGCCGTAGCGATCTATTTTTTCTACATGGACTGGCGGCTGACGCTCTGCCTCTTTGCCATTGCACCCTTCATCCTGCTGATCGTCATTCTGTTCAAAAACAAGGTGGGACCCAGGCACAGGGAGCTGCGCGAAAAGATGGCACAGATGAATACAGCGGCTCAGGAGAATATCTCCGGGAACCGGGTGGTGAAGGCCTTTGCCCGGGAGGATTATGAGATCGAGAAATTCGACCGCTGCAATCAAGAGTATTCCAAGACAAACCGTAAGACAGCCATGACATGGCTCACCTATTTTCCCTATGTGGAGGCGTTTGCCAACCTGATGCCCATTGTACTCCTTGTAGTGGGAGGTATCTTTATCATCCGCCATGAGATCACCATGGGGCAGTATGTGGCCTTCTCCGGTCTGATCTGGGCCATTGCAAACCCCATGCGCACTCTGGGAAATATCATGAATGAGTTCCAGCGCTTTGCAGCGGCGGCGGATAAGGTGATGGAGATCTATTATGCGGAGCCCTCCATCGTGGATCTTCCCGACGCGGAGGATCACCCGGAGAGGTTAAAGGGAAAAATTGAGTTTAAGAATGTGAGCTTCCAGTATTCCGATGGGAAATACCCGGTGCTGCACGATATCTCCTTTACTGTGGAGCCTGGGCAGACGGTAGCCATCATGGGGGAGACCGGATGCGGTAAGACCACCCTGATCCAGCTGATCCCCAGATTCTTCGAACCCACCAGGGGACATGTCTATGTGGATGGGCTGGATGTGAGAAAGTATAAGCTGCACCAGCTTCGGAAAAATATCGGTCTGGCGACGCAGGATGTGCTTTTGTATTCCGATACCATCGACAGTAA
>CACXDS010000156.1 GCA_902766425.1 uncultured Lachnospiraceae bacterium
TCTGGCAATTGATGAGTATCGAAAAAATCACACCATAAAGCGGTTCGCAAGGACTGTGGAGCTTTCACAGGAGATGGAGGAATGTATTCCTGCGGGAAAAACGGAAGAGGGTTGGGAGAGGGTAGAAGAAGAAGCATTGTTGGGAGCCATCAATTCATTTTTGGAAACACGCCCAGAGTGGCAGAGAAAGGTTTTTGTGAGAAGATATTGGTTTTGTGACTCTATCACGGAAATCAGCAAAAGATACGGATACTCCGAGGGAAAGGTTAAGACAGAGCTCTGTCGCATGAGAACAAAGCTGAAGGCGTGGTTGGAGAAGGAAGGGTATGAGGTCTGAGGGTCAATCATTGGAACGGGAGAAAGGGTGTGTGGCGATGAAGGGTTTGGATCTGTTGGACACGATAGGTGGTATTGATAAAAAGTATATTAATGAGGTATTGGATGAGGAAATGGAGGGAGACGGACAAAAGGGGAAAAGGAAGAAGCCGCTTTCTTTGATGTATAAGAAAAGATTGGACCGGACAAAGAGGTTTGGAAGAGGATTACAGAGTGCCGCGGCTGTATTTGCAGCAATAACAGCTGCTGTCTTTGTAACAGCAGGCTGCGTGGAGGCGGCGACAGGGGGGCTTATAAGCAATGCGATCAAAGGCTTTTTTGGGTGGAACACCAATACTAAAGAAATCGTCACAGAAGCGAAGAAAGACATCCTACGCAATATGATCTATGCGCCGGATGTGATCTGGATGGATGAGGAGCTGTTGATCTTTGCCACGGATCGAGGGGTACTGCTTTATGACAGAGGAACGCATCAGATACGGACGATCGATCTGCAGCAGACGGAAGGAATCTATCTGAATGCCTCTGCGGGGGAAATTCATACACATCTGTTTTATGAAGATGGGACACTTTATCTTTTGAATGAGAAGAATGGTGAGCAGTACGGAAAGTATTATGGATATCCTTTGGACTCTTTGGAGGAATGTGCATGGGAGTCGGAGGAGAAGTCCGGATGGAAGGCGCTTTATCTGAAGTGGGAGGAATTGGATGAGAACTATGTGGATACCTTCCAGACCTTTGTTGAGATCGGACTTGGCGAGGAGAAACGCAGTCCCAATGATCAGGGAATCTATAGTGAAAGGAGCTATCGCTACAGAGATGAAAAGGGAAGCAACTATCTGGTTTATCTGACGGTACCTACGGACAAGGAAGGCCAGGGCAGTCCGCTGGATAAAAATTTTATCTTGAATTTATACTGTGAGGAAAACGGAGAGATTAAGACAGAGGAGATTTGGTTGGAAGACTTATGGGAGGAGGAAGTGCAAAGTCTGGAAGAAGGAAGTATTTCTGAAGAGGGAAGTGCTAAGGACGATGCCAGAGATAAGAAGGATCCTGTGGAAGGAAAACATCAGGGGTTGCCTAGATTTATCTATACGGGGAGTGACCCTGCCATGCCAGTGATTTGTGACTATATGATCCATTATTGTGATTTAAATTATCTGCATTCCGGCGAATATGTCTGCATCCCGGAGTTTGTTGTGGTCAATGAAACGGAGAAGGATGGCTTCCTGTATGTGTTTGGCAACTTCTATATCGAAAGCTATTATCGAAACGGAAATACAATGTTTTCCGAAAGCGGTGGCGCCTATATTGCCAGATTTCAGTTAAAGGTAAACGAGACCGGGGAGTACGGGATTGTTGATGTGGTGACAGCACCGGACGGGGCGGACTATCTGGAGGGGATCAAGGATTTTACGGAAGGGTTTGAGGGTGTATATGAGAGCTTTTTGGGCATGATGCCTCAGAGACTGCAGGAGTCTAGATTAGCATTCATGCGGATGTATGAAGAACAGAATCACTTAGGGATTGAGTATATTCGAGATTATGGCTGGGAACCGATTCCTCTCTATAGTTCGGAGTTAAAATAAATGAGGCAAGCCAATATGAAATCAGGAAGGCAGCGAAGTGTATGAGGCGCCGGCTATAGGATGCCGGGCTGAAATACGGAGATCATGTCAAAGAGGCGATGCAGAAATGCTCGCCTTTTTGAGTGCAGTATTATTTCATAAAATCTAAAATTTCAAGAAAAGGTTATGTGTTCTTGCCACAGCTCATCATGATATGATAAGATAGTACCAGATTTGCGAAGCAAATCTGGTACCCGGAGCGAAGCGGAGGGCGTACCGAAGGGTACGCAAGA
>CACXDS010000157.1 GCA_902766425.1 uncultured Lachnospiraceae bacterium
GATCCAAACCTATGCCAGATTTTTTGTGTTTGAGGATTTCTTGAAAGAAGAGATATGGGAGACAGAGAAGCCTTACCTCATATTGTCCGAAGATTACACAAAGCTTAACAGCCTTGTCCCTGTTTATATCACTGAGGAACGCAAGGAAATGCTACGGGATTTAATGGATCGGGCAGTCGGGGTGACGAAGGCACAAAATGACATATATGGAATGTTCATGGAGGAAATGGGCGGATACATCAATGGAAATAAGGATTTGGAGAGCTGCTGCGACATCCTGCAAAATAGGGTAAGCCTGTATTTGGCAGAATAAAATTTCGGAATAACTTGACAGGGAGCTGTAAAAAAGATATAATTCACCTTGTTTGCGGGGTGTGGCTCAGCTTGGCTAGAGCGCCTGGTTTGGGACCAGGAAGTCGCAGGTTCGAATCCTGTCACCCCGATTGGAACAAGGAAGAAGGAAGGCGAAGGGCCTTCTTTTTTTAGTACTTGACTTTAATGGTTTAAAGTGATATACTTTCTACTGCAACGCGTTAAAGCGTTTATGCATTAAAGCATTCAAAGCGAAAAGAAATGAGGAGAGAAGAGATGGTTATCAAGATTGCAATGCTGATACTGTTCTTTGGCGTGATGATCGCAGTGGGGATCTATTGCAGGAAGAACGCTACGGATGTGAATGGTTTCGTGCTGGGGGGACGGAGCGTGGGCCCCTGGCTTACGGCCTTTGCCTATGGTACTTCCTATTTTTCCGCGGTTATCTTTGTGGGCTATGCAGGGCAGTTCGGCTGGAAATTCGGTCTGGCCTCCACTTGGATCGGTCTGGGAAATGCCTTTATCGGCTCGCTTTTGGCCTGGGTGATCCTGGGAAGAAGGACCCGTGTCATGACAAGGCATCTGGAGAGTAAGACTATGCCGGAATTCTTTGGCACCAGGTTCGAGTCCCCCATGCTGAAGATTGTATCCTCCATCATTGTGTTTATCTTCCTGATCCCTTATACTGCCTCTCTGTATAACGGTCTCTCCAGATTATTTGGAATGGCATTTCATCTGGATTATACAGTCTGTATTGTGGCTATGGCGGTGCTCACCGGAATCTATGTCATTGCAGGCGGCTATATGGCTACTGCCATCAATGATTTTATTCAGGGACTTGTGATGCTGATCGGTATTGTGGCGGTGATCGGTGCGGTGCTGGCCAGCCGGGGCGGCTTTATGGAGGCCTACAGAGGGCTGGCAGAGGTTACGGATCCGGCGGTATCCGCAATGCCCGGTGTATTTGCCTCCTTCTTTGGACCGGATCCCTTCGGACTTTTGTGTGTTGTGATCCTGACCTCCCTGGGCACCTGGGGACTTCCTCAAATGGTTCAGAAATTCTATGCCATAAAGAATGAAGAGGCGATCAGAAAGGGAACCATTATTTCCACGGTATTCGCTCTGATCGTGGCGGGCGGCTGTTATTTCCTGGGCGGCTTCGGAAGGCTGTATGACATTGATGTGCAGGCGGTTGGCTTTGACGCCATTATCCCTGCCATGATAGAGCAGCTTTCTCCCTTTCTGATAGCAGTTGTGGTGATCCTGGTGCTTTCGGCCTCCATGTCGACTCTCAGCTCCCTGGTGCTGGCGTCCAGCTCCACCCTGACACTGGATCTGATCAAGGAGACCATCGCGAAAAAGATGGAAGAGAAGACCCAGGTATTGGTGATGAGGATCTTTATCGTGGTATTTATTGTAATTTCCGCAGTGATCGCCATTGTGCAGTACAAAAACAATGTAACCTTTATCGCACAGCTCATGGGTGTGTCCTGGGGCGCGCTGGCAGGTGCCTTCCTTGCTCCCTTTATACTGAGCATGTATTGGAAGGGTGTGACCAAGCTCTCGGTGGTGGTGAATTTTATCTTTGGCGCGGGGATCATGACTGCCAATATGTTTTTCCGTCCCTCCTTTCCGGCAGTGCTCCAGTCCCCCATTAACTGCGGTGCATTCGCAATGCTGGCGGGGTTGGTGATCGTTCCGGTGATCAGCCTGATCACACCGAAGCTGCCAAAGGAAAAGACAGATAAGATTTTTGCCTGCTATGCAAAGCCGGAGGCAAAACCGGAGAACAGAGCACTGTAAATATATCAAATAGCATGAGGGATCAATTCGAAGAAATCCGGATTGGTCCCTTAGTGCGTGATTAGGAGCAGTGCAAGAGAGGCATACCTGAAAATGTCTCAAAATAGTGAGAATCCATTCGGAGAATATGGACTGAATTCATTGACCATGCTATATTGTTTTTGTCAGATGATCTGATGGTTCACAAAATGGCAGATAAGGAGGCAATCCAATGATAACATTAGAGGCTTTGCGCAGATTTGGTGCCGATACGGAAAAGGGACTTGCCATGTGTATGGGAAATGAGGCGCTGTATCTGAGACTGATCAATTCTGTCCCTGAGCAGCAGAGATTTGATGAGCTTTCGCATGCAATTTCCGAAGGAAAACGGGATGAGGCATTTGAGGCGGCCCATGCTTTGAAGGGGATACTCGGTAATCTGGCCCTGACACCGCTTTATGAAAGGGCTTCGGAAATAACGGAGCTGTTAAGAAACGGAGCAGATGCAGATTATGAAAGGCTGTCGGCCGAGCTTACAGAGGAGAGAAAAGCATTGGCTGAGCTTTGCGAGCAATGTGATTAAGGGGAAAGCGGTAAAATGAAACCATCAAAGTTTAGGTCAGGTATATCGGACGATAAAAGAGCCGGGATCGTATCTGCGGCTGTGATCGGGGTTTTGGTGGTGGCAGCTATTCTGATCATAGGGACATTATGGACAGGAAGCAGGGCAAGCAGGGACACCAAGCAGGCAGTCAGAAATGTCAGCCTGCTTTATCTGGATGAGCTGGCCGGACGGCGTGAACAGGTAGTGGCACAGGCGCTTGAGGATTATGCAAAGGATCTTGATGTGGCTGTGGGCTTGCTGGAAAAAGGTGATCTTTCCTCCGTAGAGAGCCTGCAGGAATATCAAAAAAGAATGATACAGCTTTATGGTCTGGAAAAATTTGCTTTTGTCGATACGGCAGGGATCATTTATACCTCCAGGGGGACAAGGACGGATATTGAGCTTTATGATTTTGACTATCATTCTATTTCAGGTCCGAATGTTTCCGTGAAGGATTCCGGAGACGGTGACAAAAAGATCATCATCGCAGCTCCAGTGGATCATCTGGAGCTTAGCGGAAACACTCTTGTGGCCTGCTTTATGGAAATCTTGTATTGTCGCTGGTCATCGCTCTGGTATTACTGACAATAACGGTATATCTTGTGCTTCAGACGAGAAAGACTGTAAAACTGATTTCGGAGAGAGACGGCGGAGGTTCTGCAGCAGGAGCTGGAGGAGAGGATCGCACTTCAGGACGAGCTTCTTGAGCAGGAGCAGACACGCCATCAGCAGGACAGTATGATAACTGCGCTGGCGTCCGATTACAGAAGCGTTTATTATATCGATCTGGACAATAATTAGGGAGTCTGCTACAGGAACGATCATGTTTCGGATGATGGGATGACGGGCATCGGTGAAAGCTTCGATTATGCGGAGAAGATCAAAAGCTATGCAGAAAGATTTGTAATGGAGGAATACCGTGAAGCATTTATTAAGTTCACTGACCCGGAATCCATCCGGGAGGGGCTTAAGGATAATCTGATCATTACGCTCAGGTATCTTGTCAAAAGGGGCGGCGAGGAGAGCTATGAAATGCTCCGCATGGCCGGGGTGAGAAAGCCTGATGAGAGAAGCGATCACATAGTTCATGCTGTGGGGGCAGGCTTTACTGATATCGATTCGGAGATGAGAGAGTCCCTTGCCAGAAATCAGGCCCTTTCGGATGCGTTAGAGACCGCGGAAGAAGCGAGCAGGGCAAAGCAGGAGCGTTACGGACTTGTTCTGCTTGACTGGAAGATGCCTGAGATGGACGGACTGGAAGCAACGGCAGCGATCAGAGCTCTTGAGAGAAATGATGCTAAGACTATTCCGATCATAGCAATGACAGCCAATGCTTTTGATGAGGATGTACAGAGATCTCTTCAGGTGGGAATGAATGCGCATCTGTCCAAACCGGTGGAACCGGAAAGGCTGTATGGCTGTCTTGAAGAGCTGATAGGACTTAGAGAAGAAACGGAAAGGAACAAAGGATGAAGAATATACTGAAGAGTGTCGGGGCAAAAAGAAGGGTCTTGATCGTTGAAGATGAGAGGATCAACAGAGAGATACTCGGCAACATCTTAATGACGGAATATGAGGTTGTCTATGCCGAAAACGGACAGCAGGCTATTGAACTGTTGCAGAAGGAAGCCGATTCTGTCTCATTGATCTTGCTTGACCTTATGATGCCTGTCATGAGCGGTGAAGAGGTGCTGAAGATATGCAGATCCAACGATGAGCTGTCCCGTATACCCGTGATCGTTATGACGCAGGACGATGCGGCCGAGGTCTCGAGCATACGGGGTGGTGCGGATGATTTTATAAAGAAGCCCTACAGTATGCCCGAGGTGATACTGGCAAGGTGTGAGAGGATCATTGAGCTTTATGAGAAGAAGAAGCTGATCGATTCTGCGGAAACAGATCCACTCACCGGATTGTACACAAGAGATTTCTTTTTTGAATATATCAGACAGCTTGAGAGATATCAGGATGCTCAGATGGATGCCATCGTAATGGATATAGAGCATTTTCATTTGATCAATGAGATATACGGGCGCGGGGAAGGAGACCGGATCTTAAAAAAAATCGCTTCGGTGATCCTGGCAGAGCTGAGCAACGGTTATGGGATAGCATGTCATTGTTCTGCTGACACCTTTTATATCTATCATTCTTGCACAGCAGATTATCGAGGACTTGCAGAGCGGATACTGAAGGAGATGGCGGCAGTGTCCTTCGAGAGCGCCAAGATCAGACTGCGCATAGGGATCAACCAAAATGTGGACAAAGAAGAGCCTCCGGAGCAGTGGTTCGATCATGCAAAGCTCGCATGTGACGGACTGCGAGGGGATTATACGAGACAGACGGCCTACTATGACAGCGCCATTCATGACAGGCAGTTGTATCATGAAAAACTGATTCGCGATATAGACAGCTCCATAGCCAACCGGGATTTTATTGTTTTCTACCAGCCTAAGTATGGGATAGAAGGGGACAGACCGGTTCTGAGAAGCGCTGAAGCACTGATCAGGTGGAAGCATCCGGAGCTGGGAATGATAAGCCCCGGGGACTTTATACCCTTGTTTGAGGGGAATGGCCTTGTGCAGAAGCTTGACCGTTTCGTCTGGGCGGAGACTGCGGCACAGATAGCGCAGTGGAAAAAGAAATTCGGATTTGCACTGCCGGTTTCCGTGAATGTATCAAGGATTGATATTTTTGATCCCGAGCTGGAGGACAGACTGACCGGCTTATTGAATCAAAATGGTCTCTCGTCCAATGAGCTTTTGCTGGAAATAACGGAAAGCGCATATTCGGACAATGCTGTGCGGCTTATCGAAGTGATTCATAATTTAAGGGATAAGGGCTTTCGCATTGAGATGGATGATTTTGGTTCCGGGTATTCTTCATTGAACATGCTCACAACCATACCGATAGATGTGCTGAAAATGGACATGAAATTTGTAAGCAACATGCTTAAGGACGAAAAGAGCCTGAAGCTGTGCGAACTGGTAATGGATATCTCCAGATTCCTTGATGTCCCCGTTGTGGCAGAGGGCGTAGAGGAGAAGGCACAGCTTGAGCTGTTAAAGGATATGGGTTGTCAGATCATACAGGGGTACTACTTCTCCAGACCGCTTCCGGCAGAGCAGTTTGAAGCGCTGATTCAAAAAGAAGAGGAACTCGCCGCAAAAAAATCATGAAATATAGTTGACAAATGTAAATATTTACGATACAATATGCCTTGTCGGTTTGAGGACTGACAGGGTGTTGTGTGTCCGTAGCTCAGCTGGATAGAGCAACGGCCTTCTAAGCCGTGGGTCGGGGGTTCGAATCCCTTCGGGCACATTGACTGGATTGTGAGTGCTGTGACAGGAACGATCCGGCTGTTGATACAAATTACATATGAATAGTAAGATCAACATGGTGGGTATAGCGCAGTTGGTTAGCGCGCCAGATTGTGGCTCTGGAGGCCAAGGGTTCGAATCCCTTTACCCACCTTTTTTGTTTGCATGATGTGTCTTTGAGGGCGCGCTTGCTGCCTGCATAACATAGGGCTATCGCCAAGCGGTAAGGCACAGCACTTTGACTGCTGCATTCGCTGGTTCGAATCCAGCTAGCCCTGCTATCCATGGGGTATTAGCTCAGTCGGTAGAGCACTTGACTTTTAATCAAGTTGTCGGGGGTTCGAATCCCCCATGCCTCATTAAAATCATGAAGAGTGTCGAAACGAAAGGGTTTCGGCACTTTTATTTGATTTACAAGAAGTTGCCCGGAGGTCATTTGTCAATTGACAGAGTCTCTCTGTACTTGGTATAATTAGCATAAGGAGGGGCCCGCGCCGCCCAGCAGAAGGAGGGGCCCGATTTTCGCCACTTTAAAGAGGAGTCGTGAGCCAGAAAAGTCAGGGGGGACTTGCCATGAATGATAAGAAGATGGAGCCGACAGCACCTATTTCCCGGACAAGCAATAGTAAGGATGACATGCAGTTTTATACCCTTTATGTTCAGCTGGTCTCCGCAATGACTGATTTCGGGAAGATCGATGCGCAGAGGATAGGGCAGTTATTGTGCGATATTGCTGCATTGTTTCGTCTGTCAAAGGGGGTGACCCGGGTTTACCGCAATCCTCAGGAGGAAAAGGAGGGCGGCGGAGAAACCCTTTGTCATTATGATACGGGCAGAGAAGGCGAGGTTGTCAGTTTTATCAGGGTGGTCACCAGCGTGATGTCCATAGTATCCATGACGGTATATATGTCGCCTGATGAGGAGCCGCTCACGGAAGAAGAAAAATGGAAGGTTGAGCTCGTCATGAGGACAACCCTGAGCTTTGTCAGCAGGAACCGTCTGGGGGATCTTGTTGAGGAGCTGGCCTATTTTGATGAAGCGGGTTATCCCAACCTCAGAAGTCTGAACAATTATCTCGTGCGGATGATAAGTAACGGGAAGGTATACGGGAAAGCAGCATTTCGGTATAACCTGCGTCACTTTGCACTGATCAATCATGAGTTCGGAAGAGAGGTGGGGGATGCCATCATCAAGGAGCATTACTCCACAATAAAGAGTCTTTGTGGTCAGGATGGGTTTGTTGCCAGACTTGGCGGGGATAATTTTGTTGGATTCTGTGAGAGTAATAGCCTTGAGAAGGTGTTGGATTATCTGGCCGGGGCAAAGATTGCTGTCGGAGATAGAAGCTATGTAAATCTGCAGTCCAGTGCCGGGGTATTTGTGATTTCCGAGGATTATGAGATCACATCCTCCGGTGATGTGCTTGGCCGAGTCATCAGCGCCTATAATTATGCACGGGGTGGAGGAAAGGATAAAATTGTCTTTTTTGATGATTCCATTGTATCGCGGAAGGCCAGAAGTATGCGGGTGCAGCAGCTCTTTCCGGATGCTTTGGCCGCTGAGGAGTTCCGGGCGTATTATCAGCCCAAGGTGAATGTATTTTCGGGTGAGCTGGAAGGGGCTGAGGCGCTCTGCAGATGGTTTCACGAAGGAAGGATGGTTTTTCCGGGGGATTTTATCCCAACCTTGGAAGAGACAAATGACATTTGCCGATTGGATCTCTATATGCTGGAAATGGTCTGTAGGGATATCCGGCGGTGGCTGGATGAGGGAAGAAGAGTTGTCCGCATCTCAGTGAATTTTTCCAGAAAGAATGTGATGAATGCCAAATTAGCCGGTATCATAAAGGAGATCGTTGACCGCTATCAGGTGCCGCATGAGTATATTGAGATCGAATTGACAGAGACCACCTCGGATGTGGAGTTTTATGATCTGAGGGAGATTGTGTCCGAGTTGCATGGCTCAGGCTTTTATACGGCGGTGGATGATTTTGGAGTGGGTTTATCCTCTCTGAATCTCCTTAAGGACATCCCCTGGAATGTGATCAAAATTGACAAGAGCTTTCTGCCGGAGGGAGAGACTGACGAAAGCAGTGTTCCGTATATCATGTTCAGAAATGTTGTCACGCTGATCAGGCAATTGGGGTTGGATTGTATTGCGGAAGGCGTGGAGACAATGCAGCAGGTTAGTATTCTGAGAGAGAATCACTGCGATCTTGCTCAGGGCTTCTATTTTGACAGACCTCTTCCGGTACAGGAATTTGAGAAGAGGATGGATCAGAAGAACTACGAGATAGAAGAAATGGCCCGGGTTTAAACTTAAATGGCAAGGAATCAGCAGTCCGGAGAAGGCCGGACTGCTTTTTTTCGGAGGGGAGAGAGTCATGCTGATAAAAAACGGGCTTGTATTCACAGAGCAGGGAAAATTTGAACCGATGACGATCCTTACCGACGGTGACAGGATCTCTATGCTGCTGCCGGCGGAGGCAATGCTGAAAGGTTCCCCCGCTTCCGCAGATCATAGGAGTGAGAAACATGCCAAATATGCAGGGGAGGTGATCGATGCCTCTGGCTGTTATGTGCTGCCGGGACTGACGGATATCCATTTTCACGGCTGCACCGGACACGATTTCTGCGAGGGCACGGCGGAGGCACTTGACGCAATCACTGAATATGAGTTTTCTCAGGGGGTGACAAGTATCTGCCCCGCAACCATGACGCTACCCGATGAAAGGCTTACCGAAATTCTCCGCTCCTGCGCGAAATACACAAAAGTGCAGACGGTGGGGGAGAGGGCGGAGATCGTGGGCGTTCACCTGGAGGGCCCGTTTATCAGCCCTGCCAGGAAAGGGGCGCAGAAGGAGGAATATATTCAAACACCGTCCCCGGAAAAGCTTCACCGCTGGCAGACTGCCGCAGGGGGCCTTATAAAGCTTGTGACAGTAGCGCCCGAAATGGAAAGGGCCATAGAATGTATCAGCGAGTGCGGGAAGGAATTCCGATTTTCTCTCGGACACACAAAGTGTGATTACGATACAGCGATCAGAGCAATCGAAGCAGGCGCCGATCATATCACCCATATGTACAACGCCATGTCACCCTTCACACACAGAGAGCCGGGTGTGATCGGAGCAGCATTTGACAAGGGATGCTATGCCGAGCTGATCTGCGACGGGGTGCATGTATCTCCCAGCGCTGTCCGTGCGGCCTTTAGGCTCTTTGGTGATGAACGCATGCTTTTGATCAGCGACAGTATGGAGGCAACGGGTAAGCCGGAGGGAGAATATGAGCTTGGCGGACAGAGGGTGCATGTCCGTGGAAACCGAGCCGAGCTGGATGACGGCACCATAGCCGGGAGTGTGACTCCTCTCTATAGGTGCATGCTGAATGCGGTGGATATGGGGATTCCCTTGGAAAGTGCTGTCAAAGCCGCCACGATAAATCCCTGCAGGTCCATCGGTATTGATCATGATTATGGAAGCATTTCCGTTTCCAAGAAGGCACATTTTTTGCTTCTGGACAGAGGGGATTTGAGAATCAGAAATGTGATAAGATAGCATTCCTTCAACCTTTTGGAATAAATATAGACTTCTCCATTAAAAAAGAAGTATAATATGTCGTGAGACGTGGTAAACATGATTGGCTATTTTGCAATAAGTCTTTTATGAGGATAAGGATTA
>CACXDS010000158.1 GCA_902766425.1 uncultured Lachnospiraceae bacterium
TCCGGCTCATAGCCCCTCTGAAGATGGGTCTCCGTCACCTTCTCAAAGAGCCCCTCTTCCCGGCGCAGAAAGAGCGTCAGATCGTATTCATTGATCCTTCCCTCCGGATCGTAGGCGTTCTCCCAGATAAAGCTGCAATCCTCTCTGTTCTCTGCGATGGTACTGTCCCCGATCACTTCCCGGTACTTGTAGTCCGTATTAAAATCAAAAATAAAAATTCCTCCCGGGAAGAGATAATTATTCACCAGAGAAAAGACCTTAACCAGCTCGTCCTCCTCCAGAATATAATTTAAGCTGTCACAGACACTGACCACCGTTCCCACCGTGCTGTAAAGAGAAAGCTCCCGCATATCCTGCTGCAGATACAGGATCTCCGAACCGCTCTTTTCCCGCTTTTCCACTGCCTTAGCAAGCATGGCGTCCGACAGATCCACGCCGACCATGTCATAGCCCGCCTGATAGAGCAGCTCTGTCAGCGTCCCGGTTCCGCACCCCAGATCCATCACCAGATCCCGCTCCGAAGCCAGTGCCGCCTGCTCCAGAATCTCCCGATCCGAGGCCTCAAAATACTCCACCGGCTTGTCCTCTTCCCCCGACAGCTCTTCCCTGAGCGCCTCTCTATCCGGCGTGGCTATGCCTTCTGAAATCCGATTTTCTTCTCTGTGATCCTGCTCTGTCCCTGACAATCCGGTTTCTCCCGAAGCCTGCTCTGTCCCTGATCCTCTGCCCTCTCCCGGATCCCGCACAGCCTTTGATACTCCGTACTCCCGGATCAGGCGGACAATCCTATCCTTCCACTCCTCATAGGGGGTGGAATCCATTAATTCATCATATACCTCCGCAAAGTCCGAATAACTCTCCGACACCTTTCGCCCCTGCCTCCTTACACGATCCTATGAAAAAACATTGAATGCCCCCAAAAGTCCTGCGCTTCCCAGACCCATGATCACGCCGGCCAGTACCACGCCGGCAATGACAGCCAGAACGCTCTTTTTAAAATCCATATCCAGAAGACTGGCTGCCAGCGTTCCTGTCCATGCCCCGGTGCCCGGCACAGGGATTCCCACAAAGAGGAACAGTGCAAAATACAGTCCCTGCCCCGCCTTCTCCTGAAGCTTTACGCCTCCCTTGTGCCCCTTTTCGAGACAAAAGGTAAAAAACTTTCCGATCACAGGCTTATCCTTGCCCCACTCCAGCACCTTTCTCGCAAAGAAAAAGATGACCGGCACCGGCAGCATATTTCCCAGAATACATACCAGATAGGTCGGAAGCACCGGAAGTCCGAATTTCAAAAAGGCAATCGGCACCGCTCCTCTCAGTTCGATCAACGGCACCATGGAAATGAAAAAAATAATGAGATATTGCAAGGTCACAGACATAGTATTCTCCAATCTATTTATTTCTTTATTCTGCAAGATAATTCTTCAGGAACTCTATCAGCTTATCCATCTCTTCATCCGTTCCGACAGTGATCCGCAGGCTGTTGTTTATCCTTGGTTTATCCCAGTACCGCACAAAGATATCCGCATTCCGCAGCGCCTGAAAGATCTCCTTGGCCGGCTTTGCCGCGTGGGAGGCAAAGATGAAATTGGCCTTGGAATCCGGGAAGGTAAAGCCCAGCTTTTTGAGTTCCCCCTTTACCCTCTCTCTGGTGGCAATGATCTTGGCAGTGGTGGCCTTAAAATAGGCGTCATCCTTCACCGCCTCCACGCCCAGGATCTGGGCGGGACGATTCATGGTATAGGAATTGACGGAAAATCTCACATCGTTCAGATACCCGATGAGCTTTTCGTTCCCGATACAATATCCGATCCTCATGCCTGCCATAGCTCTGGACTTGGAAAAGGTCTGCACCACCAAGAGATTCTCATATTTCTCCAGCAGAGGCAAAGCGCTCTCTCCTCCAAAATCAATATATGCTTCATCCACCATCACTACCACATCGGGATTGGAACGAATGATCTCCTCCACCTTATCCAATGGCTCATACACACCTGTGGGCGCATTGGGATTGGGGAAAATGATCCCCCCGTTCTCCTGCCGATAATCCTCGGGGCGGATCCTCCAATTTTCATCCAGTGGCACCGTCCGATATGGGATCCGATATACATCCGCCCACACATCGTAAAAGGAATAGGTGACATCCGGGAACAGGATTGGCTTAGTCCCGTTAAAGAAGGTCATGAAGGCCATGGAGATCACATCATCCGACCCCACTCCCACAAATACCTGGGACGGTTTTACATGATAATACTCCGCCAGGGCCTCCACCAGCGGTTTTACATCCGGATTGGGATAAAGCCGGAAGGAATCCGTATCCATCTCCCTCCTCGCCCGTTCCACCCCCGGAGCAGGCGGATAAGGGCACTCATTTGTATTTAATTTGATCATATTCTTTCTGTCCGGTTGCTCCCCCGCCACATAAGGGACGCATCTGCGGACATTTTCTTCCCATTTTCCCATATCAATCTGTTATCCTTTCTGTGTTGTCTTATCTGCTTCCTCTTGTTCGGTTCCTTTTATCTGATTCCTTTTATCCGGTTCCTTTTGTCTGATCCCTCTGATTCGATATTCTTTGTCGCTCCTTCCGGCTTATTGTTCCAGCCGACTCAGCTCCTCCATATATTTGGCCATCTCCTCATCCCTTCCCAGAGTCTCGTAGCATCTCACCAGCCCCTCCAAGGGTTCCTTTCCCCCCGTCGCAATGCTGAGGACAGGCTGGGTCTCATAGGCCGCATTATAGTACCAGATCGCTGCTTCCTCCAGATCTCCTGCGTCTTCATAAAAATGGCCCAGCTCGCAACAGATCTCGGAGCATCCCTCCCTGGCGATCACCTTTGAGACATACTTGAAAAAGATCACAGGCTCGTCCATCAATCTGGCCGCCCGTGCCACAATGCAACAGGCCTCCGTGAGCTCATCCGCATCCCTTCTGGGATCGGCGGCGGAATCCATGAAAAATGCCATTGCCTCCTCCAGATCCGAATCCGTTCCCACCATGTATAATTCTCTGGCGTACATATTATGAAGCCTCTTTCCCAAATGGACTCCCTTGCGCACCTGATTGCGGAAATTCTCCAGATCCCTGTCTCCATGAGGCTTCTCCGGCATATGAGTGATCACGATATCGCTGTCGTAGATCACAGGCTCCAGCCTGACCATCTCATGGACGGAGCCCTCCCACACAAATTCCCTCTGTCTCTTAAAAAGCTTGGGGCGGTACTCCTCGTCAAAATTATAAACTGTGCCATGCTGCAGCTGATTTCCATACTTCATCTGCACGATCTCGATCTCAGGCAAAAGGCATTCCTTTAAATACTTAAATCTCCTGTGATTCTCCGAATCCAGCACCTCATCCGCATCTGCAGAATAGATATATTCCATTTTTGCCAGAGAAAAGGCAAAATTACGTGCCGCGCTGAAATCCTGGATCCACTCAAAATCATAGATCCGATCCGTATATTTTCGGGCAATCTCCTTGGTTCGGTCCGTAGAACCCGTATCCACAATAATGATCTCATCCATCAGATCCTTGACGGAATCAAGGCATCTCGCCAAAACCTTTTCCTCATTTTTCACGATCATGCACAATGAAATCCGAATCATACAGTCCTCCTCATGCTTCCGCTTCTCTATCTATCTGCAACGCGTTCTCCTGCCGCTTCTTTTTCTGTCTCTTCTGAATGGAATACCTGATGAAATTGACAATGGATACAATGATCGCCACCATCAATCCCAGGGAAGCCACCACAAATACGATCACCGTAAAGATGGGGAATCCATGCCCCATGGCGCCTTCCGCGCCCTGATTGCTGAAGATCAGCTGATCCAGCCGCACTCCCAGTCCCACCACAATAGCATACACAAAGATTTCCACCGGGATCTCCAACAGGCAGATGATCGGGTGCCGCTTTTTTGAAAACATGCTTTATCCTCCCACTCTGCGCCCCAAGGACGCTTTACCCTACCATTATCTCTCAAAATGCTGACTTCCACAAGTGTTTTTTAAAGTAATCGCCATTCGCCTGTAATCGCAGAACACAGTGCACATATGCAGCTCGTCCCATAAACTGAAGCTTCCTGCATCGATGTATAAGGCTTCCCAGCTTCCCCGGGAACTGAGAAGAGGACGCTTTCGCGTCCTCCTCCAATAATTCTATGGGATTTACTTGGTACAAAAGGCTCAGGGCGATCAAGGTATCCGCCTGCGGGAGGCACTCGCCGCGCTCCCACTTGTAGATTGACTGAACGGACTCAAAACCCATGTACCGGCGTACCTGTTCTACCGAAATATTGCGTGACCGGCGGATCGAACGCATTTTTCTTCCGCTGGCCACTAAATCAAAATAGGGACGAATTTCTCTCTGCATCATTCCATGTTCCATGTCTGTTTCCTCCATTTCACTCATCCATGCAGGGTGCAATGACATCATGCAACATTTCATAATACTACAGAATTGCTAAACTTACAAGATGCTTTTTGATTTTAATTTAATATTTTATGTCTTTGAGATTTATAGCGTATTTTGATTCTTTTCAATGATTTTATAATTTATTTTAGGGTTCAGGCTCAATAGCTCTTATAGGATCTCTTACTCTTCTTATTCAGTGCGTAGCCCACAATAGCGCCTACGATCCCGCCGATGATATGCCCCATCTGCGAGATATTGTCATTCATCGTCAGGCCCTGTACCACCTGTTGCCCGATATAGATGATTGTAATAAGGATAAAGGTCAGAGGAATTTCTCCCTCCCTAAAGCCCGTGAAGGAAGCCAATATGATAAAGGCAAACACCACTCCGCTGGCCCCGCAGAGAGCCGTCATCGGAAAGAAGATATACATCAGCACTCCGGTGACAAAGCCCGTGATCAAAATGATCTCCACCAGAGTCTTAGAACCGTACTTCTCCTCCAGCATAGGGCCCAAAAGCAGCAGATAAGAAGCGTTTCCGATAAAATGCTCCCACCCGGAATGCCCCAGAACATGCGTAAAAAACCGCAGATAAGTCAAGGGGTTCAGCAGGGAGGAATGGTAGGTCATAAACAAGAGCTCCGTTGTAAAATTCCCCGTGGCCATCCCAAGGATCGTCGCAACCATACAAAGGAATACGAAGATCAGAACCACCTTTGAATTAAAGGAAATCCTCAATTTCTTTTTCATCCGTACCTCTCCCTGTCTCCGCTTACTTCTGATCACTCATCACATCATCCAATTCAAAATCCTTGGAGAGCAGCACGGAAAGCTCCGCCTCCGGCTCCGCCACCAGGCGTCTGGACTGATTCAGAATGGCCTCCTCAATCTTGTTTCTCGCCAGTCTTCCGTTACCGGCATCCGCTGCCCGCACAGCCTGCACCGCATTGAAGTATGCCTGCAGGGAGGGATCCGCCCCCTCGTCAATGGTATAACCCTTGGACCTTGCTATGGATTTCGAAATCTGCAGCAACTCCTCTCCGGTATAATCCGGAAAATGGATCACATTGGGGAAACGACTCTTCAGACCGGAGTTGGCTGTCAGAAACTGTTCCATTTCCTTGGAATAGCCCGCCA
>CACXDS010000159.1 GCA_902766425.1 uncultured Lachnospiraceae bacterium
CACATAAACAAAATTACCGGACTCATCCTTATGTACGGCAGATTTTGAAATAGAGATCACATTCTCCCTAAGATTGGACATGACCACGATGACGGCGTAATCTCCCACCTTCACATTATCCGCATCAGCAGGCAGCTTAAAGGTGGAATATGCCTTCCCCCCGTTTGCCGAAGCACTGTTATATTCATCAGCGGAAAGTGGCACATGCTCCACCTCCACGCGTCTCCCGTCTATAAGGGCATAGACATCCTTTGCCTTTTTAATCGTAGTATTGTTTATATACTCACACTTTAAGAATTTCTTCGACATATCCGCCACAGCTGCCACGGGCCGATCCGGAACCACATAATCCCCGGATCCAAAGCTCGCCACCGCCACCACCGTTCCGTCAAGCTTAGAGCTTACCGTAGCCGTAGAACGGTTTTTCTGGAGAGTTTTCAGCAAGTATTCCTGATGCTGATGATCCAGTTCATACAGCTCCTTGCGCTGCTTCAGCTCCGTCTCAATGATATCCGCACTGTGTTTGGTGATCCGATAATCGCCCTCCACCGATTCGATCTGACTCTTCCAGACCGGATAGTAAGGATTGGGCACCGGATCCCCGCCCTCCGTCTCCGGCGGCAAAAACTCCTCCGGCTCCTTTGCCTCATCCAGGATTCTCTTCAACTCGGGTTCATTGCTGCGAAGGTGCTCCAATTCCTTTGTCTGCTTCTCCACATATTCGGCATAAGCCTTTTCCATATCGGCGATCTCTTCCTTCTTCGCCTTGATCTGCTCATCCACATTTGTGGTATCGGAGGAGAGGAGGACACGCCCCTTCTTCACCGTCTCGCCAAGGAACGCACCATAGGCTCCGAAGGCAAACCCGCTGGAGGCGCTGTACTCCTCGATATACGGGATCACACTGGCCGGGTAAACCGCTGCGTCATACATATTCCTGCGCGCCGCCACCTCATAGGCGACCTGCGCATTTACCGGTTCGATCAGTTCGACCTGTTCAGATGTCTTAGGTACTTCGCTCTCTGTCCGGCCGCATCCCGCAAGGGACAGGATCAGGCTCCCTATGAGCAATAATGTCATACTCTTTTTTCTCATTTCAGAATAACCTTCTCCCCTTCTTCCAAGCCGCTTACGATCTCTGCCATATTATTTCCCTGCAGGCCGACCTCCACCCACTTAATGTCCCGTCCGCCATTCTCATTTACCACATAGACATACCAGCTGCCGTCCGCCCCGTGAACCGCCTGCTGCGGCAGGGTCAGAACCTGCATCCTGCTGTCCAGGATGAAGGTGATGTTTCCCGTATCCCCGGACTCGAAGGAAACACTGTCATCCCCATCCACTATGGAGAAAAACATCTGATCCGTCCATGTATCCATTTTGTACGGTTCCACCTCATAATTCCCCTTGCCCGGCCCGGTGACCACGGACATGGAAAGAATCTCTCCTTCCCTGACAAAGGGGCGATAGGACATGTCTGTCACAGCAAAAAAGCGCTCGGAATTGTCCATGATCCGGATCACAGCCTCATCCCGCACGGAGGTTGAGCCCTCTAAGTGATCCTTCAAAATGGAGACCGTCCCGCTGATCCCCGCTACCAGCTTGCTCTGGCGCACATCCTGTCTGATCTGGTCCAGCTGCTGCTGATCCAGTGCAATGGCGTCGCGGTAATCCTCACGCTTATATTCATTATCCTTCTGCAAATTCGGAATATCCTCCGTCTGGTCAAAGCCCCTGTGATAGATCTTATTCAGCCACCTTCTGGAGATCTCATTATTCTCCGTTTCATCCACCTGCTCCAGCAGCATCTGATTGCGCTTGATCTGATACTCCAAGCGTTCGATCTCGTCCTCCCTGCTGCCCCCGGAAAGCTCCGCCAGAAGAGTTCCCTTTTCCACTGTCTCCCCGTCCTTCACATAGACCTTGGATACCAGCTTCCCGCTGACTGCAAACGCCTGATCCAGCATATTAAACTGGGAATAGACACAGCGGACACTTCTGCTGCTGATAAAGTCATTCCGTGTCACCGCCACCAGACTGTAATCCACCTCCGGCGCCTCCTGCTCCACAATGACCTTATGCTCCCCCTCCGAAGTACTTTCCGTACAACCTGATAAGGCCGCGGAGACAAACATCCCCGCAGCCAGATATGCTACTGCTATTCTTTTCTTCGAACGATAAAACATGAACATTCCTCCCGAATGCCAAAAAACGATTTCTAGTTTATGTTCTTTTTTTGCACCCCTTTGCTCATTTTACAAAAAAATCGTTTTAAACGCTCCCTATATTGTGCTATTTTTTCTGCACATCTTGCCAAATCCTCTTATTCCATCGTCAAAATGACCATTTTTCTCCTTTGGAAACCACTATCTTCCGACAAGTTTCTCCATATCTGACCTCCGCTTCCAGGGGATGATCCTTCGCCCTGATCTCGCAGGAAACCAGTTGGCCATTCTTCCAGGCCATGTCGACTTCCCCCTTTCCCGCGATGCAGAGTCCCTTTACGGAGCCGTCCTTCCATGCCTTTGGCAGGGCGGGCAGCAGAATCACTCTTCCCGGGCTGGACTGCACCAGCATTTGGGCGATGGCCGCAGTTGCTCCGAAATTGCCATCGATCTGGAAGGGCGGATGCTTGTCAAAAAGATTGGGATAAGTGGATTGCGCCAACATTTTCAAAATATTGCCATGAGCCTCTTCCCCATCCCAGAGCTTTGCGTAATGGTTCATGATCCAGGCCCGGCTCCATCCGGTATGACCGCCCCCGCTCTTAAGCCTTGCCTCCAGGGTCTTTCTGGCGGCCGCTGCCAGCTCCGGAGTGCCATCCATAGTGATCTGATCCGAAGGATACAGCCCATACAGCTGTGAAACATGCCGATGTCCCGGCTCTTCCTCCTCATACTCCTCCAGCCACTCCATGATCCGGCCGTCCGAGCCGATCCTGGTGGGCACCAGCTTGGAAAGCTTATCAGCAATCTCCTGCATCAAGACCTCCGGATCATCGCAGTCCGGGATTTTCGGCAGACCTGCAAGCCCTATCGAACCTTTTGCCGCATTTTCTCCCGATTTTGCAGAGGCCTCAGCCCGATTGCCGGTTACGCTGCCATCC
>CACXDS010000160.1 GCA_902766425.1 uncultured Lachnospiraceae bacterium
CATCCTTCCGAGCTGGATCATTCATATGATCGCTAACATTTTCTCAGGTGTATGCGCAGCTTTTCTGATCTTCTAAAGAGAAATGAATGTAAGGAGGAGCGATATAATGGAAGAAATGATCAGGTTGGAGAATGTATTGTGATTTTCGAGGAATTGCGCTAGAATATATCATGGCGATACAGAACAGAGATGCGCTTTTGCCTGATGATTTTGAACGGCCTTTGGCAGAAGTGCTTGCAGATTACGTGAGGTAAATACATGGAATATGTTGTGTTGGGCGCAGATGACGAAATGGAAATTTTGGATTCCCTTGAGCTGTTTTTGAACAAAGAGGGGATCCGGCTGATCAAGGCTGATAACGGAATGGCAGCCGTAGATCTGTTTAAAACGGAGAAACCGCACATGGTACTTCTGGATGTCATGATGCCTGGACTGGATGGTTTTAGCGTACTGCGGAAGATACGGGAAACCAGTCACGTCCCTGCAATCATGATCACGGCAAGGAGCGAGGATTATGACAAGATCCTGGGATTAGAGCTTGGGGCGGATGATTACATAACAAAGCCTTTTAATCCCATGGAGGTTGTAGCCAGAATAAAAGCGCAGCTTCGACGGAATTATGATTATCAGGAAGAACGGGGAAGAATCTACCGGGCATTTGGCATTGAGCTTGATCTATCTGCAAGATCCGTCACCGGAAATGGTGAACCCATTGAACTCACGGGGACGGAGTATCGGATTTTGGAGCTTTTGATGACGCATCCCGGAAGGATATTTACGAAGCAACAGATCTTTGAATATGCATGGGAGAATGATTACATAGCGGATGACAGCACCATAATGGTACATATCAGTAACCTTAGAAATAAGCTCCAAAATGTGGCCGGGGGCGCAACGGTCATCAAAACGGTCAAAGGGCTGGGATATCGTTTTGAGAAGGAATAGAAAGTGATGAAAGAGAGAAAAAAACGAAAAAAGAGCATCTTTTCCAGACTGGTAAAGAGCTACGTGCTTTTCCTTACGCTGTCTGTCGTGCTTTATCTTGGTGTGGTCGTTTTATTTTTGACGCTTGTGGGTAATGGGAACGCAAGAAATATATATCCGAAGGCGATCGTGGAGAAGGATGGAAGTATAAAGAATCTGGAAGCCTTAAAAAACATTGGAGGCTGGATTGAGGAGTTAAATGAAGACGGTACCGTGATCAAGGTTTATGGGGAACGTAAGCAGGAGAGAAATCAGTATTCCTTGAAAGAACTTGCAAAGTTCCTCGAGTTGGGGATGATGGATTATGATCAGTATGGTGTGACATTTCGAACCTACGACTTGGGTGAGCAGAAAGAGTATGTGGCCTGCGTGCGGTGTGTCGGGGAACCGCAGAGGATTTTTTTAGTCATTTATCCGGCTGAGATTCCTGGGTATCAATTTACGATAGATGTGGACAAGGCCGGTGGAAGCTGGATCTTTTTTGCTTTGCTTGCGCTATTTTGCATTGAGGTGCTTGCGATCAGTTTTTATCTAAAAAGACATATTGAGAAACCGCTTCGTCACCTTACGGAAGGCATGGATGAGATGAGTAAGGGTGAGCGGGACATAGTTTTGGATGACAACGTGGACAAGGAATTTGCAGAGATCTGTGACAAGTTTAACCGAATGGCGAAGAAATTAAAGGAGAGCGAAGACGAGAAACGAAGGATGGAACAGCGCAGGAACCAGATGCTGTTAGAATTGGCTCATGACATAAAAAATCCCGTGGCTTCCATCAAGAGTAGCATAGGTGCGTTGAAGGAGGGCTTGGTTGCACAGGAAAAGATTTCCGATTATTATGGCACAATTGACGCGAAGGCTGAGCGGATCAAAGCATTGACGGAGGACATGAGTACAAGCCTAAAGCTCGAAAGCGACAGCTATCAGCTGAATCTGGAGGAGCGCGATGTTTGCGAAACCGTACGGAGGATTTGCGCTGAGTTTTACGAGGAGATCACGGCGACTGGGAAGGAATTTGAGATAGAGATTCCGGAGGAGCCATGCATGGAGAGAATTGATGAAAAACTCTTCGGGAGGGTGATCGGAAATCTTCTTTCAAATGCAAATAAATACAATGAAACGGGCAAAAAGATAGTATTAAGGCTTATGAGGAAAGAAGGACTAACGCTCATCGAGGTTTTGGATGACGGGACGGCCATTGACGCGGAGTTTGTCCCCAGAATGTTTGAAGAATTCTCTCGCGGCGATGA
>CACXDS010000161.1 GCA_902766425.1 uncultured Lachnospiraceae bacterium
AGAGAATAGCACAAAGCCTTATATAGTGCAACTAATATTAGTTATTTTTCTCACTACATATGGAGATTCTTAAGTTAATGACATTGCATAAAATAAGGGTTTTCCCCAGTTGGGGCATTTTGGCTACCCTTCTATTTTCGCTTTAGTTGACTAAATTTTTAGTCGAAAAGGGTAGCCAATTTTTTACCCCATTTTACATTAGAGCGGCCCTTCAGATACACATGCATCTCTGCTTTCGGAATCTACATACAAATCACTCTTCTTTTAAGTGATAACCAAGGGCCGCCAACGTTGATACAATTTCCTCATACGATTTCCGTCCCATATTCCTTGCGTGAAATAATTCGATTGGAGTCTTGTTAATAAGATCTTGTATCGTTTCTACCCCAATACGCTTCAGGCAATTATATGATCGAACGCTTAATTCCAACTCATCAATATTATCTGTTTCCTGTAATTTGCTCCATCTGCCCGATCGTCTTAATTTTTCAATTCTTTCTCTCTCTTCCTGTTTTCTTATTTCCGCGTAACTTTCGTCTTCTTCCTCTTCTTCTTGATGTTCCTTTTCATCCTTCAATTTTATTGTGTAATCTTCAAGTATATTGACCAACTCTGGACAATTGCATTCTGTAATATCTTTAATGTTATTTATTTGATTATCATTGAGCCAATTCAAGACGGAGATCGGAAAAAAATAAGGAAATACCCTATCATTGTTACCATTAATCTTTTCATATTTACAGGGAATCCCTATCAAAACACAGACATTCGTCACCTCCTCGAGGTGGTCATAAAAATCATCAGTAGAACAATATTTCATTATGACGGAAACTAAGCTGATTACCGCAGGTGTTCGATTGTCGTTCAATAAACAATCTTCCTTAACTATTTGCCCCATCAACATCTGCGCTATTTTGCTTATCTTTGCACTATCGTCTGTAGCGTATCTATAAATAGTTCTCTCTTTACCATCTTTTACAACTAGACCCGTTATGTTCTTATCATCCCACTTCCTGATGTCTTGCTCTGCAAGAGTAAAAAATATCGTATCTTTTGCCGAAAGGTTCTCCGCATCCTTCTTCTCCTCATTGGAAAGTGAGCCATCATAAATATGTTCCAGGAGATAATGGTAATAGTCTAATAGTTTCCGTAGATCAAACGCATTTGAGATATGATATTTTGATAATACAAACGTGTTATTATCATATATTGGCCCGGAAAGTCCACTATACAAAGGCACCAGATAAGCGTCGGGAATATCTGCATATAATAGTCCTCTGTCAGGAAGAAGCTCCGAACATTTATATCATAGGCATAAAATCCCAAAGTTATCAACGCAACTGAAGCTACACTTAATACCAGCATCCTGCGATAAAATACTTCCTTATCGGCAACGTGCCGGAGCAGGTGCCCAAAGCAGATCCCGAGCGCCGGATAGACCATCCACTGGAAAGCCGGAAAACCAGTCTGGCTGTTGGTATATATAAACAATCCCAGCGGATACTGGATATACTCTGATGCATTATCGAAAAGCCCTGTTGTAAGACCTCCCAGTGCGTTAAGCAGCAGGGATACCGCCAGAATCACCCATGGCTTCATCTTCATTTTCTTAAACAATGCAACAAGAAGGAATGCTATGCCTGCAAACTGCAGGATATCCACCACCATAAATGAGGAAAAGAGCGACACTCCCTCATAGCTGTTTTCTACGCCCAGAATATTTCCAAGCAGAATCAGGATCGTCTCCCTGAAGAAATTCAGGACATATCCCATGATAAGCAGCTTGATACCGCGAGCGGCAAATTCCCTCGGTTCATCGTGACGTGTAAATACCATGCCAAGTCCCATGGAGAACATGAATACTCCAGCGGCAGGAGGACATCCGAAAAACTCTACTACACAAAGAAGAATTCCGCTTCCGGGATTTACCATATGGTCAAATACATGCACGACTATCATAAAGAGCACAGCAAAGGTCTTGGCAACATCGAATTCAAACTGCCGTCCGGTATTTACCTCGTTCTTTTCAAATATCATATTGCCGCCTCCTTGTTTTCACAGACCTTGCTGTACAGATAACAGGAAAGCGGAACTTCTCCCATTTCTGCCATATTGAGTGAGATTTCCTTCTCACATGCCCGTTCAAATCCACGGTGCTCATAAAACTGGTATGTACAATTGTTATCCGTGTAGAGATAAATTCTCTTCCCGGCTTCTCTTTTCTCCAGTTCCTTAAGAAGGAATGTGCCTATGCCTTTTACCTTGATATCAGGATCAGCCGCAAGGAAACATATCTCTCCGTCAAGCTGACACTCCTTCTCCAATTCTGCATACATCTCCTTGTTGGCCGCATCATAAGGGCCGACACCTTCCTTGAAGAAGACTTTCTGCACGAAGTCAATAAACCTGACATACAGGCGCCTCCAGAATGAGTGGTATGGTTTTACCTCGCCTTTCATATCCGCGAGCAGCACACCAGCGAGTCTGTCGCCATAATAAGCCGCAATGACCTGGGTGGCACGCTCCAGTTCCATATACCAGAAATAGCGCCCGTACAGATCAAGTACAGTCTTACTCTCCATATACTTATTAAAGTTCATTCCCTTAATGGCAAATCCGATTACCTTGTTAAAATCTTTTTTCCTGATTTGTCTGACCTGAAGCTCCATACATCACTTCCTTCCATACATGATCTCGGCCTCTGCTGCCATATGATCTGCAAGGATCTCGGCTGTTTTCAGGAACCTTGACATATCCCTTTCGGAAATGGATTTCAAAGCGCCGTTTTCAATCGTTTCCGTTTCACCGGAAACTTTCTGAATAAATGCCTTTCCCGCTTCTGTCGGAACAATATACTTTTCTTTTTTGTTTCCTCCTTCTGTCAAAAACAGATAGCCTCTGTCAATCAGATCTTTCAGCATGGTATGTACTGACGATTTTGGAAGATACAGCGCATCGCACACCTGCTTCTGCGTGAGGGTTTCGTAGCTTTCCACCATGAGCAGCATCATAAGCGCGTTATAGGAAAGGTCGTGTTTACGGGCTATCGCCAGGTAAGAAGACTCGACCATGACCAGCAGTTCATTCAACCTTTTCATCGTTGATCTTGTATCCATAAAAGCTCTCCTTTGGTTCATTTACGAACTTTTATAGTGCGGTATTGAACTATTGTCAAGGGCTTTCATGAATAATTTGCAAAGTGTTCACGAATGGGCGAAAAATAAGGACTCCGATCGCCCGAAGTCCTTACTCAATATTCATCTCGGCAAATTCTGATTTGTTGCTTCAGCGTTCCAAGGCCATAAAATGGCAAATGCCTATTTTTTACATGATATCAGACCTTTTCTCTGCTTTACAACTGACCTTCCTCTTTTATTAGCAAACGGTCCAAAATCGCGTTTCATTAGCAAATGCGAAATTTCATTAGCAGGGGCCTTTTTCAAGCTAAGAAATCATTAGCAAAACTGAACAAAAAAGGCCAGCCGGCATTAGCAAAATGACGGCTGGTCGTGCGTTCCTGGGCGGATTCGAACCGCCGGCCTTTCGCTTAGGAGAAGCCTTGAGTGTTATGTACGGAAGCTCATTGAAGTTCATCGAAGACCTCTGAAGCCTTGTAATCTCAATATTCTTTCATGTTTTCGAAATCATTGGAGAACATCTGAAATCATCCAAAACCATTGAAAACCACCACTTGCTATTAGACGTTTTTTAGAAATTTCTAATATTGGCGTTTTATATGTTATGAGCACGCGACTTTTTTAGATGTTCTTTAATCAGAAAATGCAGTCCGTGATGATTCACAAGACTGCATTCTTCGGTTTCAATGTATTTCCAACGTTTCCAACGCGTTGGATGCGTTGAAATTAAACCGTGTGCGTTGAACGATGATCACATTGATCTTTATTCGATTGTCCCCGCCAGTGCCTTCAGCAGCTTCGCCATCTCCGGATTCGTCAGGACCTTCATCAGCAACTCCGGATCAATACCGGCGGACTGACCGGCCTGCTCCACGTAGCTC
>CACXDS010000162.1 GCA_902766425.1 uncultured Lachnospiraceae bacterium
CAATCCCCGTCGGGATTTAGTGCTTGATTTTTCTCTTGCTTCGGCCTATACTAGAATAAGTGGGACAGGGGGGGCTGAAAGGCATTGGAACTCTGTCGAAGCTATCAAAAAAGAAAAGATAAAAGGAGAGAGACCGGCATGAAATTTTTCGTTGATACCGCGAAGGTAGAGGACATTAAGAAGGCAAATGACATGGGTGTGATCTGTGGCGTTACCACAAACCCTTCCCTGATCGCTAAGGAGGGGAGAGATTTCAAGGAGGTCATCTCCGAGATCGCTTCCATCGTTGACGGACCCATCAGCGGCGAGGTGAAGGCTACCACCGTTGACGCAGAGGGGATGATCAAGGAAGGCCGTGAGATCGCAGCCATCCATCCCAATATGGTTGTGAAGATTCCTATGACCGTGGAAGGCTTGAAGGCATGTAAGGTTCTGACCAGCGAGGGTATTAAGACCAATGTTACATTGATCTTCTCCGCTAACCAGGCGCTCCTTGCTGCAAGAGCAGGCGCAACCTATGTATCTCCCTTCCTTGGCCGTCTGGATGACATCAGCACCAGAGGCGTTGACCTGATCCGTGAGATCGCTGAGATCTTTGATGTGGCAGGCATTGATACCGAGATCATTGCTGCAAGCGTACGTAATCCCATCCATGTTACCGATTGCGCACTGGCAGGTGCAGATATCGCTACCGTTCCCTACTCTGTGATCGAGCAGATGACCAAGCATCCTCTGACCGATGCTGGCATTGCGAAGTTTCAGGCAGACTACAAAGCAGTATTTGGAGAATAAGCCGAGCAAAGCAGTCATTTGAAATCAGGCCGTTGAAAGCTCGCTTTCATAAGGCCATGATTTCAAACGACTATTTTGCGAAGCAAAATCCATGAGCAAAAGCAAAGCCGCGAAGCGGCGATTTTGCGAATGGGCTTTGCGAGAGAGTAAAAACCAAATCAGGCCGTTGAAAGCTCGCTTTCATAAGGCCATATAAAGAGACCTCCGGCAATTAGCTGCCGAAGGTCTTTTTGCGTATCCGGGCGTATAGCCCCGATCATCCGAAAAGCAGAATTACTTCATCTGCTCTTCCTGCTTCTTGATCATACGACGAACCATCTCACCGCCGATGGAACCGGCCTCACGAGAGGTCAGATCTCCATTGTAACCACTCTTCAGGTTAACGCCGAGTTCAGATGCAACCTCAGTCTTGAAACGGTCCATTGCGTCCTTAGCCTGAGGAACTTCCATCTTATTGGAATTGTTGTAATTGCTTGCCATGTTTTTCACCTCCGATATGACAATTTGTTTCTATTTTCAAGATGGCGCGGCAGACTTCCCGAAAGGAGGATTCATCTGCCATGCACCAAACACTACGCTGTCTGACTTCAAACATTACATTGTCTGATTTTCTCTGCATTCAGAATATATCCCTCAAACCCGATCCGTCGGAATGCTTGTCTGAGCACCCCGTTCAAGAAGTTTGTCTCGATCATCTTGTTGATAGTATGAACAAAGCAAGTAAAAATATGTTGGAACAAAATGGAAATAAAAAGAAGATTATTCTTCCAATATGATTTTGCCAATAAGTGGTAATAATTCTCAACAAGGCGAAAATGCATTGACAGTGAGAGTTTTGGTGTTGTAATATTCCAAACGAAAGATAACAGTGTTATGTGAACAATTGTTCAAATGATATATCAATATTAAAAGATATATCAATATTAAAGTGAAGTGATATGACTCTGGATTGACTCTGAATCGCGAAATACGGAGGACGACAGAAGGGAGTGGAAATGGAGAGAGATACGGACACAATCCTGAAAATCCGGAGAGAGGCCTTTCGGGAATTTATGGAAAAGGGTTATACAAACGCATCGCTTCGCAGCATCTGTAAGGAGGCGGGAGTTACAACGGGAGCGCTGTATTTCTTTTTTAAGGATAAGGACGAATTGTTCAGCTCCCTGGTAAAGGAAATGGTCGAAGAGATTTATGTGATGATGATGCAGCACTATTCCCTGGAATGTGAGATGGAGGATTCCGGTTTTCAAGCTGCATTGGAGGGAGAGCTGGAGGACACGGAGGATGAGAAGGTCATTAGAAATGTGATCCATGTGCTCTATCAGAACCGGGAAAAGGCTCTGCTTCTTTTGACCAAAGCGCAGGGTTCCTCCATGGAGGATGTGTTGGATCGGTTTGCACAGGCAAGTGAAGTCCAATACAGGAATATGGCAGCCAGAATGAAAAAGCTCTATCCCGGCAGAGAGATTTCACCCTATGTGCCAAATTGGTTTGCCCATGACCAGATCGAAGGAATTGTATATGCCATCACTCATATAGACAGGGAAGAGGAAGCCTTGGTCTTTGTGGGTAATCTGGCAGCCTATCTGCGGGGCGGATGGAAGGCTATCTGGGCGGAAGCCGGGGATAAGGGGAGTTCGCCTTGACGGCAGGCGGGAAATCCCCAAAAGGGCACCAAAAGTAAATTAGTTGATTTTTGAAAAAACAGGAAAGATAGAAATAACAGGAAAGATAGAAATAACAGGAAAGGAAGAGACTATGTACATCGAGATCACAAACTTAAAAAAAGCCTACGGTGAGGGAGGCAATTACAATCAGGTTCTGAAGGGAATCACCACGGGAGTGGAGAAGGGAGAGATGTGTGTGATCCAGGGAACCTCCGGCTCCGGGAAATCCACTCTCTTAAATTGCATCGGAGGATTGGATGATATAGATTCCGGCTCCTGTAAAGTGGATGGCTGCGAGATCGCCAATCTGAGAAAGGATGCGCTTTCCGAATACAGAAGGGAAAAGCTTGGCTTTATCTTTCAGTTTTATAATCTGGTGCCCAATCTGACTGTGCGGGAAAACATTGAGGTTTGCAGATATCTGACCAAGGAGCCGCTGGATCTGGAGGAGCTTTTGAATACGCTGGGCTTAAAGGAGCACGAGGGGAAGTTTCCCTCCCAGCTCTCCGGCGGGCAGCAGCAGCGCACGGCCATTGCAAGGGCTCTGGTAAAGAATCCCAAGCTCCTGCTTTGCGACGAGCCCACCGGCGCACTGGATTCCAAGACCTCCAGGGATATTCTGGTGCTCCTGGAGACCATCAATCAAAAGTACGGAACCACAATGCTCATTGTCACCCACA
>CACXDS010000163.1 GCA_902766425.1 uncultured Lachnospiraceae bacterium
AACCGCACAACGGGCGTGCTCTATGTTCTTGATGAGCCATCCATTGGTCTGCACCCGGCCAATATTGTGGGGCTGAACGGAGTTATGCACGATCTTATTGCGGATGGTAATTCTGTCCTATTGGTTGATCACGATACGCAGATCCTGAAGGAGTCCGACTGGCTGATCGAAATGGGGCCGCATGCAGGAGCGGACGGAGGCAGAGTGATCGCGGAGGGAACCATTGAGCAGATTGCGGATAATCCCAATTCCATGATAGGGCCTTTTTTGAGAGGAAGCTGTAGGTTAACAGGAAAACAAAGCGTGGGCAGCCTGTTTGAAAATGGCAGCATCCATATGCTGACCACTCCGATACATACTGTAAAGGCTTTGGATGTGACAATTCCCAAGGGAAAACTGACAGTAGTGACCGGCGTATCGGGCTCAGGAAAGACCACCATGGTTCTGGAGAGCCTTGTTCCGGGACTTGCCGCCATGACGGCAGGAGAAAAGCTTCCGAACCATGTATCTGAGATAGAAGCAGAGGGAATACGGCATGTTAAGCTGATCGATGCATCTCCCATCGGAATCAATATTAGGTCCACGGTTGCCACCTATGCCAATGTCCACGATGAACTTCGAAAGATTTACGGAAGGGAAAAGAGCGCAAAGTCATGTGGCTACAATGCCGGAGATTTTTCTTATAATACGGGAAAGCTGCGTTGCCCCGTCTGCGACGGCACGGGCGCCATCAGCCTGGATGTGCAGTTCCTGCCGGATGTGGATATCCCCTGCCCGGAGTGCAGGGGGTCACGGTATTCCAAGGATGCTTATCGGGTAAAGCACAGAAATAAAGCGGGAGTGGAAAAGGCCCTTCCGGAGCTAATGGATATGGATGTAAATACCGCGATTGAATTCTGCAGGGATATGAAGAATGTCGAGCCAAAGCTTTCC
Source organism: uncultured Lachnospiraceae bacterium (assembly GCA_902766425.1). Lineage (GTDB taxonomy): Bacteria > Bacillota > Clostridia > Lachnospirales > Lachnospiraceae > Acetatifactor. The sequence continues at coordinate 934 of CACXDS010000163.1, forward strand.
GTTTTGAAAAGCCTGGGGCTCGGATATCTGACTCTGGGTGAGGAAACGCCCAGCCTTTCGGGCGGGGAAGCCCAGCGGTTGAAGCTTGCAAGCGAAATGGGAAAGGTGCAGTCGGATTCGATATTTGTTTTTGACGAGCCGACGATCGGGCTACATCCCCTTGATGTCATAACTCTTTTGAATGTATTCCACACTCTGATTGATAACGGTGCGACAGTCGTTGTCATCGAGCATGACCTTGATGTGATACGAAATGCCGATTATATCATCGACATGGGACCGGGCGGCGGAGAAGAAGGCGGGCGGATCGTAGCCTGCGGAACGCCGGTGGAGATCCGGGATTGTACCGAGAGTGTGACAGGAAGGTTCCTGTGAAGCCCGGTGTATCGCAATGGGGCAAATTGCATAAAAGTGGAAGGGAGCATATCCGGGTCAGATTTGCCGGATAAAACTGCAATTCAAATGATGCTGGGGGCAAAATATAAGGATTTAAGTGCAAAAGATAGGTTGACATGGGCTGGGAGCACCATGTTAGAATATAACATGCATTAGTAAAACAAAAGGTTGCAAAGCAGACAGAGAAGCAGAGTGCGTTTGAGTCCGTGATCAGAATGCATGTTAGGCATGTGCAGGATCGGGCAACCGTAGGGGAGGGAAGCATGGGTAGCGAAAACCAGGATTCAAACCGGATCACAAGGGAATATTTTGACAGCTTGCTGATTGAAATGAGACATATTGACAGTGAGATTCCAAACACAACCATCCGCCTTTTCGGGCAGGAGTTTTCCATGCCCATTGCCACGGCGGCTCTGTCGCATTTAAATGGTACGGCGGAAAATGGCATGGCAAAGATGGCGGAGGGCGCAAGGATGGCGAATGCCCTTTGCTTTTCCGGCATGGGAGAGAAGGAAGTGATTCAGGCCATGTGTGCGACCGGGGCTAAAGTCATCAAGATCGTAAAGCCCCATGCGGATAACGCCACCGTATTTGCAAAGCTCCGGGAAGCGGAGGAGGCAGGCGCCTTTGGCGTTGGAATGGATATTGACCATGCCTTTTCCTGGGACGGAAAGTATGATAATGTCGTTGGCTTGCCCATGAGGCCGAAGTCCCTGGAGGAGATGAGAAGCTTTGTGGAAAGTATTGATCTTCCCTTTATCGTGAAGGGCGTATTAAGTGTGCAGGATGCGCAGAAGTGTCTGGAGATCGGTGCTGCAGGTATCATTGTGTCGCATCATCATGGCATTATGAGCTCGGCAGTGCCTCCTCTGATGATCCTTCCGAGGATCAAGGAGGTCATAGGCGATCGCATGCCGATTTTCGTGGATTGCTGTGTGGAATCCGGCATGGATGCCTTTAAGGCGCTGGCACTTGGTGCGGATGCGGTATGCGTCGGCCGTGCCATCATGCCTCCCCTAAAGGCAAGCGGAGCCGAGGGCGTATGCGATAAGCTTACCATGATGAACAATGAGCTTATGGCTGTAATGGAGCGCACCGCCTTCCGGAAATTAAGTGATATTAACAGCAGCGTCATTTACCATAAGTGGAGCAATAGGCAAGCTTCTTTTAATTGAGGAGGGCAATATGAGAATTGGCGGCGGAATTGAAAAGCCCTATCACAACCCGGAGGAATGGGTGAAATATGCGAAGGATCTCCGGTACAGCGCAGTACTTTCACCCATTGACAGCAGCAGCGATACAGCGACGAGGCGGGAATACCTGAAGGCGGCAAAGGAGGCGGATCTCCTCATCGGAGAGGTTGGCGTATGGCGGAATTGCCTTTCTAAAAAGGATGATGAGCGCAAGTCTGCCATGGAATATGCCAAGGCGCAGCTTGCCCTTGCGGAGGAGCTGGGGGCGAATTGCTGCGTGAATATCATTGGAAGTCGCAGCGAGACGGCGTGGGATGGTTTTTGTGCGGAGAATTACAGTGAGGATTTTTATGCCATGGCTGTAGAAAGCGTGAGGGAGATCATCGACGCAGTAAAGCCAAGGAATACCTTTTATTCCATCGAACCCATGCCCTGGATGCTTCCGGATTCGCCGGAGCAATATCTAAAGCTGATCCGGGATGTGGACAGGCCGGCATTTGCGGTACATCTGGATTTTGTAAACATGATCAACTGTCCCGAGAGATATTGCAAGAGTTCGGAGTTTATCGAGCATTGCTTTATGCTTTTAGGTCCGTATATTAAGAGCATCCACGGCAAGGATTCCCTTATGGAGCAGGCGTATACGACGGTCATTCACGAGACCATGCCCGGCAAGGGAACACTGAATTACCCCAAAATCCTGAGACTGGTAGAAAACCTGGGGCCTGACACGCCTTTGTTTGTGGAGCATTTACCGGATTATGAAACCTATCGTCAGGCAGCGGCCTATGTGCGAAGTCAGGCAGAGGGAGCCGGCATCGTCGTGAAGGGCTGAGAGATGATGCTATAGCACAGCTTGAGTGAGACTCCGGCTGACACTCTCCCATGAAAAATCAAAAAGACGATTTCTGTCAACAGGCATTTCATAAGCGGGCTTTCCGCCATACGGTTTATGGGAAGGAATATAGGTTGCCGCAGGATTATCTCTGAAATCAAGAATTGTATATTTCGCGATTCCATGACTCAATGCAATCGCAAGAAGCAGGCTTTGCTCATTTAGGAGCCGTAAGTATTTATTATCCCGGAGATGCAGCTTATGATTGCGATACCAAAAGCTCGTATAGTCATTTACCAGCTCCATGCCGATCCGATAACCGCTATTGGAGGTAATAATATAATCTGTACTGGTAGCGGTTCTCTGGTCAGGCAGTATCATTCTGTTCCTGTCTGCCCCGGCAAGAGAAATATTCAATAATTCCTTGTTTACATTGGCGAGAAATAAGTCCTCAAAAATCCAGGAAGCCACAAGGTCCTGACCGTAGCTGAGCGGTGTTCTTCTGTCCGCATGATGACTGCAGGTTAACAGATTTTGATAGATTCCCGGGTGATCCCGCCGAAGACGATCTATGTCTCCTTCCAGGATTGCAATATTGGAATCGTGATATCCGAACTGCATGGCATAATCAATCAGACTTTCCTTCAAATACTCTGTTAATCCTTCAAATGCGCCCATGTCGATCCCTCCTTAGCAATAAGATGATATGACAATTCCAAAAGTGAGACGGCGGACGCTATGTCGGGCGTCATCTTTACAATCCGGAGCAGGGCTTCTTCCTGCTCCTTTTCTGGTATATTCCGGATGGTTACCTTCAAGGGAGTGCCTCCTTATTTTGCGAGATCATTTATGCTTATAGGTTTTCGGATAAATGATGGCGATGGCGATGAGGAATGCCACCGTTACCATTATAACATAGAGAAATGCCTGATTTAAAGGCAGAACCTTCTGAAACAGGGAATTTTCTAAAGTGAAGGATTCTTTTATGCCTGCGACAAACTGTCCCTGATCCAGCCCGCCGATCCCGTTATTTACATGGTTAAGCAGGTCCGTCAGGAGGAAACGGCGGATCAAAATAGTGATTCCGGAGGCAGCTGACAGTATTTCCATAAATGTGCCGCTGGCAGCTGAGCTTTTGATAAACAGCAGGAAGGTCATGAAGATGGCCGTGGAGGAAATTGCACCAAGGATCATGGCGCCAAAAAGCAGCAGAATGTTTCCCGCAGTCACATAGGTGGGATGAAAAAGCTGCAGGACGATCAGACCGGCGGTCAGGATCACGGAGGTCATGAAGATGGCACTGAGGGCCGAAGCTGTAAAATAGGCGAGGATGATCTGTAGCATACCAAAAGATTCCGTTTCGTAAGTCCGATAAATTTACGCATGTTGTAACTCCTTTCCGGTGAGTGCCATGAAAACATCATCCATGGTGCCCTTGAGCACTTCGTAATCTTTGATCACGCCGCGGTTCTGATAAAGAAATTCGGCAGGATTGCCGGTCAGAGTGATACGGTAATGATCAGCTTCATATTCACTTTTGACATCTACCCGGCGTCTTTGGCCTCCTGAAAGCTTTTCGTAACGTATCGTTCAGTTCGAAGAACTTCCAGAATTTCTGAAGGCGCTCCCGTACCTCTTTTTTGGTATATCCGTAAAAGGATCCCCTGGTCATAAGATTTTCTTCCGCCGTCAGTTTCCGGTCAAGGACGGATCCCTGGAAAACAATGCCTACATGCTCACGGATGGCGGCGTCCATGTTTTTTCCTTTCCGACATTGATCGTCACTTGTCTGTCTGGTATCATTATGCCAAAGAAAAAATCATTTTCAAGAGAGCTTCGGTGAGTTGCAAAACGGCGGGGGGTAAGTTGCATAAAACAATGATGAATTCGGTACGGTAAAAAGATCACAAGAAGCAGGCCAATTGTTGTCTTTTTCGAAATAGTGGTATATGATAATTGTAACATAATCCAAATAGTGTCCCATTGAAAGCTATGAGGACTGTGATGAAACGCTACAGCCATGGGGAGATGAGAAATGATAAAGATAACCAACCGCAAGATTTTTCAGATTCTTCCAAGCGGTTTTTTTAACCTATTGGCGGGAGGAAGTAATCAGGAAATCTATTCGGAATGCTTACTGTTAATATATGAGCAGTTTGAAAGGGAAATATCTTATAGGGTTGACAGAAAGCAGATTAGGGATGTATTGGCTTCATTTTTGTATGATCAAAATGTTTCGTTGGAGTTGGAAGATGAGACTCAGAAGAATTATTCAGATTTAGCCAATGCGATCATTCGAAAGATGGCTAGTAAGAATATCGGCTGGCTGGAGGAAGAAACGGATGATGCCACTTTGGAAAAAGCTGTTTATATGACGGAAAATGGGTTGGCCTTAGCTGAGTTTTTGTTGTC
>CACXDS010000164.1 GCA_902766425.1 uncultured Lachnospiraceae bacterium
AAACATCTGTCTGAAAGCCAGACGACCGATACGGCCAAAACCATTAATCGCAACTTTTACTGCCATTTTAGATTCCTCCTAAAATATTATTTATTTCTTTTGACAATTTTCGGGATCTCAGTATAATCTCAGAATCACAACAGATTACAACAGCCTGTCCCTTCTTCGATTGTCAAAATTTTATCAGCAAACCTATTTTACATAATTCCATGGGATAATTCAAGAGATAATTCAAAAAATCTTTCCAATTCTGAAAAATTTTACCGTTTGTTCATTTTTTAGATGTATTTTTTTATAAAATCTGGTATGTTACTAAGTGGAATGACGCCTGCCTTCGCTTAGCGTATCATTCCCCGAACAATGCTTAGTGATGAACTTCAGAAAGGAAAAGTTAAATCATGACCATTCTATCCGACTGTCATCTTCACTCCCATCACTCCGGGGACAGCACCGCCTCCATGGAGGATATGATCAACCGAGGTATTTCCCTCGGGCTAAAGACCATGTGCTTTACCGAACACAATGACTTTGACTTTCCCGGAACTAAGGAAGAGCCCTCCGAGATCTGGATTTTGAATACCGACTCCTATCTTTATGAATTGATCCGCTTAAAAGAAAAATACGCCGACCGGATCGAACTGCTCTTTGGGGTGGAGCTGGGACTTCAGCCGGAGTGCTTTCGCAAAAATGCCGTCTATGCCAGGAGCTACGATTTTGATTTTATCATAGGCTCCTCCCATATCTGTCATGGAAAGGATCCCTACTATCCCGCTTTTTTTGAAGGGCGCAGCGAGAAGGAAGCGTACCGGGAATACTTTGAGTCCATTTTGGAAAATATCAAGAAATTCCAAAACTTTGATGTGTATGGGCATCTGGACTATGTTGTGCGTTACGGCCCCCACATGGACAGGGATTACTCATACCAGGATCACCGCGAGATCCTGGACTCCATATTGACTGAATTGATCGAAAAGGAAAAAGGGATTGAGATCAATACCAGCGGCATCGCCAAAGGGATGCGCGATTTTCATCCCTGTATGGACATTGTAAAGCGTTACCGCGAGCTGGGAGGCGAGCTGATCACCGTAGGCAGTGACGCGCATAAGCCCGAGCAGATTGCGGCTTCCTTTGACCGCATCAGTCACTTTTTGCAGGAATGTGGCTTCCGGTATTATTGTATTTTCGAAAAACGGACTCCTCACTTTGTAAAATTACTCTAAATTGCTCTGATCGAATCCGCAATGATGGTGCCCCCTCCCAGGACATGGTCCTCCTCGTAAAATACCACAGCCTGTCCGGGAGTGACTGCGCGGACCTTCTCTTCAAATACGCATTCCACCAGATCCTCCCCTCTCCTTCTGATCACAGCATATTCCCCTCCATGATTATAACGGATCTTGGCCAGAACTCTCCTCGGCTGATCCAGGCTTTCGATGGACATGAAGTTCAGATCCCTGCACAGCAATCTTGAGACAAAGAGCTCCTCATTTTCTCCGATCACCACCTCATTTGTCTCCGGCCGGATCTCCGTCACAAATACTCTGTGCCCCATGGGTAACTCCAACCCTCTTCTCTGTCCTATGGTATAGTGCGTGATACCCTTGTGTCTTCCCAGCACCCTCCCATCCCTTGTCACAAAGTTACCCGGCCCCGGCACTCTGTCTCCGGCCGCATGCTCCAAAAAGGCTGCATAATCGTCATCCGGCACAAAACAGATCTCCTGGCTGTCCGGCTTACTTGCGACGGGCAATCCGGCTCTGGCCGCTATTTTTCTCACATCCTCCTTGGCATATTCCCCCACGGGCATTAAGGTGTGACGAAGCTGCTCCTGCGTCAGATTATACAGGGCATAGGTTTGATCCTTCTGCGCTGTCACAGAATTCCGGATACACCATCTGCCGTTAGGGAGCTGCAGGATTCTGGCATAATGCCCCGTTGCGATATAATCCGCTCCGATCTCCAGACTTCTATGAAGTAAAGCCTCCCATTTTACCCTGCGGTTGCACAAAATGCAAGGATTGGGCGTCCTTCCGTGCAGATACTCCTCGATAAAGGGTGTGATCACCTCTTTTTGAAAAATATCCTTAAAATTCATCACATAATATGGGATTCCCAAAGTCTGAGCTACTTTTCTTGCGTCCTCCACCGCAGAGAGCCCACAGCACCCTCCGTTTTCCGGAAGCCTGCAGGAATTCTCGTCCTGCCAGATCTGCATGGTAACCCCCACCACATCGTAGTCCTGCTCCAGGAGCAGCATGGCCGCCACGGAGGAATCCACACCGCCCGACATCCCCACAACTACCTTTTCTCTCTTATGAGGTATGATTTCCGTACTTCTAAAGCCCCCCTTCTCATCCGCCGGAGAAGCCTGTTTTTCCTTCTTTACCCGATATCCCATCATCCCTCTGATGTTTTCCACGATCTTCTTCAGGCAGTCGACCGTCTCGTCCACCTCTTCCTTGGTATTCTCCTCGGATAAGGTAAATCGTAACGACCCCTTTGCTTCCTGCTCGGTTCTTCCCATGGCAAGGAGCACATGGGAGGGCTCATTGCTGCCGATGGTACAGGCCGATCCGCTGGAAGCGCAGATTCCCTTCATATCCAACTGCACCAGCACGGATTCCCCCTCCACCGGCGGAATGCAGACACTCACATGTCCCGGCAGGCACTGCGCTCCCTCGCCATTCACAACGCAATCCGGGATTTCCTGTGAAAGCCTCTTTTTCATATACTGCGACAATGTCCCGATCTTTGACATCCGCTCCGGCATCCCTGCGCATGCAAGCTCTGCCGCCTTTCCAAATCCCACAATTCCCGGAATGTTCTCCGTTCCGGCCCGCATATTTCTCTCCTGCGTTCCCCCCTTGATCATAGAACTCATGGGAATTCCCTGCCGAACATAGAGCATTCCGACCCCCTTCGGTCCCCCCAGCTTATGGGCGCTGGCACTCAGCAGGTCGATCTTCAACTCCTCTACATCAATGGGCACATGCCCAAAGGCCTGCACCGCATCCGTATGGAAGAGAATCCCCCTCTCCCGGGCAATCTCCCCGATCTCCCGGATCGGTTCCATAGTCCCGACCACATTATTGGCAAACATCACACTGATCAGGAAGGTATCCGGACGAATGGCATCTGTCAGCAGCTTCAGGGATATCCTCCCCTGCTCATCCACCTTCAGATAGGTCACACTGTAGCCCTGTTTTTCCATGGACTTGCAGGCGTTAAGCACGGCATGATGCTCTATTCCCGAGGTGATGATGTGCCCCTTTTCGCCCTTCCTTGCCGCTGCCGCAAGCTGCAAGGCCCAGTTATCGCTCTCCGAGCCGCCGGAAGTAAAATAGATTTCCTCCGGCTGTGCGCCGATCACACCGGCAACCCGCCTTCTGCTCAGGAAAAGTGCCTTTTTGGCTTTGCTCCCCAGGGAATATACCGCGCTGGCATTCCCGTATTCCTCCGTCAGATAGGGCATCATTTCCTCCAAAGCCTCCGGCAGGAGTCTTGTTGTAGCAGCATTATCTAAATAGATCATCCTTCTCACCTCTCAGCACAAAACCATTTCCCTAACAGTATATCCCGCATTTTTCGTTCTTTCAACCATGATTTCGGAATATGCTTATTTGAAAGAATAAGGAGATTCCCTTCCTCTCGGGAAAAGCAAGCCCTATGAAACTCATACTCAAATCAAAGCTTAGCCGCCTTCGCCATCCTCTGGTGCTTGGAACAATGATCCTGACTGCAAGCGGACTGATCAGCAGATTGATCGGATTCTTTTATCGAATTTATCTCTCCCGTCTATTCGGTGAGGAAAGCATGGGTGTCTACCAGCTGATCAGCCCGGTGATCTCCCTTGCCTTTTCCTTTTGCGCCGCAGGCTATCAGACTGCAGTATCCAAGCTTTCCGCCGAATTGGCCGCCAAGGAAAAGGCTTCCTTCGGACCAGGCTCCAAGCGCCCCCTATGGGCAGCCATCTCTATCTCCCTGCCCCTTTCCCTGCTTAGCAGTGCCATCACCTATTACGGAGCAGTCCCCATCGGCAGCCTGCTTCTGAAAGAGCCCCGCACGATCCCCCTGCTTCGGATCATCGCCTTTTCCTTTCCCTTTGTGGGAATCCACGCCTGTATCAATGGCTGGTTCTATGGCATGAAAAAAGCAGGTCTTCCATCCATCGCTCAACTGATCGAGCAGCTCACCCGCGTGGGCTGCGTCTATCTTGTGACAGCTAAGGATCTGGCTATGTCAAAAACTCCCGCTATCTCCACCGCAGTCCTGGGGCTTTCCTTAGGTGAGGTTGTGAGCATGCTCTTCGCCCTTGTCACCTTTCTGCCCTTTTGTGCCAAAAAGCCTGCTGCTCTAGGCGCCTATCACAATACCCCTTCCATCTATCCTGGGCTGCTGGCCACCTCCCTGCCCCTGACAGCCAATCGTCTGGTCCTTACCTTTCTTGGGAGTGCAGAATCCGTTGCAATCCCCGAAATGCTCCGTCTCCACGGATATGACACCCAGACAGCCCTTTCCGTCTATGGCGTTCTGACCGGTATGGCTCTGCCCCTGGTCTTTTTCCCCAATGCGCTCTCCGGCTCCATGTCCGTCATGCTGCTCCCCATGATATCCGAAAACTATTGTCTTGGAAATCTGGAAAAGGTGCGCTCTCTGACCCGGCAAAGCTTAAAATACTGTCTCTACTTAGGTGCCCTGTGCTTTGTGATTTTTTCATTCGGCGGCCGTTTTCTCGGGCGTATCTTATTTCACAGTGCTATGGCCGGTCAATGCATTCAGACCTTGGGCTTCATCTGTCCCTTTCTCTATCTGGATACCACCCTTTCCGGCATCCTTCAAGGTCTGGGCAAATCCGGAAGCATTTTCAGCATCAATGTGATCAGCCTGTTAATCCGCCTTGCCTTTGTCTATCTGACCATTCCCGCCTTTGGGATCAAAGGGTATCTCTGGGGCATGCTTGCCGGCCAACTGCTCCTGAGCACTTTATTCCTTGCACTATTGTATCGAACCTTTTCCGCCAAGGGCAACAT
>CACXDS010000165.1 GCA_902766425.1 uncultured Lachnospiraceae bacterium
GCCAATAACCTTCGCAGCTCCGGCTCCCCCGGAAATTCATAAAGGCTGCCACGGAGCATTGAAATCACCTCTGAAAGCCCCACATTGTCCGCAGGATGCTCTATAAAATATCTGTTATACTTTGTAATGTATTCCCGTATCCTTTCCTCCCTGTCATTGTCGTATCCGAATAACACATCGATGGAAACATGAAAGTAATTTGCGATGCCGGGAATCAAACTCACATCCGGATAACATCCCCCCGATTCCCACCTGGAGACAGCCTGAACCGTGACCCCCAGCGCCTTCGCCAAATCCTCCTGCTTCCTTCCGTCCCTCTTTCGCAGCTCCTTGATCTTCTCTCCGATCTTTACCTGCATGATGACATCCTCCTATGCTCCATTCTCCTTATTTCCACCGGTGTAATCAAAGCATAGCAGATTTCGTATAGATCATCAATTATCAATCTGTTGTTGAATGTTCAACCATTGATTGAAAAGGCGGATCAAAGTGGACGGTTCTCTTTAACCCACCCTTTGCTTCGCTTTATTCTGCGAGGTACAGGCTCACACGATTTTGCAGAATGTCGCAGCAGCTGTCCAAATCTTTGTTTCCATGAAGATACCCGTCCATCTCCTCCAGGAACATCCCGTAAATATCATTTTGCGCCTTAGTGACGCCCACTGCGGTGTCCAAGAGGCCATGGAGCATCTCCTTGTGCTCCTCCGTGAATTCCTGTACGACGCCTTCAAATCGTGAGCCTGGCGTGGGCTCAACTAAATGTTGATACCAACAAGGCTTCTCTGTCTCCCAAATATCTTCCGTCAGATATTGTTCAGACAACCAGAAAGTTCCAAGCGTCTGACCATCACTGGGTGGCATTTCATAAACTGAACCGCCAGAGTCTGAACACTCTCTCATCTTTGATCTGCAGACATAGAGAATAAAATCAAAGGCTTCTTCCTTGCACTCAGAAGCATTCAGGATAGCCATGGGCCGATCGATTTTCATATAGACTACAGAGGTTCCCGCCGTCGTGGGAATTCCTGACAGTTTGATGCTCGGATCTATCAGTTGATACTCCGTGAGCATCTCATAAACCCAATGTGGGCCGTTGGAGAGTCGATTCACGATATTATTGTCCAAACTTGTTTTTGCATACAATTGAACCCATTCTCCCTCATGCTTTTTCCGAAGCTTCTTGAATTCCCTCATGAATTCCTTAAATTCTTCGGATTCAAAATTAGCCTTCCCCTCCCCTTCGTCATAAAAGTCCGGCAAAAGCGCAAAGAACAGTTCATTTAAATCCGGCATTCCCTGCACATCATTTTGACTCAAATAATCATCATACCACTGCAGATACTCCAAAGTAGTGCAATTCCCCTGCCTGTCCGCCAGCGCCCCATTATAAGAACAGAGAAGCAACTGAAACTGCTTGCCCATAGCATATAACCCATCAGAGACGCTAAGGGCCTCCCTGGCCTTCGGCAGAACATCTTCAAGAGAATACTTCTCCTGCTTCTCATAAAGCGGATTCATGTCCGCCAGCGCCCCTAATTCCACAAGTGGCGCGATTGCCGTCTGATCCGGAAGCACAATGACATCCGGCCTCTCTCCCCGTCCCAGATAGTCCTCCATGGTCCCCTCAAACTCCTCCACTTCAACCACCGCCTGGTCCTTCTTTTGCGAATACTTTTGCCCGCGAAACTCTAAGACCCATGCGTTTCCTGCTTCCTTGGGAACCGCAACATGTATGATTCTTCTCCCATCCGGTGCATACTTTTGCCGTTTTTTCTCTGTGTTCTTTAAAATGTTCCCCGCATTCTCTTGCCCACTCTCCTCCGATTCATACCCTTCCTGCCTTGTCAGGCGAATGCCCAAAATGCCGTCCGGCCCTTCCGCCTGATCCACTGAGATAAGAAAAATCTCCTCCCTGTTTCCACAAAGACACTGAATCTGCGAAGCAATAATGTTTTTCCTCTTCAGGTTCACCAATTTTTCATCCTTCGTCTCATCCATACCGAAGAGATACGCATACTCCCCATCACAGTAAACAAGGCCATTTTCCTCAAAAGGAAAAACCCTCTCATCCGACACAGGAAGGCTCCTTACAGTTTCCACCGCATCCTTCTTCGCAGTAAGCTCCGCAATGCTCATGCCGCCCCCATTTTTCAACGCTCCCTGACAGACGACAAAGCACCGTCCGTCCTCCAATTCGATCAGTCTCCTGACAATCCCATTTTGGGTAGCAATGGTTTGCTCTATCCTGCCATCCTCCGAAACATGGTAAACCTTGTCCTCCAAACCAATCAGATATCCCCCCTGTGAAAGTGCCTGAAAAATCGGAAACTTTCCCGGCTTTTCAAAGCCCTCATCCGCCAGCGTCAGTTCCACAGATAGTCTCCCCTGTGAATCATAGTCAGAGATGAATCCTGCGTCCTCGTCCACCCAAAGAAGGCAGTAATGCATGCCGTCCTGCCTTTTCACCGCGGACAGATCGCGCAGATACCCACCTTCCTTTTGGAAAATGCAGTCCGAATTTGCCTTCTCTGCAAAGGACCAAAAATAAAAATCATAGTTCTGATAAGAATCCCCCGTGGGCTGAAAATAGAGAATCCCATATTCAGAAAAGTCCATGATGAATTGATTGAACCCCTCCGTCAACTGAATCTGAGTGGTCTCCCTCGCATAGGCCGGCATCCCCGCCGGCGCGCCTTCCGCAACATTGTCCACCCCCACTTGATTCCCTGCTTCACCGCTTCCCCTTCCCACGCAACTGCAAAGACTCAGTACAAACACTAATGCCAATACCTGCCAAAGGGTAAGCTTCTTTTCGACACTTTTTTTTGTAATAAACATAAGCAATCCCTCCTTCTGAATATGCCAAAAGGGATGGTTATAATTCCCCCTCTCCCTCTGTCAGATATAACGAACAAAACTATAAAAAGTAACAATCGACTAGGAAAAAGAATTCTCCTGCAGGTACAGCCGCACCCTGTTTTCCATCACACTGATCACCTGATCCAGACTCTTTTGTCCCGCGAAATACGAAGCCGCTTCCTCTCTCACAATGGAAGTGACCTCCCTCAGACGGGGATCGTCCAATACAATGGAATCGATGAGTTGACCAAGCAGTTCCTTTTCTTCCTCCGTCATGGGATAACCTTTATATTTTCTGCCAAGACCATCTTGATACTCCTTACCATCCAATGGCCCGTCCTTCGCCGACAACCTGTCCAGCATTTTCCGCAGCAGCGCTTTGTTCGTGGGAATTCCCGCAAAAGAGTCCATGTAGTTTTCTTTCTCCAGATAGTCATATCCCAGAGCATACTCAATGAATTTCCAGGCTCCCTCCTTTGCGTCACTCCGTTTACATATGGAAACGGATACGCCGTCCAGACAGACATTCATCAGGGACAGGGGCGTTCCATCCATAGTCGGATAGCCAATGGGCTGCCCGTTCCCCCCAAATTCCAGATTTCGGATTTGCTGAATGCTGACAGGACTAAATATGCTTCTCAGGTTCACCAGTTTTTCCTTCGCATTATTATAAACAAACCCGTCTCCGTCAGGGTAGGTTGCCGCATATTCCATTAACGCCCTGAACTGCCGGCTTTGAAAGTCCGCCTCAGCATTTTCGAAATCGACAAAGCTTTTCATGTTTCTCGTGATGGTTAAATCAAATATCAGCTGCGCCGAACACCCTTCCATCAACTCTGTCTGTGGATGCTTCTGATCATATGCCATCATTTCATCGGCGCTCCATCCAAAACGATCGGGAAACTCCTGACCATTTACCGTCAGAGTGGTGATTCCGTATGAAGTGGGAATGCCCCCCAATTTTCCCTGATAAGTGCATAAATCAAGCATTTTTTCTTCCAATTGCTCTCGCTGAATTCCGGAGCTCTGCGCCAAGTACGGCTTCAAATCCTCAATATAGTCCTTCTCCAGCAAATCCGCAAGGGTTGGCTGAAGCCGCGCTGTCAATGTGCTTCCGACATCAATCAGATCCGGCGGATTATCCCCCAGAACATCCATCAGCATTCGTTCATAAGGCTCCTGCCACTCCAGGCTGCTCTGGGCATCCTTTGCATATTCCACAACCGTCACCTGATACTCCGTCTGGATGCGATTAAAGGAGGACACGATTTCGGGAAGGTTGCCGCTATTATGGAGGGCTGCCAATAGCAGTGTGACCCGCTCCGGTTCATCGGCCCTTCTCGGGCGCAGGATGGCGACCTCCCCCTCCGCGTTCGCCGCAATCAAGCATTCTCCCGTCAACGATACGGAAAAGAGTCCTATCCCGTTCACCCCATTCTTGGACCATAAGGTCAAAGGAGTCAGCACTCTTTCGGCCGTATCATATAAATACAC
>CACXDS010000166.1 GCA_902766425.1 uncultured Lachnospiraceae bacterium
ATATTCATCCGATGTGATCCCAAGCCCCTCCGCAATCTCCTCATCCGTAGCGGTACGCCCGTTTTTCTGCTCGATCTCCTTCATAACGGCATCGATCTTTTTTTGTCTCTGCCGAATGGTCCTGGGAATCCAGTCCATCTTGCGGATCTGATCGAGAATGGCACCGCGGATCCGCAGACTGGCATAGGTTTCAAATTTGATCTCCTTCATGCAGTCAAACTTATCAATGGCATCGATAAGGCCAAAGATCCCGTAGCTCACCAGATCCTCATACTCCACATTGTACCCCAGATACATGGAAAGACGCCCCGCCACCAGCTTGACCAAGGGAGCAAATTCCAGAATGATCTTCTCGCGGAGCTCCGGAGCTTTTGATGCGTCATATTCTTCTAATAGTTTTTTTCTTGCCGCTTCATCCATCATTCGCTACTATTCTTCTTCCTCTTCTTCCTCAGTGGCTAATTCCTCCGTGCCCTGATTCTGCGTTTCCTCATTCCGTCTTTCAAACGAGATAAACATCCATTTGATAAAAGTACCCATGATATAAAAGAACACCATGACCCCAAACAGGATCAGATAAGATGCCAATGGATCATACTTTTGTATGAAGGTCATGATCCATGTGATCGCTCCCGCCACCAGCATCATGATCAGCGGTATGTTTTTTTTGTCCATTTTCATATTCTCATTTATCCTCAGATAACGATGATATCCCTTCCCACCGCTTTGATGTGGTATTCTCCGTTCTCCGGATAAAAAATCACGGTCCGACCGTAATTTTCCCCTGTGCTTTCCGCCAGAACAGGGATATGTAACTGCGCAAGTATACTCCGACATGCCTCCGCGTTTCTCACACCCACAAGCCCGAACTCACTCTTTTTGCTGACAGCAAACATGGTGGCACCGCCTGCCAATTTTGCTGTCATTCTGCTCCTTCTGGCTCCTGCCTCCTCCATCCTCCGGATCAACTCAGCGATTCCCGTATCCGCAAATTTAGCTAAATTCGTCTGTGTAGTATGTATCGCTTTGGAATCAGGCAACATAACATGCACCAGTCCGCCTACCTTTGTCAGGGGATCTCTGAGCGCGACACCCACGCAGGATCCCAGCCCCAATGTTGTCAGTCCGTCAGGTGCGGAGCATATTTTCAGATCCGCCATCCCAACCTTGATTATTTCTCCCATTGACTTATCCTCTTACCTATATTACCTGTGTAATAATTCAGGAGTTCTTCTGAAAACTCCCCTGTATGAAACGCTGCGTCAAATGATTATACAATGATCAGCTTTTCTACATTAAGAGGTGGTCTCATCCAACAATCCATCAATGGGGATACCCAGTGAATTGAGAATTCTTGCATAAGACTCAACATCCGGGATCAGAATAAAATAACCGTCAATCTCCATTTCATCAAAAAACTGCGACTGGATCAAAAGGAGCTTGTCGCCCAATATACCAAACTCGATGGCCGGAACACTCAAGATGGCACCGGCCATATCCACCGAAAGCTGCGGCGGCGTTGAAAAAATCTTCATTCCTGTAAGAGTTGCCAGAGAATTCAGATATGCTCCGGTAATAATATTTCCCACCTCCTGCAGCGCAGAAAGCTCCATCTCCGTAAACTCTTCTCCGGGTTCTCCAAATCCCATCATAACTTTATTGATCAAGTGCTTTGCAGCCTTCTTCTCCACCATGAACATCATGCTTCCGGTGATATCCCCCTCCACACCCAGCATGACACAGGCCATGATCTGCTCTTCCCCCCCCATGAGAGCTCCCACATCCTTAAAATCCAGAAGTCTGACCTGAGGGACACGCATATCCACCTTGCACTGCAGCATCTGCGAAAGTGCTGTCATGGCGTTTCCCGTTCCGATATTTCCGATTTCCTTTAAGACATCATAATAGGCATCCGTCAATTTCTGTAATTCTATCTTTCCCATATGCGGTCCTCCCGGAGCTTCATCCCGCGCTATCCTCCAATGTGATCATGCTCAGATCCAAAATGGAGATCAGATCCCCATTCTCTCTCTTCCCAACATTACATACATAATTCTTTCCTTCGATCCTCAGATCATCCACGCTATCGACCTGAGTCTCCTCCAGTGTGACCACTTCCTTTACCTCATCCACGATCACGCCCATATTCCCCTCTTGCTCGGTCTTCAGTATGATGATACGAGTGGCCTTCTCATAGACATCCTTTTCCAGCCCCATCTTTAATCTCAGACTGACGACAGGCAACACCTCACCTCGAAGATTGATGATTCCCACCAGATAGGGAGGCATTTTGGGAACTCTGGTAATTCTCTGCATTCTCACAATATTGTCAATAAAACGAATATCGATTCCGTACTGCTCCTTGCCCAGAGTCACCACAATATATTGGCTGGTCCCCACGGATTCTTTCTTCTGATCCGCATTATTTTTCAAACTATTGATATCCATGTTCCCTTCCTCCTTTAAATAAGTGCATTGGCATCCAGGATCAGTGCCACCTCGCCATCTCCAAGGATGGTCGCTCCGCTGATGAATTTACACTGCTTGATGTACTTGCCAAGGGGCTTAATTACAATCTCCAGCTGTCCCAAAAGCTCATCGATCACAAGCCCGGCCATCTTATCGCCCTTCTTCACGATCACAACAGTGAGATCATCCCCGGGCTTTCTGGTGCTTTCCACATCCAACACCTCTTCCATACGGATCAGAGGAAGAACGCTGCCTCGCAGATTGATCACTTCTTTATTCTGAACATGCTTCACTTCATCGGGCCGGATACTCTCAAGGCTCTGGATAGAACCGAGGGAAATCGCATATTTTTCTCCTCCCACGGCAACCATCAGCGTCTGGATGATTGCGAGGGTTAGAGGAAGCCTTATGGTCCAGGTGCTCCCCTGCCCCAGCTGGCTCTTAACCTCCACTTCGCCGCTCAGGGATTCGATCTTAGACTTCACCACATCCAGTCCCACGCCTCTTCCGGATACATCCGTAACCTGCTTGGCCGTGGAGAAGCTGGGAAGGAATAACAGATTGATCACATCCTTGTCCGACATCACGGCAGCCTGCTCCGGCGTGATGGTCCCACGCTCCAGCGCTTTATTCTTTACCGCCTCAATGTCGATACCATTACCGTCATCTCTCACCTCGATCACTACATTGTTGCCATCCTGATAAGCATCCAGGAAGATGGAACCCACGGGATTCTTTCCCCGCTGTGCTCTCACCTCAGCGGACTCCAAGCCATGATCGGCAGAATTACGAAGCAAATGCATCAGAGGATCTCCGATCTCATCCACCACGGTACGATCCAATTCCGTCTCCTCACCGGACATATGGAGCTCCATGTTTTTATTGAGCTTTTTGGACAGATCGCGGATCATTCTGGGGAACTTATTAACAACACTCTCTATGGGAACCATTCTCACCTTCATGACAGATTCATGCAGGCTGGTGGTCACTCTCTCCAGATACTCGATATGCTCTCCCACGCCGTTTTCTCCGCTGGAACGAAGCTGCCCGGTAGCCGCCACCAGAGAGTTCTTGGCAATGATCAGCTCACTGACCAGATTCATCAATACATCGAGCTTTTCGATATCCACACGGACGGTCCGGCTGACCACAGGCTTCCCGGCAGCAGCCTTTTTATCCGTGGTTTTCTCCTGATTCTTCGCTGCGGGTGCCTGACTGGTCTGGGGCTCGGCGTTTTGGGTAGCTCCTTCCGCCTGTGGAGTCTCTGTGGGCTTATAATCCTTGGTCTTTTCCAATTCCAGAACACCACCGGTCACATTGGCGATCTCAGATACATTCTCAGCAGCCTTCATCACCTCTTCCAAGGGATGCTTAGAAAGCACAAGCAATGTGAAATCCTTATCAAAGCGCTCATCCTCAACATCCTGTGCGCTGGGATTGGAGACAATGATCTCTCCCTTCTCCTCCACGGCCTTAAACACCAGAAATGCTCTTGCAGCCTTCAATAGACAACTATCCTGCACCACAACATTAATGCCGTAGCATTCCATATTCTGCTTTCTGGCCTCTTCGATCACATGGATCTGGGAACTGTCAAGATGAATCCCATACCACTTTTCTTCTCCTGTAGCAGAGGAAGCGGTATTCTCCGGTGCAGCATTTTCAGCCTTCTTCGAAGAGTCTGCTTTTTCCGTCTCCGCCTGCGCAGGCTCTGCCTTTTCCGCAGTCTGACTCTGCCCCTTAAGCAAGTCATTTAATCTCTTGATCAAGGGTTCATTGTCATTTGTCCCCTCATCAGCTGTGTTCTGAATATTCTGAGTATACTCATCCAAGGCATCCAGGCAGTTAAACAGGATGTCGATCATGTCGGAATTAGCCTTCAGCTTACCGCTCCGCACCTCGGAGAAAACATTTTCCATGTCATGGGTCAGGGTCTGCATGCGCTTATAGCCCATTGTCCCTGCCATGCCCTTTAAGGTATGAGCCGCCCGGAAAATCTCATTGATCGTATTGGAATCCTCCGGATTCGCCTCCAAGGCCATGATCTGATCGCTGAGATTTTGTAAGTGCTCTTTGGTCTCGTCCAGGAAAATATCAAGATACTGACTTACATCCATTTTACTGCCTCCGTTTCCTTTTTTACTGTCAATTTTTATCCTTCATTTTTATCTGACAATTCTTCTGCCGTTTCTTCTCCGATTCCAGGTCGACAATTATGCTTTCTTTCCGATCCATTCCGTGATTCTGTCCGCAAGCCCGCCCAGATCCATTTCCTGATCAGACAGCCCTGCATTCACAACACTTTTAGGCATACCGTAAACCACACAGGAGCTTTGGTTCTGTGTCAAAACCACAATATCCTTTTTCTTCTTCAGATTTCGGATCCCCTCCATTCCATCCGCACCCATCCCTGTCATGACCACACAAAGAATCTCTGTATATTTCGTATCCGCCAGGGACTCATACATATAATTGGCGCTGGGTTTCACTCCCTCTCTGGAAGGTTCGTCCGAATAGTGGATGATATGGCTACCACTGGGCATGGCCTTTACATTCATGTGTTGTCCGCCCATGGCTATATAGACCACACCCCTTTCCAGTGTCTCCCCCTCCCTGGCCTCCCGTACAGTGAGCTCGCTCATTCCATCCAACCGTTCCGCCAGAGATGCCGTAAAACCCTTTGGCATATGCTGAACCAATAACACAGGAGCATCCAGATTCTTGGGTAATTTAGGGATAACGCTCTGTAACGCCCTGGGACCACCTGTGGAGCTGGCGATCGCCACGATCTTTCTTCCGCCCCTTCCGGGGGGCAGTGCCTTGGAAGACTCTGCAGATACAGCAGGCTTTGTTTGTGTCCTTTCAGCAGGCTTTGTCTGTGTCCTTTCAGCAGACTTCTGCGCTCCGGGATCCGTATAAGACAACCTCACCGGTTTTTTCGGCTGTCTGTCTCTCTCTTTTAAGCCTACAGCAGTGTTTCTCTCTGAAGCAGGCAGCTTCGCACAGGCAACCGCATACAAGGTATCCAGAAAGCCTGCCATGAACTCCGGACTGCGGCACTCATAAGATGTACCGGGCTTTTGAATAAAATCCAAAGCCCCTAATTCCAATGCATCTAAAGTGACATCTGCCCCTTCCACCGAATCCGTGCTGGCGATCATAATGCGTGCACGGATCTTGAATTTTCGGAGCTCCTTCAACAGCTCAATGCCATTCATTCTCGGCATATTGATATCCAGCACCACAGCGTCATAAAGCTCTCCGCTGCTGAGAAGATCAAATGCTTCCACACCATCCGTTGCCTTAGCACTGACCTGAAATCTCTTATCACTATTGATTATATCACAAAGTACTCTTCTCATAAGTGCAGAATCATCAACAACCAATATTTTCTTTTTTTCAAAGAATCTATCCATAAAATCCATTCCTATTTTCTCCGACTCTTTCTCTCTTCTTCAAAAATATACTTGATGATCTCTTCTCTGGTCTTACTGTCCATGTTGTAATATTGTACGCGGTGTTCAAAGGTTCCCTTCCGATTTTCCATTTCCTTGACTGCCAAAACTCTTCCAACCACATCATATTGTTTTTTTTCGCCATTATTCAGCAAAGTATATCTGCAATGCACAAAGCTTTCAGGCTCATATTTTTCGCCGGAGATAAAACGCAACCCGCCTCCGCTGATATCTACGATCACACTGTGTATCATTGTTTTCCCGTTTTCCAGAGCAGGAGTTGCATTTGGGATCGCATCCAGAGCCTCCAGCTCCTCCTTTTCCAGATTTCTGGACCCCATCTCCAACACACAGCTAAAACGAAAATATTCTCTCCGCTGATACTTCCTAAGATTACTCAAAAGCTCAAGGAGCAAAATATAGACATTATTACTCTTATAGCGGTCACTGATCCTCACAGTGCACTGATACAGACTATTCTGACCATAAAAGATAGCGTCAAACTCCTGATCTACAGGAAGCAGGATCAGCTTTCCCTGTTCCATAGGCATCAGGATCTCCATCGTATCTTCGGTAACAATCTCATAAAGCTTCGTATAATAGGAACGCTGCGGCGCATCCGCCCCCAGCGTCTTAGACCGTTCCAGGGGCAAAAGCTCCACCTTGCAACCCTCCTGTATAAACTTTGTGATCATCATCTGCTGTTCGCCCATTTCCAAATACTCACTTTCGTCCTGAAATGATATGAGAGAAAAAACCTGCCATTCCTCTGCTCTTTTGCGGAGCTCCCCCGCCCAGATCCAACAGTCTCACCGCAACTCTCTCATAAGCCTGACTGGATTTTGCGTTAGGTGACTGCATGGAGACAGGCATTTGTTGCATGACTGCCTTGGTCAATTGGTTGTCCTGCGGCACATATCCCAGATATGTCATAGGGATCTTTAGATATCTGGTGACTACAGCGTTCAATTTATTAAACAGGGTGACACCTTCCGCCTCTTTTTCCACACGATTCGCCAGCATTTTGACCTTTGTATCCTCCGAGCGATATCGCGGGTGTCTCTGTAAAGCCTTCAACAAGGAATAGGAATCTGTGATGGATGTGGGCTCAGGCGTTGTTACTAAGATGATTTCTCCGCTGGCTACCAAAAATTCCAAAACCGCATCTGAAATCCCTGCTCCCGTATCCACAATCACAATATCCGTGATAGCATCAAGCTCCACCAGGTTTTTGATGATATAATTCAGATAGTCCCGACTGAGATTCGACATACCGGCTATTCCGGAGCCACCGGAGATAAACCCGACATCCATTGGTCCCCAGGTAATGATCTCCTTGATATTCTTGCCCTGATAGATCAGATCACAGAGATTATGCTTGGGCACAGCACCGAACATGATCTCAATATTGGCCAGTCCGAAATCCGCATCCAATATGATGACTCTTTTCCCCATCTTCCGGAATTGTATGGCAAGATTAATGGCAGTATTTGACTTTCCCACTCCTCCTTTACCGCTGGTGACCGTAATCACCCGCGCAAGGGGTCTGATCTGTTGGCTGGCCTTGATGATTCTTAATTGTTCTGCCTGATCCATGGACTCCCTCCTTAATCCTTGCCCCCCAGAAGCTTCTTTACCGTCTTCTGCGGATTAAACTGTTCAATGTCATCCGGAACATTTTGACCGTAGGTCACATAGGCGATGGGGGTATCCGCCGCCATCTTCACATTCAGGAGATTTCCCAGACTGACTGTTTCGTCCAATTTGGTAAAGATCAGCTGATAATTGGAAATCTCCTTATAGGTTCTGGCAATCTTAAGAAGATCACGATATTTAGTAGTTGCGCTGAGTACCAAAAAGCATTGATAGCTCATATTTTCCGGAATTGACTCGATCAACTTCTCCATATCTCCCATCTGCTCTTCATTCTGATGGGAATGTCCCGCGGTATCCACGAAGATATAATCATAATCCCGGAAGCTTTCGCTGCATGCCTGTCGGAATTCCTCTACCGTATAGATCACCCGGAAGGGTACCTCCAGGATATCCGCATAGGTTCTGAGTTGTTCCGCTGCCGCGATCCGATAGGTATCAGCAGTCAGAAGCGCCACCTTTTTCTTTTCCTCCACCACATACTTACTGGACAGCTTCGCAATGGTAGTGGTCTTTCCCACTCCCGTGGGGCCGATAAACAATACCAGCTTGGGGCCGCTTGGCGCAGGAGAGATTTCTTCGGATTTTCCGAATTTTAACACCATTTTCTGGTAGATGTTCGCCAGTATATGATCCATGGGGAGGTTGTGGTTTTTGTTCTTCTCCATCTCCTCCAACAGCTGATTGGCATATTTTTCATCCACTTCATTGTCGAGCATGGTATTGTAGAGAAGCTTGATCACCTTATCCTGCTCCGTGGCTTCTCCCGCTTCGTTAGCTTCTGCGGAGACACCCGCATTTCCGCTGTTGTCCTCTGCTTCCGTTTCCATGGTTTCTTTTGCTTTAGACGCATTCTCCTTAGAAACGGACATTTGCCTTTCCAGAAGATTCTGCAGACTATCCAATCTTTTTTCTATAGAATTTTCTCCGGTGCCTGTCCCTGTCGTGGGCAGGACCCGCATGCCTTCTCTATCGGTGTTTTCTGCCGGTGCTCCCGCCCGCACAGCCTTTTCTGTCTTAGCCGCAGCAGCCCTCACAGCAGAAAGATCCGGCGGCGCAGTCCTGACAGACAGATCCTGCTCCTCCTCCAGTGCCACAGTCACTTCTGTCTTTTTCGACCGCAGGAAGCCGAAAAGCCCACCGGGGATCACCTGCTTTACATTCATGATGACCACCCCGTTGCCCAGTTCCTTCTTGGCCAGACTCACTGCCTCTTCTTCGTTTTTTCCGATAAACTTCTTAATGATCATTAAGCTGTCACCATCCCAACTGACTGTAATTCAACATTGGATTCCACTTCATTGTAGGAAACCACGACCAGATCCTTGTAATAATCCTCGGTCAATCTCTTAAAGTAGATCCGGACGATGGGTGAAGTGATCACAATAGGACTCTTTCCCAGATTCTCCAGCTTTCTCACTTCATTTCCCACAGAATCAATGATCGCCCTGGCTCTGGCAGGATCCAGATTTAAGAAAGCCCCTGTCTCCGTCTGCTTCACACTTCCCATGATCTCCTGTTCGATCTTAGGATCCAGAGTTACGACACTGGTCGCCTCATGCGGTGCAAAATACTTCGTTGAAATTGCTCTCTTTAGGCTCTGCCTTACATATTCCGTCAAAATATCCGTATCCCTGGTGGTGGGGGCGTAATCCGCAAGGGTTTCCAGTATGGTCAAAAGATCCCGGATGGAAATCCCCTCGCTTAAGAGATTCTGCAAAACCTTCTGTATCTCCCCAAGTCCCAGGAGCTTTGGCACCAACTCATCCACAAGGGAGGGATTGGATTCCTTCAGATTGTTGATGAGATTCTGAACATCCTGCCTTGTCAGCAGTTCGGCAATATATTGCCGTATGGTCTCCGTCAGATGTGTTGCGATAATGGAGGGCGGATCCACCACCGTATATCCGAGGCTCTCCGCTCTCTCCCTCTGTCCCTCCGTGATCCAGATGGCAGGCAGATGAAAGGAGGGTTCAAAGGTGGGGATACCTGTGATCTCTTCCTCCACATATCCGGGATTCATGGCCATGTAATGATCAAACAGGATTTCTCCCTCACTTACCTGGATTCCCTTGATTTTAATAATATACTGATTGGGATTGAGCTGAATATTATCCCTCAGACGAATGATGGGCACCACCGTACCAAGCTCCAGCGCGATCTGTCTTCGGATCATTACCACGCGATCCAAAAGATCCCCTCCCTGATTCACATCAGCCAGTGGAATGATACCATAGCCGAATTCCAGCTCAATGGGGTCAACCTGCAAGAGGCTGTTGACATTCTCGGGCTGTCGGATCTCCTCCGCCGCCGTCTCCTCCGTATCCACTTCTTTTTCGATATTGGCCGTCTCAAGATTTCCTGCGATCATCCTGCCGCCTATCACAAAGAGAAGCCCCATGCCAAGGAACAGGATTGTGTTCAGCTCCGTTACAAGGCCCAGGAAAGAGAGCGTTGCACCAACCAGATACATAACCTTAGGGACGCCAAACAACTGCTTTACAATGGTCGGGCCGAATTCCGCCTCCTTACCGCCCTTTGTGACAAGGATACCGGTAGCAAGAGAGGTGAGCAGGGACGGGATCTGGCTCACCAGCCCGTCACCGATGGTCAGTATGCCATAATTATCCAGCGCCGCCCCAATGTCCATGCCGCCACGCAACATACCCATTGCGATTCCGCCGATCAGATTGATGGCCGTAAGAATCAGTCCCGCCGTGGCATCTCCCTTTACATATTTCACA
>CACXDS010000167.1 GCA_902766425.1 uncultured Lachnospiraceae bacterium
AAAATTCGGGGTCCCCAGGCAGAGCGGGCTTGTGGAGGAGCTGGTGGGGGAGATCGTTTTTGAACCGGAATACCGTAGGGCGGAGGCTATCATGGGGCTGGAGGAGTATTCTCACCTCTGGCTTTTGTGGGACTTCTCGGAGGTGAAAAAGGAGAACTGGTCCGCTACGGTATGTCCCCCCAGACTGGGAGGAAAGGAAAAGAGGGGCGTTTTTGCCACCAGATCCCCTTTTCGGCCAAATCCCATAGGCTTGTCTTGTGTGAAGCTCCTTCAGATTATTACAGAGGGTGAGGACGGACCGAGACTCCTGGTGGGAGGAGCTGATCTCATGGATGGAACGCCGATCTATGATATCAAGCCCTATCTGCCCTATGCGGATGCTGTGGAAAACGCCAGAGGAGGCTTCGGTCAGGAGCACAGGAAGGATGGGATCAAGGTGGTGTTTCCCGAGGAGCTGTTGGAGAGATTGCCTTTTGAAAAACGAGGTGCAGCCATAGCTGTTTTGGAGCAGGATCCCAGAGCGGCCTATCATAAGCAGGCGGATTATGTGTATGGTATGGAATTTGCCGGCTGGGATATCCGTTTTACGGTGGAAGAACAGGTGTTGAAGGTATGTGATGTAGTGAGAAAAGGGGCGGAGCATATCAAATGAGTAAAATGGAAATAAAATGGGATGGGAGAATGAAGCTGATTCTCTTTTATATACTTTTTTATTTTGTCAATGCGGTTACGATCTCTTTGGAAAATGATACTTTTCGGAGGTGGATGACATCGGAGGAGGCATCCGTCATGCATTATATCGCTGTGGGAATGGTGGGGGCGGGGACTTTATTATTTGCTCTCAGCCGCAGGTTATTCCCAAAGGTGGGAGAGAGACGGGTGATCATGGCGGTTTTGATCCTGACCTATATCTTGGGGATCTTGGGTATGTTGTTGTCCATCCATCGAATCGGAGCCATTACCTGTGCCGTCATGGCAGGTATTTTGAGTGGCTTTCTTGGAGGAGCTGTCTATTATTTTCTGGCGATCATGCTGGAGGGGAAAAGAGGGAGCAGCTTTTTGTTCGGCGCGGGAACCGGAATCGGAATCCTTCTTCAATATATTCTCTGGAATACCTTGAAGCTGAAATGGGTTATGGCGGGAATCCTGCTGATCCTGTTTGTGATCGTGACATACAAGATCCTGATCAAGCCGGAGCTGGATTTCTTTGAGAATCCACTGCCCTTTGCGAAGGAGGATGCGGGCTGGGAGCGTACCGTTCGGAAGCAGCTCATACTTTTGATCATTGTCGCACTTTGTTATGAAACATATTTTTGCCTTTCGGATGTCTATTTGGTACAGGCTTTTTTCAAAGGAACGATCAACAGCTATGCCTGGCCCCTTTTGCTGCGGGCAGTGGGATTCCTTTGTTGCGGGCTGTTTGCGGAGCTGAGGAAGGGGAAATACTTTACAGTGCTGGCTTTTTGCGGCCTGCTGCCGAATCTGCTAGCATCTCTTTCTATGCGGGGCCTTAGCTCCGGGGTGATCCTCAGCGTCTTTTATTTTTCTGTGGGTGTTCAAGAATGTTTCTTGGCATTATCCTTTATGGCTTTGGCTGTCAGATCAAAACACACGGAAATATGGGCCGGTTTTGCTAAAGTGTTTTATCTTTATGAAGCGGGATGGGCTTTTTGGGTGAACAAAGAGCTTGGGGAAAAAGAATTTATGGCAATCCAGATTCTTTTACTTATCCTAAGTCTTCTGGTCTGTGTGATGGGAGGCCTGGATGTTTTCCTGCGGCCGCAAGAATCCAAAAGGCAGGAGAAAAGGGATCCCTTGGAGAGCTTCGCAATGCAAAAGGGTCTGACACCCCGGGAGAAGGAGGTATTACTTGAGCTTTTGAATTCGGAGGATAATATGAAGGAGCTGGCAGCAAGACTTTTTCTGTCAGAGAGAGTTTTATACCGATATGTGAAGAGCATTCATGAAAAGACCGGGACATCCTCCAGGGCGGGTCTGGTGAAAGAATATTATGAGAGCAGAATCCAGAGCGATGTGAATGCAGATAAATAACATGTGAAATCATAAAAAAACAGGTTGGTTTTTCGTTGGCAGAAAACTGACCTGTTTTTTTGTAGGTACTTATGCTAGTGTATTGATGAGTTTTTATGGTTAGGGGTGGAATAGGAAACGAAATGCAAATATAATATCGAACGATACTTTATCGTGGATTGTCTGCTGAGGGATTTCAGGGTAATCATAAAGCGGGAAGGGAATAGAGAGGAAACAGGCGGTATGAAGAGTGGATACAAGAAAGGTAGGAATGGAAATAGGATGAAAAAGAAAGGCGTTTTGAGATTCGTTATAGTGTTGTTGGCAATCTTTGTGTTGGAGGGGTGCGGCAGCAGCGCTGATTCAGACAACGGGAAGGAGTCTTCGTCTCAGAAAAGTTCCTCTAAGGCGAGTGGGGGAGATTTCACCTCCCTCATCGAGGAAGCGGTGGGGAAGCTTGATGATACCCCGGAGGCAAAGGAAATATTTCTGTACCTTGGGAACCGTTTTCTGGAGGAGGGGATTGACATTGAGAAGGCGGAGTATAGGCATTATGATAATTCGGACATAAGACAAATGAAGATTTATATTCGGGAAAAAGAAGAAAAGAGCCGAAAGGAAACACTGGAATTCTGTATGAAACAGATTGATGACACATGGTTCATAGACAGTGTGAATACATGGATCTGGGATCGGGAGGATTCCGAAAAGATCGCAGGGATCTTCCTGGAAAAGATTAATCTGTCTCAGGAGGAAAAGGATCTGGTCTTTAATCCGGAGGTGGCGGACGAAATCTTAACGCCCCACTACTATTTGAGCCATAAAACGAAGGAGACCGGCACCGAAAACGAGCATTGGGAGCTGACGATCAGCTATGATGAATATAACGAGACTCCGGAAATGTACACTACTTTGGCGCAGCTAAGGCGCAAGACGGCACAAAACGATGCTCCCACCGGTGACGGAATTCATGTGAATATCGAAGAGTATGGTATTTCCTTCTATATGCCAGAGGGGATGGTAGCGAACGAGTACAACGGCATGCTTGGCGTTTATGATTACTACACCGGAGAGTATTACGGCACCAGACCCACTGGTGTGGATCTGAATCTGGTGGCGACGAGAGTGGATGATGACATGACGGCGGAAATCTATGCCAAGACTAAATCACGGGCGGTGAACTATGAGGGTGTGACAGAGCTTGAGGAAAAGGAATTGAACGGCGTTACCTGGTGGACGGGAAGTGCCGGAACACTCACTTATTATGCCGCAAAGAACCTGGGCGTTGTCTATGAATTCTATGTGACGGATGGCGAGAAATTAGGTGTCACAAAGGAGGATGTAATAGAGCTTTTGGAGGAGACAGTATATTTGTATTAGGTTATATGCATAGGTCGGATCAAAAAAAAGCCCTTAAAATGATCGGGATTGAGTTGAGTGAAAACGGACAGAAAAAGGAATTGCTGTTTCTACAGTGATATGCTATGCTAGAATAGTGGAAGGGGGTACTTATGGAAAGTGCGCCATCCACCAAACGGAGGAAGAGTATGAGGTTAAAAAACAAAAAAAACAAAAGAGGAAGTGCGGTTTTTTGGGCGTTAATGCTGAGCCTTAGTATGGCTATTTCAGGCTGCGGCGGACAGGGGGGAGCTTCGTCAGGAACAGGGGCTTCGGAATCCGTATCCGCTACCGGGGAGAGCAGCTCAGCTGTAGGTTCGGAGAGTACCGGGGAGACCGGGGGAACGGAAGAAAATAAGGAAATACTTCCCGAGGCGGCGCAGCTCTCGGCTAATCTGGGGGCAGTATTTCAGGACTTTCAGGCCACAAAGGAGCAGTTTGGAGGGCAGGTGCTGGAATTTCAGGGGAAAGCCCTGGGAGGAATGCTTCCCACAGTGGATTTTGGCAAGCCGGAGATTTATTCCAAGGATAAGATCGCGGAAGTCAATCGCACCATGCGTGCCTATGAAAAGGGCGTGGAAGACCTGATCGTCAACAATGCGAAGGAATTCTATGTATATGGTCTCTTAAACGATGAGCAGAAGACCATGTATGATGCCTATTATCTGTTGGCACAGGATCCCACCACACAGGATAATATTGTCAGCTTCCAGACTGCTCAGAATGTGCAGAGCGAGGAATTTGTGGATGATCTCTATATGTCTCTTCTGGCAGTCTGCTATGACCATCCGGAGCTCTGGTGGCTCTATCCATGGAACGGGACGGCCGAGGTGGGCTGGGGCGTTGGGGATACTGTGAATGGAAAGACAACCATGTATACAGGTTTTATTAAGACCTATCCCAATTTTGAAAAGGATGTAAAGGCATTCAATGCAGCGGTGGAGAGCTTTTTGGCAGATATTGATGAGACTGCGGATGAGGAAGAGATCGCACTGCAGATCCATGACAAGCTGATCGAAATGGTGACCTATGACAACGCTATTTTACAAGAGGGTAAAAATGATTTTGGTCACACAGCCTTCGGGCCCTTTGTGGCCAATTCGGACGGGACACCGCACTATTGTGTTTGCGATGGCTATTCCCAGGCTTATCTCTATGCACTTCAGCAGATGGGGATCACCGGACTTGTGGTGGTTGGCAATGCCGGGAATGCCGGAGTGGATGGAGGCATGGGGCTCCATGCGTGGAATCTGGTCATGCTGGGGGGCAAATGGTATGAAGTGGATACTACCTGGGACGACTTTACTAATCTGGAGGATCAGATCAAGGAAGGCTATGCGGCGGGAAGCGATGAGTACAAATATCTGATGGAGGCCGCCAATGATAAGATTTTCATGAATCATGTATTGCATAATATGTATCGGCTGACCACTGCGGCTATCCAGAATTTTGAACCCGGTCCGGAGCTATACTACACCAGTCGGGACGGCAGGATGCGCTTTAGCGTGGTAGGCGCCTCCCAGCGTTGGCGTGTCTGCGATGATAAGGACATGGGAAGCAATTTTGAGGGAGATTACACCAGACTGTTGCCTGTTGCCGATGGAAGGCTGGCGGAAAACAGCAGCGGTTCCAATACCACGCAGAGCAGTGACTCTCAGGGGAACGGAACCTCACAGAGCAGCTCGGATACCCAGACTGAGGAAGATGTGTGGGAGGGCGGAAACGGGGATGTCTTGGATCTGATCGCCGCCGAAACCTATAAGCAGATCACGGGTACCTGGTATGTGTCGGCATTTAACAATTACACGGAGGCAGTGCTGAAGCAGTATTACGGAAATGAGTATTATAAGCAGCTCTCCATGTTTGAACTGCGAAAGGACGGAAGCGGAACTCTTTATGAGAACGGATCCTCCCTGGAATTCAATTATTACTTTGACGGAAGCTTGATGTATATGTATTCTGCAAACGGCGGAATGCTGTTCCTGGCCTATAATAACGGGAACTTTTATATGTCCGATTATTACGGCAATGTCTATACCTTCTCAAAATTATAAGATTTTTTTGGAAGCTGCTCAAATTACGAAACGAGCGAAGGGCACAAAATGAATGACGGGAGGAATGGGAGAATGAGTGAGGTTTTGAAAAAAGAGGACGCAAAAAAAGAAAAGAAGAATAAGGGGACATTGGTCCGCCTGATCGTGATGGCTGTCATATTTGCCATTCTTGCCGGCGTGGGAAAGCTTTCCGGGCTTTTTGAATGGGCGGATCTGGCAGGCGTGAATTTCAGCTTTTCCGCACTCTGGAAGCTGCTGGTGATGATTGCCTGTGTGATCACTCTTGAGACTCTGATCGTATTTATTCTGGGACTGCCTAAGCCGGAGAATCACAGAACCCGCTCCGTGCTTTCCATTATTTCCAGTCTGATGAAGTATCTGGCTGCCATCGTGATCCTGTGCTGGGGGCTCTCCATTCTGGGAGTGAATGTATCCACCATCGTAGCCAGTGTCGGGATCGTCGCTCTGATCGTGGGTTTTTCCGCAGAGAGTTTGATCGCAGATGTGGTGACCGGAGCATTTATGATCTTTGAGAACCATTACAATGTGGGAGATATCATTGAGGTGGATGGATTTCGCGGTACTGTAACCGACATCGGGATCCGGATCACCTGCATTACCGATCCTGCGGAAAATATCAAGATCGTGAATAACTCTGCCATGAAGAATATCCTGAACCGATCTGACAAGATGTCCAGGAGTATCAGCGATATTGGGATTCCCTACAGCACCGATCTGGAAAAGCTGGAGAGTGCTATTCCGGGGCTTATGCAGACAATCTATGACAACCATAAGGATATGATGAAGGAACAGCCTAAATATCTCGGGGTGAATGAACTGGGGGACAGCGCTGTGATATTGCGCTTTATGGTGTTTGTGGATGAGAAGGATATTTATTCCGGCGCGAGAGTGCTGAATCATGATCTCTTGATCGGGTTCCGAAAGCTGGGCGTAGAGGTTCCCTTCCCTCAGATGGATGTTCATCTGGACAAGTAGGCGGGATACGAGTGGATTTTGGAAAAGATAGCTTCGGGTTATATGGAGGTAGAATTTGGAAGAGATCAAAATACCAAAGGAATATATAAGTCCTCCAAAGGAAGAGGGGCCGTTGAAGGAGCCTCAGGACATTCCGGCTGAGTTTGCAGTATCCGTAGAACCGCGGGAGGTTACTTCCAGGGAG
>CACXDS010000168.1 GCA_902766425.1 uncultured Lachnospiraceae bacterium
GCTTCCCGGTCAGAGCATCAGCTACGGCGGAACCTTTACTGCAAGTAAACCCATGCGGGTAGCAACAATCCCTGTGGGTTACGGGGACGGATATCCCCGAAGTCTTTCCGGCAAAGGCTATGTTATGATCAGGGGGCAAAAGGCGCCTATTCTTGGAAGGGTCTGCATGGATCAGTTCATGGTGGATGTGACCCATATTCCGGAATGCCAAAACGGTGATCCGGTCACTTTGATCGGTGAGGGGATCACCGCAGAGGAGCTTGGGAACCTTTCCGGCAGATTTAATTATGAGCTGGTCTGTGATCTTGGTAAGAGAATTCCCAGAGTATTTTATGAAAAGGGGAAGCCGGTGGCTGTAAGAGATTATTACAGAGATTAGTTTTTGGCTGAATACCTCCGAGAAAGTTGGCAATACTGACTTTAGATGAACAAAAATTTGCCGAATGCTTGGAGGGCTTATGAAAAGAGGAGATGTCTATTACGCCGATCTCAGACCGGTGGTGGGATCGGAGCAGGGAGGGATCAGGCCGGTACTGATCGTACAGAATGATATGGGGAACAGGCATAGTCCCACTGTGATCATAGCTGCGATCACAAGCCGTATGAATAAAGCAAAGCTTCCTACCCATATAGAGTTAAATTCTGCTCTGTACGATATGGATAAGGATTCCGTGGTATTGCTGGAGCAGATCCGGACCATCGACAAAAAAAGACTGCGGGATAAGGTGTGCCATTTGGATGGGGATGTGATGAGAAGGATCAACAGAGCTCTGATGATCAGTTTGGAGCTGGATACATAAGAAAAATCTTGAAGAATAGAAAAAAGAATGCTATACTAATGGTTAAGTCTGTGCGGAAACAAGAAGCAGAGCTCAAAAAGAGCATGAAACAGTAGAAAGGACAAAGGAGTAGAACAATATGTCAGGACATTCAAAATTTGCAAACATTAAGCACAAAAAAGAGAAGAACGATGCTGCCAAAGGAAAGATCTTTACCATAATCGGACGCGAGATCGCCGTTGCAGTGAAGGAGGGCGGCCCCGATCCCAACAATAATTTTAAGCTTGCTACAGTGATCGCTAAGGCAAAGGCCAATAACATGCCCAACGATACCATCGAGCGCGGAATCAAAAAGGCTGCCGGAGATGTGGGCAATGTCAACTATAAATATGTTACCTATGAGGGATATGGTCCCAACGGTATTGCCATTATTGTGGATGCCCTTACGGATAATACAAATCGTACTGCCGCAAATGTAAGGAGTGCTTTTACAAAGGGACAGGGAAATGTGGGTACACCCGGCTGCGTGTCCTTCATGTTTGACAAAAAGGGACAGATCATCATCGACAAAGAAGAGTGTGAGATGGAAGCGGATGATCTGATGATGATTGCGTTGGATGCCGGTGCGGAGGATTTTAGTGAGGAAGAGGACAGCTATGAGGTCCTGACCGATCCGGATTCCTTTGAACAGGTCAGGAAGGGGCTGGAGGATGCCGGAATTCCCATGCTCAGTGCTGAGGTGACTATGATCCCTCAAAACTATGTTGAATTGACGGACGAGACCGCCATCAAGAATCTTCAGAGAACATTGGATATGCTGGATGAGGACGATGATGTACAGGCAGTTTATCACAACTGGGATGAATAATTGATTCGGGGGGACAGTAAAACGGGCTGTCCTTGATGAATTTATGGAGGATACTATGGGAGAGCAATATAAGTTAGAGACGATTTGTGTGCAATCGGGCTGGAAGCCCACAAATGGAGAACCCAGGGTTTTGCCTATCTACCAGAGTACTACTTTCAAGTATGATACCTCGGAGCAGATGGGAAAATTGTTTGATCTGGAGGAGAGCGGGTACTTTTATACCAGACTTCAGAATCCCACCAACGATTATGTGGCTCAGAAGATCTGCGAGCTGGAGGGAGGGGTGGCAGCCATGCTGACCAGCTCAGGTCAGGCGGCGAACTATTATGCTGTGTTTAATATCTGCGAGGCCGGGGATCATTGTGTCATGTCATCCACAGTCTATGGCGGTACCTTTAATCTCTTAACCGTAACCATGAAGAAAATGGGGATTGAATGTACCGTAGTAGAACCGGATTGGTCCGAGGAGGAGATTTCCAAGGCATTTCGCCCTAATACGAAATGTGTTCTGGCGGAGACCATTGCAAATCCTGCCATGGTGATCCTTGATATTGAGAAGTTTGCCAAGGTGGCTCATGCACATGGAGTGCCGCTGATCGTGGATAATACCTTTGCCACTCCCATCAATTGCAGACCCTTTGAGTGGGGGGCTGATATTGTGACTCACTCCACTACAAAATA
>CACXDS010000169.1 GCA_902766425.1 uncultured Lachnospiraceae bacterium
CCTTTTGTCATGGAGGCTTGCTTACCCTATGAGCAATGTCCTCGTTTGTAGGTGCATCACCAAGCGTTCGGGTCAGCCTTGATCAGGTGCTGTTACTTTGGCGATGACTTTTAAGGCCTTACTTGAGATCCGCGGCCAATCGGATCAGTGACCTTATGATTTGATTATGCCTGTCGCTGTCTTTTTAATCGTTGCTTGGGAGTTGCTTCTGAGTTGCTTTCGAGTTGTAAGGGAAAATAAAAAATGAAAACTTCGAGATCGCGAATTTCATAGGTGATATTGCAAATACAAGATGTGAAAAAACACATTATTGTGATATGATATATTTATCAGGCCAGTTTTTTACATGTGCTTATGGTGAATGGTTCAGGAGGCAGAGAATGTCTTACAGCTACAACAAACTTTGGAAACTGTTAATTGATAAGAACATGCTGAAGAAAGATTTGATGGCACAAACAAAAATCACCTCTTCCACGATTGCAAAAATGGGAAGAGGTGAGGCTGTTAGTTTGGAAGTGCTAGGAAGAATATGTGAGAAGTTCGATTGCAATATTGGTGATCTTGTTGACTTCGTTCACGATAATGGCGAGAAGGAATAATAGTCGCCAGATTTTTTAATAGGGGGTCTTGTTTGTGAAGTTATGTTTTGGAACTTTTATTAGGGTGCTAAAAATCTGCGCCAAGCCAAACGTATATGACAAGACGCTTTGCACCGCTGTGCTGAGAACCCTTGATCCCACATATGCCGATTTGATTAAGGATGACGGACCAACTATTAGCAAACTTTTATCATGTAAATATAACCTTAATGGCATTTCAATTAATGAAGGAATACAGGCGGATGTAGTTGATGTCGCCAATGGAATGTCGAATGAAGTTATTCCATTATTGGACGAGGATAAAATCAAACTTGCCATACTTACTCTGCAAGACATGGTGCAGGACAGCGTTGAATCGGACGATGTCACGATAGGAAAAATTCAAAAAGCCAAAATAGTTAACGCTAGGACGATTATACCTGCTGATTTCTTTGCCAACATTTTTCTATATACGGTTGTATCAGTAAAGAATAAGGAAGGTGCTTCATCAGTTGATGATGTTACTGAAGAGTATGTCTCTAAATTCTCTTCTAAAAGGAATGAAATACAGATCCACGCGGAAGAAGTTGTTGAAAATCTGAAACTTAATTGCACTATCAGCGGCCTTAACTTTGATGATGTATTCAAAAGAGTAGACGACAACAGTTCTCTCGGGCTGAAAAATCAAAGCGGATTGAATTTCTATTATCTGGATATTTCGGATTCAGCATTTGATTACATGCCATTGAATGACTTCTTGTTTGACAGCGCTGGAGTGTATGTGTATTCACGGACACAAATTGCCGATTTTAAGGATAGGAAGCGTGAAGCAAGTATTGTGGGCAGGGCGCTTCGAAAAATGCAGGAGAATGGCGCTCCGGACGAGAAAGGTACCGGGAATGAACTTGGTGAAATGCTAGTCTACTCTTTCCTAGAAGGTGGTCTTCATGCACCGAAACTGCTAAGCAGATATGAAATAAGCACTTCTTCCGGATACTTTAAAAGTCACAGTGACAGCGTTCACCTTCTGAAAAGAAAAGTGAGCGGGACAATCAGCTATCAGCTTGTTTTCGGTGCCTCGAGCATTTGTGGAAGACTTGAAGATGCCATAGATCATGCTTTTGACGTTCTCAGGTCAATCAAATCTGGAAAATTCAAAGAACGTAGCATGGTCAGTAATACCTTGATGAATCATACCTTTGATGACGACACCATTAAGATGCTTCAGAGAATACTAGTGCCAGGAGGAAGAGAAGAGGACCAGCCGGATATGGCTTTCGGAATTTTCATAGGCTATACATTGGGAATTACTGCTGACAACAATGATGAATTCAGAACAGAAAGCGTTAAGAAAATGAAAGCCGATATCCAAACAGTTATTCCTTATATAAGAAAGAAAATCTATGAACTGAATCTCGGTATGCATTCGTACTATTTCTACTTTCTTCCGTTTAATGATGCTGAAAATGATAAGAAAGAAATCATGAATGAACTGCTGCTTGGAGGCGCAAGATAAATGGTTAAAACGAAACAATATCAAACGCTCGGGCAGGCGATATATACAGGCATTGAACAGAACACTTATCTGAATGAGATATATGATTCATTGCTGTATAATGACTTTTTGTTGGTTTTTCAAACGAATGCGCCGGCAAAACATATAGATGTGGATGATGCTCTGAGGTTCGCAGATCTTCTGTCAAAGTCAAATGATGAGAAACGGGCAGATCAGCAGAAGTCACTTGCACAGGAAATTGCCACACTGCTTAATCTTCAATATCCGGGAAACCGTGACATTCAATATGTGATGGGATCCGTTCTTACCAGCACTAGCAATTATATAGGGCTTCAGCACAGTGTTCCGGAATTCTCAGAGATAGATCTTCTGGACAGACTGTCGAGCGAAGCTCAGAAAGAGTATCTCAGTATTCCGGAAGAGCATGACCAGTATTTTCTTCGTTCACAGAAAACAGTCTTTGATCATATATGCAAGGATCAGTATTTCAGTTATGCTGGTCCGACATCGATGGGAAAGTCCTTTGTGATGCGGACTTTCATTAAGAACAGGATTCAGCAGGAGGCAGACTGTAATTTTGCAATACTTGTGCCTACCAAAGCCCTGATAAACGAAGTGTCTGATGAGCTTGCGCATGAAATGGGAATGCTACTCCGAGAAAAGGATTATCGTATTGTAACTTCCGCTGGTGCGACAATTCTCCAAGAAAAGAACGAGCATCACTATATATTTGTGATGACCCCAGAGCGTATGATGTATCAGCTGATTGGTTTTGCGGATATTCCGGTGAATTATCTATTCGTGGATGAAGCACAAAACATTTCAAAGCGGGCTAGCCGCAGCATGTTTTATTTTCAGGTTATAGGAATGCTGAACCGAAGTGAAACACCGCCACATGTTATTTTTGCTTCGCCGAACATACCCAATCCGGATCTTTACCTTGAGCTGACGTCCAGTGAAGAGGCAGTTGGAAAGAGTGAACATTTTACATCTGCTTTTACGCCCGTCAGCCAAGAGAAGTTCCTTATTGATATGAGAAACTGTCATCAAGGTTATTACAATGGGCTGTCAAAAGAACTGCATTTGTGCAATACCTTTGATAATGGAAAAACATTTTTTGATTTTATCGACGAGCTTGGTGAAGGAAAAAAGAATCTGATCTACTGTAATTCCAAAGCAAAGGTCACAAGTTTTGCCAAGGAATACGCTGCGAGGCAGACTAAGAGATTAGACAAGGATCTGGAAGAACTCGCACGAGAGATCAGAGAACAGGTTCATGATGAATATTTTCTTGCGGATACAGTTGAACGCGGTGTCGCTTATCACGTAGGTTATCTTCCTACGAATATTCGACTTAAGATAGAGGAACTGTTCCGCAAACGAGACGGAGGAATCAGCACCATTTTCTGTACGAGCACTCTTCTGGAAGGAGTAAATCTTCCTGCGGACAACCTATTCGTTACTGATTTCAAAAACGGAAAATCGCCTATGTCCTCGGTTGAGTTCAGAAATCTTATCGGACGTGTGGGCCGCATCCAGTATGCGCTTTACGGAAATGTTTTCTTCGTTTGTCTTCCTAATGGTGATGTGGAACCGGAAAACTTCACGGATCTATTAAAGAAAGAAGCTGAGACACAGAGTCTTTCGATTGATTCGCTTACAGAAACTGAAAAGAAATACATTGTGGATTGTCTTCGAAACGGAATAGCAAAACTGGAAAAGCTGGAAGGACAATCAGAAGAACAATTTTCGTTCATGCGTAAATCAGCAAATATCCTTGTTCGGGATATTCTGCTTGAACGAAAAGGGCGTGTTCGTAGAGAGTTCAATGAAATGCTTACTCCTGCAATAACCGAGGAGATTAAATCAGCGTTTACCGGCAGAAAGAACGAGCCCGACGATGATATCAATATCTCTGTTGACCAGGTAGACAAGGTGGTTTCCGCGATAGAAAACGGTCTGGATGACTATCCGCCAGTGAATATTTATGGATATGTTCGCTATGCGGACGCATTATCGTTTCTCGAGAAACTTTGTACTGTATTTGACTGGGAAAATTATGAGAAAAACACCCTCGGCAGAACAAATCCGAAAGGAGAACATAGTCTTCTCAAATACTATGCTGCGCTTCTAACACGGTGGTTCCAGGGCAAGGGAACCAAGTTTATGGTCGAAAAGGCAATCGAGTATTATCGGGAAAAGGGGAAAAGCGTCTATATCGATGACAAAAAGGAACCATACGATGGGAGCTCGCGACATAAGAATGCCATTATTGAAGATACACTCAATGATATTAATGACATTATTCTGTTCCGGCTGTCAAATTACTTCATGCGCTTTTCCACTGAACTGAAGAAATATACAGGAAAGCCGTATCTTACGAACGACTGGTATGAGTATGTTGAATACAGCACCACAGACAAGACCTGCATTTGGCTACAGAAGAATGGATTCTCATTCGAGACGGCAACCTATATACGGCAACATGCCGAAGATTACATCCTAAGAACAGATGTGGGAGTAAAAATCAACCTGACGGTGCTGAATTGTGAACGGGCAGATGTGAAGGATGAAGCCAAAATGGTTTACAACAACATTCCGGAGATATTTGCTGGTCAATCTGACGAATAATCTTGAGAATGCCAGAGTTAATGAATCGAAAATTATTAAGCATTATGGTGCTTTACAGAAAATCTGCGAGCAACTTGATGATAATATTTTTAGTGATCTTACAACAGTATGCGGTATAGAGGAAGAATGTGGGGCTAAATATGTATTTATTGGATGGAAAACAGCCTGTGAAAATTGAAGATACAACGTTTTCAGATATAGGCTGGAAAGAAAGCGATATTGAGGATGTTCTGAGAAAGAACATTGACATGGTTTGCGATGATGAAGAGTCCCTTTTAATCGTTGGCCAACAGGTAAAGGATGAAACAAATAAACGTAGCGATCTAACGGCAGTCGACAACGATGGGAATATTGTGCTCATTGAGATTAAGCGTGATAAGAAAGACATTGCAGCCCGAAAAGAGGCTTTAGAATTTCAGGCAATCCGTTATGCGGCTTCCTGCGCAACCATCAAATCCACAGATGAGTTGATCAAGAATATTTTTGCGCCATATGTGGAAAAGCATAAAGGAGAATTTGCAGACCACACGGACTTAACATCGACTGAAATCGCGCAACGAGAACTCAGTGATTTCTTTGAAAAGAACGGAACCACATCTTTTAATGATTCACAGCGAATCATTTTGGTGGCCGGTGATTTTGACGAGCAGACCCTGTCTGCTGTAGCTTGGATTAACAGTAATCAGGTGGATATCAGTTGCTATAGGTTATGGCCTTCAAAGCTAGGCAGCCAGATCATCATTCAAACCGAAAAAATACTCCCGGTAACCGACTATGATGATTTTTATGTAGACATTGCCGGAAATTCTTCTATGACCAAGGGATCAAAAAAAGATATTTCCAGAAGAACATTGCCAAAGATTGATAAGCTTATGGAAT
Source organism: uncultured Lachnospiraceae bacterium (assembly GCA_902766425.1). Classification (GTDB taxonomy): domain Bacteria; phylum Bacillota; class Clostridia; order Lachnospirales; family Lachnospiraceae; genus Acetatifactor. Next base: position 5,605 of record CACXDS010000169.1, read on the forward strand.
GGGGAATCGTTAAAGAAGGTGATGTACTCATTGCTAAAGGAACAGATGAGAAGGCAGTCCTGCAAAAAGATGGACAAGTAATGTTACCGGATAATACCAAGGAATCGATCCAGCAGTGGTTGAAGCATGTGTATGGCTGGTCATCAGTCGAGACATATGCTTTTGCTGTAGATGAAAAAACAGGGAAAACACTTTCAGAGCTTCGAAGAGATTATCTGGAAGAAAAGGTCAGCGATAATTCAGATATTTAATGGTGGAAAATAATATGGATGCTATAACTCAATTAAAAGATTTAATAGATAAATATGATTTACATAAGGATCAGTATCTGGACGCAAAATACAATGAAACCGAGGTCAGAGTCGATTTTGTAAATCCATTTTTTGAGCTTTTGGGCTGGGATGTAAATAATAAGGCCGGTTTACCATCACATCTTCGTGAAGTTACACATGAAGCCGATGTGGTGGTTGAAGAAGACGGAAAAGAAAAAAATAAAAAACCGGATTATTCATTTAAGATCGGCACAGAGGTTCAATATTTCTTGGAAACAAAAAAGCCAGCAGTCGATATTACAAAAGATAGTGATCCTGCATTTCAGCTTAGGCGTTATGGCTGGAATGGTAATTTAAAAATTTCAGTGCTTACCAATTTTAATGATCTGTATATATATGATTGTACGGTTCGACCAATAAAAAGTGATTCTGTAATGACATCACTGATAGCTCATTACAATTATACCGAGTATATCGATAAATTTGCGGATATTAAGTCTCTGCTTTCTAAAGAATCAGTAATATCTGGTGAATTTGATCAGAAATTCGATCACTTAGGGCAGCCGCTTAAAAGAGAACCGTTCAATAGCTTTTTCTTAAAACAAATATCACAATGGCGCTGCATGATTGCTAAAAGCATTGTGGAAAATAATGAAATCAACGATAATCAGACTCTGAACTTAGCTGTTCAAAGGATTCTAGACAGGATTATCTTTTTAAGAATTTGCGAAGATAGAGACTTTGAAGAATACGAAACATTGAAGCACGCTACTACATATGAACAGCTGAAATCCATTTTCTTTCAAGCTGATGTTAAATATGATTCTGGGCTCTTTAAA
>CACXDS010000170.1 GCA_902766425.1 uncultured Lachnospiraceae bacterium
GAAAAAGGGCATGTGGCTTCTGATTATAAGCTATCCGCTGATGTGGCATTATCGCAGCTTGCCTTCCGGCCGGATATCATTTGCAACTGGGAGGACATGGAGGGCTGTGATTCGGGAGATTACAGGAAGCAATTGGAAAACGACTATATCAGAGCTGCTGCGACGGATGACAGACAGGGCAGAGGAGTGTCCTGCTGGGTAAGGAGGGAGTATGTGATTGAAAAGGTCTATTCCATGAGCTCCCCGCATTTTATGCATGTGAGGGTAATCAATGCGGGAATCGAGCTGAATCTATTGATTTTGCGCATACCTGTCTCTGACTCATCGGCGGAGGATTTCAAGGAGAGGTGGAAGCAATGGGAAATGGCAATGATATATTTGGATTCCATCGCAGGGACGGCGAAGAATATCGCTCTTATGGGGGATTGGAATCATGGAGTGATCGGTACGATGGAGTCGTATCTGGGAAAACCCAGGCAGTTCTACAATTTCCAGAAAATACAAAGCTCTCTTACCCAGAGATCGCTACCAATTGTACCTATTGAGGGAATGAGCTATAAAGGGTACATGGCAATAGATCATCTTGCGGTATCCTCCGCGGTTTCTGTGGAAAATGCCAGATATGAGAGGGTATTTGAAAAGGAAAAGACAACCATAGGGATTCCGGATCACAGCTATATTGTTGCCACACTGGGAATGGAAGAATAAATAGTATAAAAATGAAAAGGAGTTTATCTTATGAAGGATAATCGTATCAAAATGAATAGAGAAGAAAAGGAAAAGAGAGTGGTTGACCGGATTATTCGCCCCATGTTTCGGCTACTGTGTTTTTATGAGATCAGTGAATGCTATAGCTATCTTCCGGGAATAGATGACAGTGCCGATTATGCCTGGGCCTTTTACGAGGCGACATTAAAGGACCTGCATAAGTATATAGATTCCAGCAAGGATCTGACAGAGGGGGAGAGAACAAAGCTTTTGGAAATCTACTCTGATATTGAGGGGATCATAATAGATATGGATTCCATAGACACATTGATCTCACATTGGTGTGCAGCGGAGCCAAGACTGGTGACTATGTCAAACCGGGCCAGGTTATATTCGGGGCTAAAGGAAGAAGGGGCGTTTGATATGATGCAAAAGCTGGGCTTTGATTGGGAGGATTTTAGTATCGATATTCTCAGGAGCAGTGTGAATCAAACGCAGGATAGCCTTATCGAAACTAAGCTATTACTGAATACTTATCTTAAAAAGGTTATCGATGTATTGGGGTCTTTTGATCCTTGGAGTCTTTTGAAAGCTATATCGAACTCACTGGATTATGAACAAAACTGCAGGCTTTCCACAAAAGAAATAAGGAATGCAAAACAAGCTGCTGCTAACATTGATTACAATGAAATGAGAGAGGAAGGCTTATATCGGCTTAATTTACTCAGGGAGCATTTCGGGGAGTTTGAACTGGCATACGACGAGAGAAGAATTAAAAGCCTGCAAAAGGAGAAGAGCTTTTATGCTTATGGCATCATAAGCGAGGAGAATGCGGATTATTATTTGGGGGTGGATCCTGCAAGGCTGTACTGGAAGCTTCACAGGGACTCCACTTTTGTTCAGTGCTATAAGGAGCATGCTACAGATAGCGGCTTTTGCCATGTGCCGGTAGAAGTTCGGGAAGGGAAACTGCGGGTGGTAAAGGAATGGCTGTAGTGTGAGACCTTATTTTTCATAATTTCTGTTGATTCTATGGAATTGCAATGCTATGATAGAATAAGCGGAAGGAGGGGAGGAGTTAAGATGATCTTTAAGTGCAAGAATTGTGGTGGAAACGCAATCTACAGTCCGGAAAAAAAGAAAATGATCTGTCCCTTTTGTGATAGCGAGGAAAGCTATGAGCGCAAGGATAAGGAAACCTCTTATGGACTCGAAGTATGTCCGGAGTGCGGCGGTACGATCCCTGTCGAGGACTATGACAGCGCGACCAGATGCCCTTATTGTGATAATTACCTGATCTTTAATCCTAGAGTGGAGGGCGAGTACCTGCCCAAGTTTTTGATTCCCTTTGAGCTGGGGAAGGAGCACTGCAAGGAGCTGATCAGAAACAAATTTAAGAAATTTACCTTTGCTCCCATGGATTTCCTTTCTGAGGCCCGCTTGGACAGCATGCAGGGAGTTTATGTACCCTTCTGGTTTTATGATTATCGGACCAATGCTTTATATGAGGGGGAAGGGACCAAGGTACGCTCCTGGACAAGCGGTAATTATCGCTATACAGAGACCTCTTATTATGCAGTGGTCAGGGAGATGGATATTTCCTTTGAGAAAATGCCGGCGGATGCCTCCATTAAAATGCCTGATCAGATCATGGATCTCATGGAGCCCTATGATTATGGAAAACTGGTACCCTTTGAGCCAAAATATCTCTCCGGTTTTTATTCTGAGTATTACAATATGCCCTCGGAGGAAATAGAGGGGAGAGCCAGAGCAAAAATGGAAGGGGACGCGGAGCATATTTTGAGGGGGAGCATTTCGGGCTATTCCTCTTTGATCAGAAACAGTCAGTCCATCAGGGTGTTGGAGCGGCATGCGGATTATGGTCTTATGCCGGTGTGGAAATATATTTATCAGTATAAGAATGTGGATTATCCTTTTTATGTCAATGGCGAGACGGGTAAGATCATCGGAACGGCTCCCCTCTCAAAGGCGAAGGTCCTAGGATATTCGGCTACGCTTTTTGCAGTGCTGACCGGGATTATGGCTGCCTTTAACGGCATATTGAGTTTATTGTAGGGAGCACTGTTGAGGAGGATAAGACTGTGGAATTCAATGCAAAAAAAGAAGAGCGGAAGGCATATTTTCGTTATTTCAGGGTTTGGTTTATTCTGTTTGCTATAGCGGCAGTGGCGTTTCTGGTGGTTTTAGCGACGCATAAGGGGAATGTGGAGATTACCAGACAAAATACGGTGGCGCCATCCCAGAGAGTCTATGATTATGCGGAGGTTTTGTCGAATGAGGAGGAAAATGCGCTGACCAAGCTGATCGCCGAGTGCGAGCGGAGAGCAAAATGTGATATTATTCTGGTGACGATCAATGAAAAAATGGGTAAGGACGACCGGACCTGGACCTATAATATGGTAAATCGTGCGGATGATTTTTATGACGAGAATCAATTCGGCTATAATGAGCCCTTCGGGGATGGCGCGCTGTTCCTGGACAACTGGTATAAGGATGAAGAGGGGAGCCAGCAGGGGGCGTGGCTTTCCACCTCCGGAAAGATGGAATGGATCATCGGAGAAAGCGAGGAAAACACCGTTTGGGAGGCTTTTGATGAGGGACTGCAGGACAGTGCTGCCAAGGGTTATGAGAAGGCAATCCGTCAGATCGCAAGGCTGGGAGAGAGAGGAATGAAAAAGGAGCTGGAACCCTTCCCCTGGTATGTGGTTTGGGTTTTGCCGCTTATCGTATCTTTGATCTATGCTTTGGTCAATATGAAGCAGGCTCCCGGCGTGGATACCACAGATTCCCTGACCTATGTGGCCGGTAGAAAGCCCCATTTGATCAGACGGGAGGACCAGTTCCTCAGAAAATCTGTTTCTAAGGTGAAAATTGAGACGGAGAGCAGCTCCGGAGGCAGCAGAAGCAGCGGAGGAGGAAGCTACGGACATCATACCAGCAGCAGTGGGCACAGTCACGGCGGTGGCGGGCACAGAAGATAGGCGGAGAGGACAGAAGCCTTTCCAAATTAGAAAACAAAATCGGCAATCAAAAAGGACATCCACATGACGGTATGGATGTCCTTTCAATGTCGTTTGGACGAAAGCTATTTTGAACTTAAGCCATCTCGTTGACTGCTTTGCTGATACGGGCAACCTTGCGGGCAACATTGTTCTTGTGATAAACGCCCTTGCTGCCAGCCATCTCGATCACCTTGGTAGCAGAAGTAAGCTCAGCCTTTGCAGCTTCCTTGTCACCTGCCTCAATAGCAGTGAAAACCTTCTTGATCGCAGTCTTCACGCCGGATCTGATCGCCTTGTTTCTCTCAGCATTCACACGGCTTACGGAAATTCTCTTCTTAGCGGATTTGATATTAGCCAATGTCGTATACCTCCATTATCTTTATAACTGTGTTGGATTGGAACATTTGCACGAGTCAGACACGGAGGACTCAGTACAAACATACTCTTGTAGTTTAGGTAATTATTTGAAGTTTGTCAATACATAATTTAGAAAAAAATGCAAAAAATAGGAGCAATTCTTAAAGAAAGCCTATAGCGGAGCACGAAGGAGTGTTTCCGGTATCATCGGGAGGATGCTATGATCAAAAGTCAGGTGCGAACGGATCTTGCTTTGGAGGCCAGGGAGAGTCTTGGACATGCCGGGGAGAGGGTTCATGGAATAAGGACACAGGAGTATGATAAAGAGGGAGGAGTCCATGTGACAAAGGTATTTGTGGATACCCGCAACGCTGCTTCGACGCTGGGAAAGCCCATCGGAACCTATGTCACCATGGAGGCGGAGGCTTTGGGGGAGCCGGACGATGGCTACCACAGAGAGATCTCGGCGGTGCTGGCGGAGGAGCTGAAGGATCTGTTACAGGTCGAGGATAAGGAGAATCCATCCATCCTGGTGGTGGGCTTGGGCAACAGAGAGGTCACGGCGGACGCATTGGGGCCGAGAGTCCTGGACAATTTATATGTGACCAGGCATATGGTCAGGCTCTATGGAAAAGCGGCGCTGACAGGAGCGGAGGAGAGCGTGGTCAGCTGCCTGGAGCCGGGGGTAATGGCTAAGACGGGCATGGAGACTGCGGAGATCATTGGCGGAGTGATAGAGAAGACAAAGCCGGATGCCGTGGTGGTGATCGACGCTTTGGCGGCCAGAAGCACCAGAAGGCTGAACCGCACCATTCAGCTTTCGGACGCAGGGATCCAGCCGGGGTCGGGGGTGGGAAATCATCGAAATTCACTGACCAGAGAAAGCCTGGGAGTGCCGGTCATTGCGGTGGGAGTACCCACTGTAGTGGACGCAGCAACCATTGTGGATGACGCCTTGGAAAAAATGATCGGAACGGACAAGGTTTTTCAGCGGGGAAGCTTTGTGGATCTGGGGAATATGTATATGACGGGAAAGGATGTGGATGAGATCATCAAAAGGGTGAGCTATACGATCTCAGAGGGCATCAATATGGCCTTGCAGGGCAGGGCTGTTTCTTAGGTGATGAGATGAAAACAAGGAGAAGAGAGATTAAGGATCGGGGCATAGATGAGGATGGACTGGCATAAGATGAAGAGAAATCAGTGCTTGATGGGATAATGCTTTGCAGAAAATCGAAGACAAAGAGAAAAGATGGGAAATAGAGCTTGGAAGTCTTTGGATCGGAGGCTTTCTTTTGCTGGCGCTGGTTTTTCTACGGATGAAAATAAATCTGGGCAATTTGGAGTTGGCGCAATTCTTTATTTCGGACCTGACACATCAGATGATGGAATTTGTCTGTCCGTTATCCGGTATGGAGGAGAGCGGATATGTGGGATGGACGGATAGAGA
>CACXDS010000171.1 GCA_902766425.1 uncultured Lachnospiraceae bacterium
CTTTTCCGTAACCAGCATAAAGCTATCCAGCCCGTAATCACCTCCGCTGCTCCAGATCCAGTTGACATTTACATTATCCGGCTCGTAAAGTGTGCTGAAATCATGGTTTTGCAAAATGATCTGTTTTGTTCAACATCCCACTCTTTTCATCACTACACTTCCGCTCTTTAGTCATTTTACGCGAAGGCATCTTCCCAATTCGCGCTTTGCGCGAATCGGACCCCTCCTTCTGCTAATTGTACCATCCGTAAAATCATTTTCCATGGATCATTTGTCACCAAACAAAATGAGAGAGTGACAAACATCACTCTCCCCTCTCCATCTATCGTTCGTTCAAGTAGTTCTGCACTCTGCTTTGAACGGCCTTCGCCACCTCATCGGCTCCCTTTTCTCCCGTGAAATAAAGTGGCGTTTCCTCACAGACAATGTCGTCAATGGCATTTTGGTAATAAAATGGAACGGAACAGTCCAGCATATGCCAAAAGATCTGCTCTTCCTCTTGCGTCATCCGTCTGGGTTTATACTGTATCTCTCCTTTTGCATCCGTCACATACCAAGTGTCGTCACTCACTTCTTTTTTGGCCTCTTCCCATATCTTTTGCAATATGTCCAGCCTTGCCGGAAAATAACCATCCTGTGAAGATACGATCTTTTCCTGCTCCTGATCCGACAGCACAAAGGCCAGGAAATCCTTTACCCCTTCCAAATGCTCCGTGCGCGCATTCACATATAACCCTCTCGCGCGCACGCCGTAAACTTCTCCCTTCGGACTGGGATACCCGATATATTTTTGCTTTCCCTGATACTTTAGGCTAGCCTCCCAAAAGTGACGAAAAGAGCCAAAATTCCATTCCGAAAAGAAAGCTTCTCCGTTCAGCATCTTCTCCCGTGCGTCACCTCCACCATCGTCCAAGTGCTCCTTTGCAAAGGAAAGCATCTGTTTAAATTCCGTACTGTCAAAATGGCAAGTACCTTCCCTTTCATCTACATACAGTTGGATTCCTTCCCTTCCGACGCCAAGAAGGCTTAAGATGTAATTTCCCATGTCTTGTGCATTAAAGTTCCATATTCTGGCGCAGAAATATGGCGTATTGCCATCCTCCAGCGCCTGCATGCAACGCTGCGCATTCCATTCTTCGCCTGTCACATTCAGCTCCTGCACATACAATAGTCCTGACAGATAAAAAGAAGAGGGCAATCCATATACGCCATCCTCCCACCGATTGCAAGCCATGACCTTCTCCGGAATCTCTCCGCCAACATCCTTCATGACTTCCGTCAACTCAAGCAAGAAGCCTTTTTGGGCATAGGGCATGTAATCCAAATTCTGCAAGGCGTAAACGTCCAAAAGATCCGGTCCGTCTCCCGCGGAAAGCTCGGCCTGCACCCGGTTGCGGAAGGTTTGAATGTCCTCACCTTCCCCGCAAGTCTGCACGACGATCTCATAATGCTCACTTTCTTGATTGTAGGCAGCAACCAAATCTTTTAAATAGGCTCCGTACGCTCCCGAATAAAGTGTGATGGTCTCCGATTGACTGCTTTCCAATTGCCCCTTTCCTTTGTGCTGATCCTCCAAGGTGTTTTCGCCCTCTCCGCATCCGGACAGGAATGCAAACGCTCCCACCGTCCAGATCAAAAGCCATAATGCGACATGCCTTCTCATCTTTACCCCTCCTTTTCAAAGGCAAGCTCATATAATTTCTTCCCGTTTTCCTGCTCCGCGTGAGCCAAAGAATCCTCTTTGGAAACGCTGCCCCTTTCTGAATTAAGTTGACTTCGCCAACATTTGCTCCATTCAGTCGGCTTCTGACTAGCGAAGTAACCATCTATCATCCATTCAACGCAGCAGCGCGCCATAACTCTTAATCCCCTTTTATTTTGCCTCCTCCAGATAGAGCCGGAATCGATTTTGCAGATGCTCCGACACCATGCGGTCGTCGATCACGCCCCTCTCATATTCCGTAAGCTCCTCCTCAAATACCTTCTCTAAGGCAGCGGGAAAATCCTTCTTCACGGTTCCGTTTTGAATGAGCTTCCAAAAGAATTCCCTGTCCTTTTGGCCCTCTGATTTTTGTATTTCTTCAGCCTCTTGCTGAATCTTTAAGTAATCCGCCCAAAGTTCAGGGATTTTGCCATTCGTCAATTCCTGCACCCTTGAATTAACCTGACGTCTGTCAAACTCCTCATATTTGTCCTCCAGGACATCCTTTCGGATCTTGAAAGTATCCCGATTGATGCTGCCATCATTCACCGGTGCATTCGGCGATGACAGCGCCTCCTTGGTGAGCATGTCCCGAAGGAAGGTGTAGGCAACCCTCTTTTCCTCTTCCGTGCAGGTGGAACGCACCGCCACGGGGTCTCCCGCCACGAGCATGTGCCTTGCCCCATCCTTTGTCGGAAAACCGATCACCTTCTCCCCCGTCTCCTCGATTCGCTCCCGCAACTGATTTACGCCGTTAACGTTCCAAAGCTCCACAATCTCACAGGCAACCTTTCCCTCCCGAAGGGGCACTCCCATCGTCGCGTGGTGACCATTCTTTGCCTTCTTGGAAAGCCTCAAAATCCTGTCAAATTTTTCCGTTCCGAAGATAAGCTCACCATCCTCCGGATTCCAGTAATAATTATCCGAAAGACCATTGTTAAAGCAGTCAAATAATATCTTTTGAAAATCCGGCGCCCCTCCCACATAGCTGTCCGAAAAGATTCCATCGCCTTCCTGTCGCTCCAGATAGTTCAAAAATCCCTCATAATCCCAATCTGCAACGCTTTGGTCCTTTACCAAAAGAGTTCTGATGTAATAATTTGTGACAATTCCATAGGCACGGTCTCCAATCTTGCCAAACTCCACCACCTCCGGGATCAATTCCTCCGCCACGCCACTCTTTTCCAGGAAGCCGTCCAAGGGCTGCCAGAGACTTTCCAGCTCCTCAAAGCCCGTGAGGGCCGTATCAACGATGATGGGGCCGTCACCTGCTCCAAGCTGCGTCAAAAGGCTTGTCTCATCATAATCCGCCTTGAGAAGAATCTTGTACTCCGGATGCCTTTTGCTGAAATAGGCCACTGCCCCCGAAAAGACTCCCTTATTCTTTGGGGAGACTGCAATTGTGAAGGTCTTTGTCTCCGTCCTTTCTTCCGTTGGTTTCAGGAGAAGATAATTCATGCCCTCCACATCGTTGTAGAGTATTCCGATCCACCCTTCCTTCAGGACGGCCATGGTAAGGACCTGATTCGGAGAGATCCCGTGGTTTCCCCATTTATAGACAAGGGATTCCTCCCCTGTCCTCTCGTTGGTAAAATACACTCCCTCACTTCCGCACCACACTACCTCCTCTGCATTTCTCATCGTCACGTCAAGCGGGAACATCTCCGCCTTTGTCTGAAATTTTGCAGAATTGAAAGTAGTCAGTTTCCGAAGTTCTCCCGTCTCAAGATCGGCCTGATAAAAAATATAATCTATTGTGTGTTCCTGGAGCCCCATCCTGCGCACGATTACCCCGCCATTCTCCATGGAATAAAATCCTGCATCAAGCTTCTCCCTTTGATCAAAAATCCTTTCCCATTCCGGGGAATAAATGACATATCTTAGCAAAGTATCCTCTCTGAGCAGGAGATGTATGTTTCCCTTCTCATCCCCCATGACGGAAACAATGGAGAATGATTCGTCCTCCAACTTCTTGCGCCATTGTTCATGAAGCTCCTCATCCAATCCGTAAAAGCGATGGCCACATATCTTGCCATCTTGCAAAAGGGACTTCACAGCCACATAGCCCTTTTCTCCCGAGATCACTCCGAAAACATATCCGTTCGCTTCCTCCAGATCTAAGGTCAGACCGGATCCCAGATCAGACTCCTGATGAGATTTCAAATCAGATTCCGGGGTCGCCTCCAAGTCAAGCCTCAGCGAAAACTCCTCTCCCGTCGCCCTGATCCCATTGATCCCGGACCACTGATACTGATACTCCGTTCCGTTATTCGAATAAACGATGTGATTTGAAAAAAACAGGAATCCGCCCTCTCCGATTCGATTGCCAAAGCTATACTCATCCTCCCCTTCCAGGAGAACCGGCTCCACCTTTTGGTTGATCACGGCCTGCCAGTCATCCAGGGAATTATCCTTCCAAGTTCCTTCCTCTTCCGCCAAAAAAGAGAAATCGATGTCCTCAATGACAGTGCCTTCCCCTTTTTGATGTTCCCCCTTTCCCTCGGCATTCTCCTGGTCCTGCTCGATCTTCCCCGCGCAGCCCGCCAGTAGGCCCACTCCCAAAAGACACGCGAAAAGGCCTGCGAACAATCTCATCCTGCGCATCCCCTTCTTCGTCCTAGCACAGTTTTCCCTCACATTTTTTTCTTTTTGCTTTTCCATAAAGAACTCCCTCCATACTATCTCCGCAGGATTCTATCGACTTCTGACTGTTTTTTCATGTTTTTACTTTCTTTGTCTTCATTTTACTCATGTGGTTATCTCGTCTCCTCCAGATAGAGCCGGAATCGTTTTTGCAGATGCTCCGACACCATTTTTTCATCAATCCGGCCCGCCATATAGTCCTCCAGTTCCTCCAGATAAACATTCTCCAGCGCAGTCGGAAAGCTCTTTCGCACCTTTGCCTTGCGGAGCAGTTCCCAAAAGAATTCCCTGTCCTTTAGTCCTTTTTGCTTATACTCTTCCGCAGCCTCTATCTGCAATTGCACATACTCCTCCTCGCTCACCTTCCCCCACTGGCTCCGTATCGAATCCAGCGCCGCACTTTCATCATGCTCCTGAAACTTCTTCTCCAAAACATCCTTGCGAATGGGAAAACCATGCTTATCAAAAGTTCCAGCCGAAGACTTTATGGGCGCGGACTGAACCTCCTTTGTGAGCATGTCCCGCAGGAAGGTATAGGCCACCTTCTTCTCCTCTTCCGTACAGGTGGACCGGATCACCACCGGATCCCCTCCCATCAGAAAGCTTCGTCCCCCTTCCTTTGTGGGACAGCCGATCAGGCAGGCGCCTCCGTCCTGCACCCTTTCCCGAAGCTCCGCCAGCATATGGAAATTAATGATGTCGTAGATTTCACACGCCACTTCTCCTTTTATCAGTTCTTTGCCCGTGGACGTGGAGTGAATCCCCTTTTTCGCCTTTTGAGAGAGCCCAAGCACCCTGTCAAACTGATCCGTTCCGAAGAGGAGGCTTTCCTCCTCCAAATTCACGTAGTAAGTATCATACAGTCCGTTTTGCAAAAAATCGAAAAATAGTTGTTGAAAATTTGGCAGTCCGTCGAGAAAGCTTAGGTAGTTATAAGAGAATACGGTATCTCCCTCAAATTTCTCCACATATTTCAGAAACCCTTCATAATCCCAATCCGACATGTCCTCATCCTTGATCAGCATGGTCTGAACGTAAAAGCTTGTCACAAGCCCATAGGTCCGATCCCCGATCTTGCCAAATTCCAGTGCCTCCGGAATCAATTCCTCCAAAACGCCACTCTTTTCCAGAAAGCCGTCCAAAGGCTGCCATAGCCTTTCCAATTCCTCAAAGCCCGTGAGGGCCGTGTCGATAATGATCGGTCCCTGCCCAGCCCCAAGCTGCGTCAAAAGGCTTGTCTGATCATAGTCATCCTTTAGTAGGATGGTGTATTCCGGATGCCTTTTGCTAAAGTACGTTACCGCACCTTCATAGATGCCCCGATTCTTGGGTGAGATCGCGATGGTGAGCGTTTGGACCTCCTCCCTTTTCTCCGTGGGACGAAGCAGAAGGTAATTGAGCCCCTCCGTGTCCAGGTAAAGGATTCCAAAGGATCCGTCCTTCCAATATTCCGCGCCAAAATATCCGTCCGGCACAATTCCATGATTGTTCCATTGATAGAGAAGCTCCTCCTCGTCCTTCTCCACGTCATAGCGATAAATCCCCTGCGCTCCGACCCAGATGAATTCCTTCTCATTCTTCAGGGCCACGGCTGATGCGGATCTTTCCTTTGGATTCTTGATCTTAGTGCTATCAAAGAGGGCAATCTCCCGAAACTCCCCCGCCTCCAGATCCGCCTCCCAAAACTGATAATCGAACGTCACCTGCTTCATGATATTCTGTCGCAGGCCCACCCTGCCATCTCCCAAAGAGCAAAAGCTCCCATTCTTTGGGGCCTCCTGATCA
>CACXDS010000172.1 GCA_902766425.1 uncultured Lachnospiraceae bacterium
AAAGATCATGGAAAAACACCATGGGACGCTGAAATATGCCAGAAAGGATGGCATGAACTGCTTTAGCGTGAGCTTTCAGAAATAATTTTATTTTTTGACCTTTAAAAGGGAGGATGCCAAGGTGTTTGATCACCTTGGCATTTATTATGAAAAAGTTTTGGACGCATTATCTTTTGCCACAATGGATAATCGCATTGCGAAGAAGAACAAAATATGGTAATATAGTATTGGATTGCACTTTGGATATGGTACGCGAAGCGTGAAGGAATATCCCGAAGAGCAACGGGAATATAACAAATACGGAGGTAGAGAGAATGAAGGTATTGTTTTATGCGGCTAAGATTTATGATAAAAAGTCTTTTGGGAATGCGCTGGGGGCCTTCCCAGAGATCGAGATTGATTATATCGATCATGAGCTGGAGCCCAGAACGGCTTCCCTGGCGAAGGGCTATGATGCCATCTGCGCCTTTGTGAGTGCGGATGTGGGGGCGAAGACCATGGAGATCCTTCATGAGTGCGGGGTTAAGTATGTGCTGATGAGATGCGCCGGCTTTAACAATGTGGATGTGGAGAAGGCGAAGGAGCTGGGGATCGTTGTAAAGCGTGTGCCCGGATACTCTCCGGAATCCGTTGCGGAGCTTGCCATGGCTCTGGCGCTGGCGGTGAATAGAAGACTGTATAAGGCATATAATAAAGTTCGCGAGAATGATTATACCTTAAAGGGACTCCGCGGCGTGAATTTCTATGGCAAAACAGCGGGAATTGTGGGTACCGGTAGGATTGGCGCTGCCATGTGCCGGATCTGTCGGGGCTTTGGTATGCGAGTCATCGCTTATGATGTCTATCAGAATCCGGCGCTGGCCGATTTTGTGGAATATGTATCCCTGGATGAGCTGCTGGCACAGAGTGATCTGATCTCGTTGCACTGTCCTTTGATGGATAACACCTATCATATGATCAATATCAACACCATCAAGAAGATGAAGGATGGTGTGATTCTGGTGAATACCTCCCGGGGCGCTCTGGTTGATACCGAGGAGCTCATTGAGGGAATCCGCATGAAGAAATTCCTGGGAGTTGGACTGGATGTCTATGAGGAGGAGACGGGAAATGTCTATGAGGATCGCTCCGACGATATCATGGAGCATTCTGTGACCGCAAGACTTCTTGCTTTCCCGAATGTGATGATCACATCCCATCAGGGCTTCTATACCATGGAGGCACTGGCTAATATCGCAGAGACCACGCTTCAGAATCTGATGGATGCCAAGGAAGGGAAGCATACGCCTAACGATGTGGCATAAGCTTTGCATATTATAGGTTTTGCGACTGGTCAGGAGCTTGAGCGAGCTTCTGATCAGTCGCAACTATTAATGATACAAGAGCGGGACGGAAATTGAAATGAACGAGCAGTTGAGGGCTGAGCTGGGTACAGAAGAATTAAAAAGGTTTCTGCATCTGGCAGATGTGCGGGAATTCACTTATGATATCCGGAATAATATTCTGGAGAATTTTCGCTATGGAAAAGAGCGTGAGGTTTTCTTTCATGGCGCTTTAGAGGAATGGGAGCGCGACTTTCGATCCAGAATGGATTCGGGGGGCGGGGAGAATGTCAGGCTTTTTTGTGATGCTCTCAAAGAGGGCAGGGAGAGCTTTGAGGTTCACTTTTCCTATAAGGGTTTGACGAGAGTTATCAAGGGAGTAACGGTGGAAGAGCCGGAGCGGGGCAGGATTGTCTATGGCGTTTTGATGATGGGACAGTCGGCGGACGGCAATCATCCTTCCAGAGAGCTTGCCTTTAACCGGGCAACGGACCGGGATCCCATGCTGAACATGTTGAACAAGAGGGCAATTTTGGAATATGCCCAGAAGCTGTGCGAACAAGAGGATTGCACCAACACATATCTGGTCATTCTGGATCTGGACAACTTTAAGCTGGTCAACGATACCTTTGGGCATCTGTGCGGTGACGAGGTGCTTGTGACTGTCACCGAGATCGTCAACAGGGCTGTGGGACAGAAAGGAACAGTGGGCAGGATTGGCGGCGATGAGATCATGATCGTCACCAGGGATGTGGCGGATAAGGCGGAGCTTAGGCCTATTCTTCGGGAAATCCGGACGAATGTAGAGAGAACCTACAAGGGGAAAATGGGTGATCTGTCCCTGACCTGTTCCATGGGAGCTGCCGCTTTTCCGGAGCATGGAAAAAGCTTTAAGGAAGTGATGGAGATCGCGGACAAGATGCTTTATCTGGCAAAGGAAAAGGGGCGTAACCGCTATGTGATCTTTACACCGGAAATGCATCAGGAGTTTATTGAACCACACGGGGATAAGGATGATATCAAATCCGCCTTTTCCATGGAATTTGATAAGATCGGTATCGTGCAGTTTATGATGGATGATTATCTCCGCAGGGGAACCAGCAGCAATGAGGTGGCTTTCTCCAATGTGGGAAATTCCTTTAAGCTGGGCGAGATTCTTATAGTCTATGAGATGGGAAAGGTTGGCTTTCGATGGACGCCGCAGGAAATCTCCTATGGGGATGAGGATCTAAAATGGATCAAGCTTGGGGAGGATTTTTTCAGGCATTTTGACAGCAATAATCTTTTTGTGGTGGATCTGCTGGCTCAGCTGGATACAAAGGATCCTGCGCTGAAGGATAAGCTGATCAAAAGAAATATACAATCCGCATTGTTCTATAAACTGAGGGATAAGGGGCGGGCGGAAGGGTATATTTTGTTCGCCAAAATGGGGCAGCGCCAGAAGTGGTCGGAATACGAGATGCTTGCACTTTCCACCATTGCAAAAATATTTGAAATGTCAATCTATCCATAAAATGCTACGGGGAGGAGGAAAGAAGATGGTGGAGAGAAAGGAATGGTATAAGCTGGATCTTTCGGCAATCGTATACCCCACTCTTCAGAGAAGAGATTTTTCATCTGTTTACCGTCTTTCGGTACTGCTCAAGGAGGAGATACAGCCTGAGCTTCTGCAGAAAGCATTGGATCGGACTATGCCCAGATTTCCCACCTATAAGGTAGCCATCAGAAGAGGGCTGTTTTGGCGCTATATGGAGCCCAATGACAGACCGGGTCCCTTTGTGAAACCGGATATCGGCAATCCCTGCCAGCCCATGAGTTTTCGGGGGCAGAATCGATATCTGGTACGGGTATATTATTATCATAATCGGATTTCATTTGAGGCACACCATAGCCTGGGGGACGGCACGGGAGGGATGTGCCTTTTAATGACTCTTACCGCCGAGTATCTGAGATTATTGGGACATGAGGAGATAAAGAACGGGGGCTTTGTGCTGGATGTGAATGAAAAGCCGGATCCGGAGGAGCTGGAGGATGCCTATATGCGCTACGCAAAATCCAAGATCTGTCCGCCCAGACCCGGCGAGAAGACCTATCGCGTCCGCGGCACTAAGGAGCCTTTTTACACATTGAATATCATTGATGGGATCATGCCCACATCGGAAGTTGTGAAGGTGTCAAAGAAATACCAAGCCAGTATCACGGAATACTTAAACGCGGTTCTACTCTATGCACTTCTGCAAAAGCAAGCTGAGGACAGGCATTTCTCACTGCGACCTGTCAGGATTGCCATGCCGGTCAATCTGAGAAGATTCTTTCCATCCAAAACGCTGCGCAATTTTATCACCATGGTCTATCCGGGGGTGGATCCCAGACTGGGAGAATATACCTTTGAAGAAATTGTCACCCAGGTGCATCACTATATGCGATATTATGTGAATGACAAATTTCTAAGGGCGGATATCACTACCAATGCTCGGACACAGAGTCATCCCCTGATCCGTATAGTTCCGCTGTTTATCAAGGATCTGGTGGTGAGATCCTTTTATGCCAAGGTGCAGGATCGGAATTCCTCAGCCGGGCTGACCAATATGGGGGCGATGGCCGTGGATGAGAGCATGAAGCCCTATATCGAGCGGTTTGATATCTGTATGGGACAGCCGTTTTCCAGCAGGACCAATTGCGCGGTGATCAGCTTTCAGGATACGCTGACCATTAATTTTGCCAGCTCCATTGTGGAGGCAGATGTGGAGCGATATTTCTTCCGCAAGCTGGTTAAGGATGGGATTCATGTGAAGATAGAAAGTAACCGGGAGGAGCCGGACTATCATTTGAATAAACTACTTCGGGAGGAGTGAAATGTCATATTGTGTCAATTGCGGGGTGGAATTGGATGATTCTGCCAAGGCCTGCCCACTGTGTAATACACCTGTACTTAATCCAAATGAAATGCTGAAGGCGAACGCAATAGCGCCTTTTCCAAAAGAAAAAGCACCGGTGGAGGAAATCCGCAGAACGGATCTGGGCTGGTTGGTATCCACGGTAGCCTTGGCCACTGCTGTGACCTGTGGGATGCTGAACTGGCTGGTATTCAGGCAGAATCTCTGGTCGTTGGCTGTGATCGGTGCATGTGTTTTGATCTGGGTTATTTTATTCCCTCTGGTGATCTATCACAAATGGACTCCCTATATTTATCTCTTGCTGGATGGAGCCACCCTGCTGTTATACCTGTATCTCATCGCCAGAATGGTGGAAAAATACGAATGGTATGATGGCTTGGGAATACCGATCGTCCTATGGACCCTGGCGGTATTGGAGCTCCTCACCTTTGCGGGGCGCAGGCTCCCAAAGGGTATTTTGGCGGGAGGACTTTATTTCTTCACTGCTCTGGCCATGCTCTGTGTCGGGATAGAGGTGATCATTGATGATTATCTGGAAGGTCCTATCTCACTGGGGTGGTCGGCTGTGGTACTGACAGTCTGTGTCATCATAGATATTGCGATCATTACAATGCTGTCCAGAAGAAGACTTCGGGATGCGGTTCGGAGGAGGTTACACTTTTAATGGAGAACAGACAGCGACTTATGCGGCTTATCAAGCTCGCCCATGGCATGGTGGAGAATACGGATCTGGAAAAGCACAGGCAGTCCCAGGATCAGATCGGAGAGCTGGTGGGGAGAAGCAAGGAGCTTACCTTTCGGGAGATGGATCTGGATGGAATGTATTGTGAATGGGTCAGCCTGAATCGGGCACATATTCATAAACAGGTGATCCTTCACTGCCATGGCGGAGGATATTCCACCGGTAGCAGTCTCTATGCCAGAACATTAACTGCAAAGCTTGCCTCCTGTACAGGGATGGAGGTTTTGGCCTTCGACTATAGGCTGGCTCCGGAGCATCCCGCACCTGCACCGCTGGAGGACGCACTGAAGGTCTGGGATTATCTGATGTTAAAAGGGTATGGAGCCAGGGATGTGATCATTACCGGGGACTCGGCAGGCGGAAATCTGGCCCTCGCCCTTGTGCTGAAGCTGAAAGAGCAGGGGCGGCTTCTGCCGAAGGGCCTGGTCCTGATGTCGCCCTGGACGGATCTCACCTCCTCGGGGGAGTCCTTCCGGGAGAAGGAGGATCTGGATCCCGTGCTCAATGCCTCCTACATAGAGAGAATGATTCACGCCTATGCGGAAGGGAGGGACTTACAGGATCCTTATCTCTCTCCGCTTTTCGGTAATTTTGAGGGATTTCCGCCCACCTACATACAGGTTGGTTCCAATGAGATCCTCCTCAGCGACTCCATACGATTAAAGGAAAAAATGCAGGCCGCGGGGGTGAATGTCAAGCTGGATGTCTTTGAGGGAATGTGGCATGTCTTTCAGATGGCTCCTTTTAAGACAGCCTATGACGCAATGGATAAAAATGTGGGTTTTATCATTGATGAGTTGATGCATTTTTGAGGAAGGAAAAGGATTTTGGGCTTTTGTCACAGAATATTCTAACTAGGGTTAGGTTTTGGTTTTAAACTGAGAAAGGATTGCGTATGACCATCAGAGAAAACTTGGAACAGTGGGAAAAAGAGTACTTGAGCCCCTATGCCTCTTTGAGCATGAATTCAAAGGGCAGGCTGAAGCCGGAGCCTCAGTGTGATATCCGACCTGTCTTTCAAAGGGACCGGGACAGGATCATTCACTGTAAGGCGTTTCGGCGCTTGAAGGATAAGACACAGGTATTTCTGACGCCGGAGGGGGATCACTACCGGACGAGGCTTACTCATACACTGGAGGTTTCTCAGAACGCCAGAACCATTGCCAAGGCGCTTAAGCTCAACGAGGATCTGGTAGAGGCGATTGCGCTGGGACATGATCTGGGGCATACGCCCTTTGGTCATGCGGGAGAGAGAGCGCTGAACAGAGTCTGTCCGTTGGGGTTTGAGCATTCCATCCAAAGTGTCCGCACGGTCGACAGGCTGGAGAAGGATGGACAGGGGCTTAATCTGACCTATGAGGTCAGGGATGGAATCCTGAATCATCAGACCAGCGGACATCCTCATACTCTGGAGGGAAAGGTGGTCCGCTTTTCTGATAAGATCGCCTACATACATCATGACATGGACGATGCGGTACGGGCCGGAATTCTGACAGAGATGGATGTGCCGGCGGAAATCCGGGATGTACTGGGCAGTACTCCCGGGGCAAGGCTTGATCGGTTTATCCATGATATTGTGACCAACAGTATGGGCAAAAATGATATTGTGATGTCCGATGCGGTTCAGGAAGCCATGATGAAGCTGCGGGCCTTTATGTTTGAACGGGTTTATACAAATCCCATGGCGAAGAGCGAGGAGAAAAAGGCAGAGGTGCTGATGGAGACGCTCTATACGCATTTTATGAAGAATTTGGATCAAATGCCGGAGGAATTTTTGAATCTGATCTCGGAGGGAGAAAAGAAGGAGCAGGTGGTGTGTGATTTTGTTGGCGCCATGAGTGACCGATATGCCATTTCTCTCTATGAATCCATTTTTATCCCGAAATCCTGGCAGATTTAAAAGCGTTTGGCATTTTTGAATGAGAGAACGGAGCGGTGCATGTACTATAAGGACGAATTGGTAGATGAGGTCCGGTCCAGAAATGATATTGTGGATGTCATTTCCGGATATGTGAGTCTGAAAAAAAAGGGCAGCAACCATTGGGGCTGTTGTCCTTTTCATAACGAAAAAACGCCTTCCTTCGCAGTTTCTCAGAACAGGCAGATGTATCACTGCTTTGGCTGCGGAGAGAGCGGCAATGTCTTTACTTTTTTGATGAAATATGAGAATTATTCCTTCCCGGAGGCAATCCGTGTGCTGGCTGACCGGGCCGGGATCGCGCTGCCGGAGATCGAGTACTCCGAAGAACAAAAAAAGAAAAACAATTATAAGAAACGGCTTCTGGATCTGAATAAAGAAGCAGCTACTTTTTTTTATATGCAGCTTAGGAACAATCCGCATGGCAAGGCAGGGCTGGATTACCTCAGAAAGAGGCAATTGACGGATGAGACCATGAATCGGTTTGGACTTGGCTTTGCGGAAAAAAACGGCGGCGAGCTCATCGCATATCTCAGATCCAAGGGATACGAGGATAAGGAGATCAAGGATGCGGGACTGGCCACCTTCTCGGAACAGAGAGGATTATCCTGCCTGTTCTGGAATCGCGTGATGTATCCCATCTTTGACCTGAATCAGCGCGTCATCGGCTTCGGCGGTCGTGTGATGGGGGATGGCGAGCCGAAATACTTAAATTCCCCTGAGACGGCGGTCTTTGATAAGCGACGAAATCTCTATGGCTTTCAGTATGCCAGATCCTCCAGAAGCAAGTATCTGATCCTGTGTGAGGGCTATATGGATGTGATCTCCATGCATCAGGCTGGGTTTGGACAGGCAGTGGCATCGCTGGGAACTGCGTTCACACCGGAGCAGGCCCATCTCATTCATCGCTATTATCAACAGGTATATCTTGCCTATGACAGTGATGGAGCGGGGGTTAAAGCGGCGCTGCGCGCTATCGAGATCCTGCGGGGCGAGGGAATGACTGCTAAGGTGATCGATATGCGGCCCCACAAGGATCCGGATGAATTTATGAAAGCATTGGGCGCGGAGGCCTTTCAAGCGCGGATCGATCAGGCGGAGAACAGCTTTTTTTATGAGATCAGAATGCTGGAGAGGAACTATGATCAGCAGGATCCGGAGGAAAAGACTAAGTTTTACCGTGAGATCGCAAAAAAGCTCTGCCAGTTTGAGGAGGAAGTGGAGCGGGAGAATTATCTCCAGGCTATAGCCGAAAAATATTTTATCTCTATGGATGCGTTAAGGAAGCTGGTAATGTCCTTTGCAGCGGTGCAGGGGGATGTGCAGCCGGTTCAGAGACCCAAGAGCGGGATCCAGTCCAAGGATGCAGCATCGGAGAGCACCAAGAAGGCACAGCAGCTTTTGATCACCTGGCTGGCGGATTCACCGGGTTTATATGCCAAGGTTAGGAAGTATATCGTACCGGATGACTTTACGGAGGAAGTCTATCGGATCGTGGCGGAGAGATTGTTTGAGGGTTTGGAAAGAGGAAGCTTTCAGGCTGCGGATGTGATCAGTACTTTTGAGGACGAAGAGGAGCAGCATATGGCAGCGGAGCTCTTCTACGGAAAGCTGCCCCCCATGGATACCAGACAGGAGAGGGAAAAGACCTTTCATGACATTCTGTATGCTGTAAAGAAAAACAGCTGCGACCGCTATGCAAAATTACAGGAGTCAAACGATATGGAGGCGGTGAAAAAGCTTTTCGAAGGCAGAAAAGCGTTACTGGAATTAGCTAAAACGCATATTTCCCTGGAATAAGGGTTACACTTTTGAAATGGTGACGGAAGAAAGATGGAAGGATGGCAACAATGGACGAAAACACACAAGCAAAATTTGAAGAGAGATTAAAAGAATTAGTCAGCATGGCAAAGAAAAAGAAAAACATTCTGGAATACCAGGAGGTCAGCGATTTCTTTGCCGGAATGACTTTGGAGGAAGATCAGATCGACCATATCCTGGATACTTTGGAGCGCCATAATGTGGATGTACTTCGAGTGACGGACGAGGGGGATGATCTGGAGCCGGACGAGCCCTTTTTGAACGGCGAAGAGGACATCGACATGGAGACATTGGATCTCTCCGTGCCGGATGGGATCAGCATTGAGGATCCTGTCAGAATGTATCTGAAGGAGATCGGAAAGGTTCCCCTTTTGTCGGCAGAGGAAGAGATCGA
>CACXDS010000173.1 GCA_902766425.1 uncultured Lachnospiraceae bacterium
CCGATTATGAAAATTCCTATCTTGCAAGCGGCAAAACTTTGATTAAGGCAGGTGAAGAATAGTGAGAGCAATAGGTATAATTTTAGCGGGCGGTAATAATCGCAGAATGAAGGAGTTATCTCAGAAGCGTGCCATCTGTGCCATGCCGGTGGCGGGCAGCTATCGCAGTATTGACTTTACCCTGAGCAATATGTCGAACTCCCACATTCAGAAGGTGGCTGTTCTGACACAGTATAATGCCAGAAGCCTGAACGAGCACTTGAATTCCTCTAAGTGGTGGGATTTTGGACGCAAGCAGGGTGGCCTGGAGGTGAGAACGCCGGTTGTCACTGCTTCCAACAGCAATTGGTATAGGGGCACCGCAGATGCAATTTATCAGAACATCAATTTCCTGAAAAACAGCCATGAACCCTATGTGGTGATCGCTTCCGGCGATTGCATTTATAAGATGGATTTCGGCAAGGTCCTGGAATATCATATTGACAAAAAGGCCGATATCACCGTGGTATGCAAGGATATGTCCCCCAATGAGGCTGTGGAGCGCTATGGCACAGTCCGCATGAACGAGGAGGGCGTCATTGAGGAGTTCGAGGAGAAGCCCATTCAGGCTAAGAGCCACACCATTTCCTGCGGTATCTATGTGATCCGCAGAAGACTGCTGATCGAGCTCATCGAGAAGTGTGCCGAGGAAGGAAATTATGATTTCGTCCGGGATATCCTGGTGCGCTACAAGGGCGTGAAGAGGATTGTGGGCTATAAGATGGAGAGCTATTGGAGGAATATCGCATCCGTGGAGGATTATTTCGCCACCAATATGGATTTCCTTCGCCCGGAGGTTCGAAAATACTTCTTTAAGGAATATCCCGATATCTACTCCAAGGTGGATGATCTTCCTCCTGCCAAGTATAATGTGGGCTCTAATGTGCGCAACAGTCTTGTCACCAGCGGCTGTATCATCAATGGCACGGTGGAGAATTCCGTGATCTTCAAGAAGAGCTATGTGGGCAATAATTGTGTGATCAAGAATTCGATCATTTTGAATGATGTATATATCGGTGATAACTCCTATATTGAGAACTGCATTGTGGAAAGTCACGGCACCATTAAGGCGGATTCCCGCTTTGTGGGAGATGAGGGTATCGCCATCATTCTGGAGAAAAATGAGAGGTACATGATTTAAGGATCTATATCTGAAAGACCTTAAAAAGGAGGGGAGTCAAATGCAGATTACAGACGTACGGGTACGGAAATTATCAAAGGAAGGAAAGATGAAGGCCATCGTGTCCATAACGATTGATAATGTATTCGTTGTACATGACATCAAGGTGATCGAGGGTGAGAAGGGATTGTTTATTGCAATGCCCAGTAAGAAGGCAGCAGACGGGGAATACCGTGATATCGCTCATCCCATCAATTCTGCAACAAGAGATACCATTCAGAAGATCATTATGGAGAAGTATGAGCAGGCGTTGCTTGAGCCGGATACGGAAGAAGCATAAGAATGATCCTGAAATATTAACAATCTCTGTAAACTAAGATCGTAAGAAGCTCTGCCGCCGGGCCTAAGCCCGGCGGCTTTTTTAGCCTAAAAAACTGTCCACAGCGGCTGTTTTTGGCGGAAAGGATTGCATTTTCCGGGGAAAACTGTATTATTAAAGATATATTGCCAAGCTGGAGGAGAGAAATGTTTATTATTGTTGGTCTGGGAAATCCTGGAAAGGAATATGAAAATACAAGGCATAATATTGGATTCATAGCTTTGGATGCACTTGCGGAGGTCGGGGGCATATCCATATTGGAGAAAAAGCACAAGGCCCTAATTGGCAAGGGAGTGATCGACGGGCAGAAGGTGATCCTGGCAAAGCCGCAGACCTATATGAATCTCAGCGGAGAGAGCGTTCGGGAGCTGGTGGATTATTATAAGATCGATGAGATGACGGAGCTGATCATCATCTCCGATGATATCAACCTTCCTCCGGGACAGCTCAGAGTGCGCAAAAAGGGAAGCGCAGGTGGACACAACGGTCTGAAGAATATTATTCTGCATCTGGGGCATGATCAGTTCATCCGGCTGAGAATGGGAGTGGGAGAAAAGACTGCAGGCTATGAGCTGAAGGACTATGTGCTGGGACATTTCGCCGGAGAGGAAAAAAAGCTTGTCGCAGAGGAGGCCAAGCGTGGGGCGGATTGCATCCGCATGATCATGGCGCAGGGGCCGGATGCGGCCATGAACGCATTCAACGCCGC
>CACXDS010000174.1 GCA_902766425.1 uncultured Lachnospiraceae bacterium
CATACCGATACCGCCGGAAGTTTCCTCCCGGCGGTTTCCTTTCTGATCTATCTGTTTATGGTTATCTCTTGCCGGCTTTCTCGGGTTCGGGATAGGTTTCGCCGAAGGTTTCCACAGTGACACTCTCCATCACCTGATCCTCCAAGGGACGATCCCGGAAGTCCGTCTGGGTCTCGGCAATCTTATTTACCACATCCATACCCTCGGTTACCTTGCCGAATGCGGCATACTGACCATCCAGATGGGGGCTGGTCTTGTGCATTACAAAGAACTGGCTGCCTGCGGAATTTGGCATCATGGATCTTGCCATGGAAAGAACGCCGGGGGTATGCTTTAAATCATTCCGGAAGCCGTTGTCGGAAAACTCGCCCTTGATGGAATAGCCGGGGCCGCCCATGCCGGTGCCGTCGGGGCAACCGCCCTGAATCATAAAGCCCTTGATCACACGGTGGAAGATGAGACCGTTATAAAAGCCCTTATTCACCAGACTGATAAAATTGTTGACGGTGTTTGGAGCAATCTCCGGATAAAGCTCTGCCTTGAAGACGGAGCCGTCCTTCATTGTAAAGGTGACGATCGGATTTGACATAATAATTCCTCACTTTCTGCTTCTCTTTTATTTGGAACGATTGCATTTATACAGATCCAAAGTTATACTTATTCTATCTTAATTTTGACTTTCCGTAAAGAGAGGAAAAGAAGAAAGTGTTTTTTTATTTAAAGCAAGTGATGCTGGCACTGAAGTGTCGGAAGGGAAAAGAAGAGGCTGGAGAGGATTCCCTAAGCGCCTGGCGGGAGATGCTTGCAGCAGAAGGCATACAGGTCTTGAGAGCGGATAGCTGTTCGAAAGCGGATCGGCAAACCGGGCCGGAGCACTTAGGGGAGAAGCTTGCAGCGGAAGGCATACAGGTCTTGAGAGCGGATAATTGTTTGGAGGCGGATCGGCAAACCATGCCGGGAGCCTTAAGGGAGCAGACCGCCGAAGAGAAAACCATGCAAGGAACCATAGGGGAGCAGAACGCCGAAGAGAAAGCCATGCAAGGAACCATAGGGGAGCAGACCGCCGCGGAGAAAACCATGCAAGGAACCATAGGGGAGCAGACCGCCGCAGAGAGGAGCGTGTCGGAACACTTAGGGGAGTTGGACGATCCGAAGAATGCGACTCTGTGGATCACGGATGATCCCGATCTGGCAAGAAGAATGGATGCGGAAGGAAAAGCGGTGCTGGGATATCTGCCCGGGGATCGTGAAAAAACGGATTTTACCGGTATTCGATATCTGGCTATGAACCTGACGGAATTGGACGGGGATTATTTGGACAAGGTCTATAGAAGGTATCATGGAATCCCTTGGGATATTCTGGAGACGGAGCATTGCCTGCTGAGAGAGACAACTGAGGAGGATGTGGATGCATTTTATGGGATTTACGCCCAACCCTCCGTCACAGCCTATATGGAGGATCTGTTTTCGGACAGGGACCGGGAGCTGGCCTACACAAGGGATTATATCAAGAACATATATGAGCTCTATGGCTTTGGAGTTTGGACGGTGCTCCTTAGGGAGACAGGAGAGGTCATCGGCCGCGCCGGGCTCTCCTATCGGGAGGGCTTTGAGGACCCGGAGCTGGGCTTTCTCATCGCAGTCCCCTGGCAGGGCAGAGGGCTGGCCACTGAGGTGTGCCGGGCCATCCTTACATTTGGCAAGGAAGAGCTGGAATTTACCAAAGTGATCGCCTTTGTCATGCCGGAGAATGCGGTTTCCTGTCATCTGCTCCAAAAACTGGGCTTTCAGGAAAAAGAGGAGGTGCGGCTCCTGGGGAAGCGGCACCTCCTATGGGAATACAAGGGATGAAAAACTTTTCGGATAAGGATTTATTTTATGCATGAAATCAATTTCTTCTCAGGGCGGGGATCCGAAGATATCCGTCCTCTCCGTTGATCGTTCCCGTAAATTCATAGCTGGGCTGGAGATACCCCTTGGAATCCATGAGAAAAATAAGCTTGCAGTCCGCTATGTAAATGTCCAGAAAGGGCGTATCGGGATAGTAAAAACGCCCTTTTTTTAACTCCTCATAGGCCTCCTGCTCACTGAGCAGGGGGTATTCTTTTCCCTTTTTGCAATCGATCAGTTGATTCTTCAGCTGTCCGATTTTGCCTTCGCCGTAATACTGGCATGATAAAGCTCCGATGGCATAATGCCTGTCTGCCTCCGCCATCGCTGCCTCTCCCTGATTTCCGGAGGATGGAACAGGTATGGGGGAAGGCAAGGTGAATTTGTACCAGCCGTTCTCCTTTTCTTCAAATGAGATCCCGGAAACCATTGCCTGAGAGGTAAGCTTCCACCGGGTCAAAGCATTTCGAAGCTCCTCCTCGGAGGCTCCTTCCACAGGCTGTGGAGCGGGCTCCTCATGAGAAAAAATAGTCTGATAATCCGTCAGCTGATAGGTTCCGCCCTTGTGGTCCACCCATAGAGCATATCGTCCCTCCATAGTATGAAAGAAGGTGGTATTGTCATAGATGTCAATCAGATCCTCCCTCAAATGAACACCCAGATCCTCAAAGATTTCCTTTGCCAGAGCTTTTTCCTCCGTAAGGCTCAGATATTTGGTCTTGTACACGCATCCGTTGCCCTTTTCGGCGGAAAAGGGATAATCGGATTTTAGACTAAAGCGCTTGGAGGAGTAGGGGACGATATAGGTGGAGGGATTGATGCCCAGCTCCATACTCTGATACCGCAGGAAAATGCAGCCAAAAACAAATACTGTCAAGAGCAGAGGAAGCTGGGCCAAAAGGGTTTTCCCGGTCCGATACGGCTTTTTTCTTCGAAGAATCCGGAGAAAACAGCAGCCAAGCAGATAAAGCCCATAACCGATCAATGTCCCAACGGTGTTGCCCAGAAGATCGTCCGGTTCAAACATCCCTCTGCGGGTAATGAGCTGGATCAACTCAATGAAGAGGGAGAAGAGAAAGCCGGCCAGACCTGTTGCCAATCCATGCCGGAAGAACGGAGTTCCCAGAGGCAGCATAAAGCCCAGGGGCATGAACATGCAGAAATTCAGGATAATATTGCGCCAGGATACAAGGGACCAGTGCGCCCAGGCGTCCCGATAGGAATAAAAGAGTCCATGTATGGGCTCGGGCAACAGGGAGCTGGCGCGAAACAGTATGGTGACTCCCAATACCACAAAGCAATAGCAAAAGAAAAGGCCCCACCATAGAAGGCGCTTTACGGGGAGCCTCTTTGTCCCCTTCAGAAACTTGCGGTAAACCACAAAATAACCTGTCAGAAGGAGTAAAAATATCAGGGTGCCGAGGCCGGCAAATTCGATTCCCAGCCCCAGCAGAGTGGAAATAGGCATTTGTTTCTTGCTCTCACTTTCCGGAGAAGGTCATACCCGCAGTTTCAGCTGCAACTGTCGGAGTATATATTCTCCCATGTCTTTAGTACTCGGAATAGGGAATAGATTCTTCCGGATAAAATTCGTAATCCGTATATCCATCCTGATAGATCACATATTCAGGATCCATGTCATATTTGTCGGACTCACGGAGCTCCAAGGTTTTGGCGGCAGCCTCTTCGATCTCCTTCAGAATGTCGAGAGGAAGCTTGCCCGCCTGAATGTAGCAGTCAACACTTCCGCCGTCTTTTAGCTGCGCATAGCCCAGATGCACATAGTCGCAGGTCAGGGGATTATTATAATGCCCCCAGATCAGGTAGGGCTCCAGCCCCTTTAGGAAGTCCGTAGATGCAGCGGGAAAGCTCCAACTACAGCTCTCAGTAGTGCTTGCAATAAAACGGCTGGGCCTTGGCGCAGGAGTGGCAAGGGGAGCGCCGCTTTCCTCAAAGCCATAGCTCTGGTAAATGAGACGATGCAGATTCTTATCATCTGTCATTGCAACACCGGATTTAATGGTGAAGCGCTCAATATCCTCAATGGCGGGATCCCATTGTTTATCCGGGTACCAGCTCTCTATCAGACTGATCGTATGATGATACCAATAAGGCACGTCGTAATGAAAGGTATTGCGATATTCGGAGGAGTCCTTGGCAGGCAGAGTAAAACTCATGTACAGCGTAAAAAGCCTGCTTGTTCTGAGAAGCTCCTGGATACTTCTGTGTTCTTCGAAATCCTGATGGAAGGCCTGCATGAGCTCCCGGATCTTTGACGGATCCTTGATGGTGCTGTCCCGGTCAAAGCTGGAGGATAAGGTGATCTCCCGGGGCATTCCGGTCACCAGGCTCCTTACGGGATAATAAACCTCCGCATACTCCTTGGATTCCACAAAGGGAGCAAGAAGCGAATAGTCTTCCATGGACAGTCTGTAGGATCGATAAAAGCTGCCGGTCTTGGTAGTTACCTTCACTCTGATATGGAGAGCTTCACCAAACCCGTCGGAATCCCCGGTGCAGGCGGAGAGAAGCTTATAAATACTCTCCCGGTCCCGGCTGGTATAGGCCAAAGGTTCACTGCCGTTTACATCATAAAAAGAGTTCGGCGCCGATGAGAGATAATAGAGATAGTCGCTGTCCGTAAATCTTCCGGCGAAAAGGGAAAGGCCGGTGATACTTGCCTGCTTCGGAAGACGCGCATCGTAACCGATGAGATCGAACATTCCTCCGAAATAGAAGAGCGCACAGAGGCCCAGTACGATAATGTAATTCAATTTATGGGAGAATACCTCCTTGAAGGTGCAGTGGTAAATGATATTCAATACACAAAAGCTCAGCGCACTGCCGAGAACCATGCCAAAGAGGATCCACCCAAGTCTTTGTCTGCCAAGGGCTGCGTGGAAGATCATAGCAAATCCGATCCCGCCCACCACGCAGATGCCGGAGCGCAGGATGACCCGAAGACATTTGTTTTCAAGCCCTCGCTCCGAAAGCTCGCTGGGACGCCTAACATAGAGCAGATAGGCGAGGACAAGATTGAGGAGCATAAGGACAATGCCGGAGAGCAAATGCCAGATGACAATCCCCGATTCAAAGCTTTGAGTGACCCACTGTGTAACCAGCAGGATGGGACTTACCAGGGGCGAAAAAGCATACAGGGGATTCATAAACATCAGATGATCCGGCAGATAGAAATTGTCAAAAAAGGTCTCCATCAAGACCAATACAGTGACCGTGCATGCAAAAACCAGAGCCCCGATGCTCAGTCCGTTTACAATGGCGTTGATCACATTTCCGGAGAGCATGACGCCCACCAGACATACATGATATACCATGAGATAGCAGAGGGTCAGGCGAAGCAGAGCCAACAAAAGGTTGACAAGGAGCGTACCCAGATACATCCCCCTGGTGTAAATGCCTGCGATCACCAGAACCAGAAGACTGGACGCAAGGGCGGGTACAAACCAGATCAGGATTCCATTCAGCCAGTAGGCTGTGAAGAGCTTTCTTCTGGAGACGGGAGCACTGTGGTAGAGATCCACCATGCGCTTGTGGTACAGAAAGCGGAACCCGAAAAAGGCTACGATCATGGCGCCCAGATAAGCGATGATCACCATCAGAATCGTGTAATAATGTGAAAAATAATCGGTAGCCTGGTTTGCAAGGGTTCGATAATA
Organism: uncultured Lachnospiraceae bacterium; assembly: GCA_902766425.1. Lineage (GTDB taxonomy): Bacteria > Bacillota > Clostridia > Lachnospirales > Lachnospiraceae > Acetatifactor. The sequence continues at coordinate 5,568 of CACXDS010000174.1, forward strand.
CTGGTCCAGGGTCATGAGAAATTCACCCTGCGGATTAAACACTTGATCTCCCACAATGACAAAATACCGCTGGAGGCGGTCAACCATTCGATCGGAGAAGAACAGAAGCATCGCCACCGGCCCGGCCAGAAAGCTCCCGAGAATGGAGAGAGCGATCATCCAGGTTTTATGCCGCAGATCCTCTTGCATCAAGCTTCGGAGTGAGATGCTGTTTTTATTGGTAGAGCTTTGAGAAGTCATAGCCTTTTACCTCCATTTCGCTGATAAAGATTTCTTCCAGGGTCAGGGGGAGTAGCTCCCAGAAGATGGGCTGCAGCTCCATCTGCAGCTTGGAAATATCTGTGCTCTTTCCCCGGAGTGTGAGAGTGAGAAGCGCTCCGGACTGGGTCTTGTTCAGGATGGGGAACTGCGCCCCGATAAGCTCCACCTGATTTTTGTCCTGCAGGACACACTGCAGCTTAAAGATGCCCAGCTTCATGGAATCCAGATCCTTGGAGAAGAGGATGCCGCCCTCGTGGAGGAGGCCCACATGATCACAGATATCCTCCAGCTCCCTAAGGTTATGGGAGGCGATGATGGGAGTCAGACCGTGATCCTCCATCTCCCGGATAAAGAGGCTTTTGATGGCCTGGCGGATCACAGGATCCAGTCCGTCAAAGGTCTCATCGCAGAGCAGATACTTTGTGCCGGCGCTGACGCCCAGCATGACCGAGAGCTGCTTGCGCATGCCCTTGGAAAAGGTATTGATCTTGCGCTTGGGATCCAGCTTCAGTGTCTCCATCAGAAGCAAAAATCGCTCCTTTTGGAAGCCGGGATAGATGGTCTGGTAGTAGCGGACCATATCCATGGGGGTTCCGTTCTGGAAAAAGAACTGGTCATCCGAGATAAAAAAGATTTTGGATTTTGCCGAGGCATTTTCGAAAACCCTTTCGCCATCGATGGTAACCTCGCCCTCGTCCGGCCGGAAAATACCGCAGATGGTCCGCATCAGAGTACTTTTTCCGGCGCCATTGGTGCCGATGAGTCCAAAAACCTGACCATTCTCAATGGTGGCGCTGACTTTGTTTAGGGCGACGATGTCATCAAATTTCTTGGTGACATTTTTGATCTCTATCATAAAACCATTCCTCCTGAATTCTTGGGGTGTATAAATTCGCCGGTTATTCTAATTGCTCTCCTCATCCCTTGGGGGCGGGCTTTCCTGAACGGGTGCCGCATAGACGGATTGTACCAGCGCTGTCACGCGCTCGCTTGTGATCCCGGCCTCCCTGGCCTTTTTCACGCCCTCCTCCAGCTCCTGCAAAACCGTGTTCTGATAGCCGTTTTTCCATTCATGCACATCCGTCACATAATTGCCCCGGCCCACAACGGTATAGATATAGCCGTCCTGCTCCAGCTGGTTATATGCTCTTTGGATGGTATTGGGATTGATGGAAAGCTCCAGAGCCAGGGACCGGACAGAGGGAAGCTTGGTATTGGATTCCAACACGCCGCAGATGATCAGCTGGGCAAGCTTTTCCGCCACCTGCTCATACAGGGGTCTCTTGTCTCGATAATCAATTACAATCATATGGCCTCTCATTCCGTGATTGTATGGCAAAGTTAAAATGCCGACGATCACAAAAAAATAAGTGCACTAATCGACTTAGTACACTTAAAATACTACGAACACATTGAGTTGTCAAGAGAAATTTTAATCCCAGAGCTCGCCCCAGACCTGATCGCACAGATCAACGCAATATGCATAGGAAAAATTGGGATCCTGGCTTTTGATCCGGTTTTCGGCTGCTAGCTCTTCGTTATAAGCGGAAAGAGGCTTTACAGTGACGCCGTCCTGTCCGTCCGTCAGGTGGCATACCAGAGCAGTGATGCCATAGTCTGAAATTATGACATTCTCGTCAGAATCCCGCCCTAAGGTGATATGAGCCATTCCACCCACCATACGGTTACTGATGCCATCCCCGGAGGAGGAAGTCCAGTTCACAAAGTTACCTAAAGAATAATATACCAGCATGGAGTGCCCTTCCTCGTCCGTCCTCAGCTCAATGGGCTCGATCACATGGGGATGGGTGCCCAGCACCAGATCCACACCGTTTTCCATAAAGAGCTTGGTCCATTTTTCCTGATAGGAGTCCGGGGTGAGACGATATTCCGTACCCCAGTGGGGACAGACGATCGTAAAATCAGCTACGGACTCGGCGTATTGGATATCCGCTGTCACCTTCTTTTGATTCATCATATCCACGGCAAAGGGCATGTCCTCCGGGAGCGCCACGCCGTTGGTGCTGTAGGTATAATTCAAAAAAGCGATCTTCATGCCATCCTTTTCGTAAATATACAGTTCGTCGTCCGGACTGTCATGTAGTCCGAGGATCTGAATGTCCGGATAATTTTCCTCCCAGAAATTCAGACAGTTTACCACACCGCTTTTCCCTTTATCCAAGGCGTGATTTGTGGCGTGGCAGATCACATCGAAGCCGGCCTCCACCAGATCGTCCCCAATCTCATAAGGCGCGTTAAAGGCGGGATATCCGCTGATGCCAAGCTCCTTGCCGCCGATGATCACCTCCTGGTTCACCAGCGCCAGATCGGCAGCGCTGATCATTTCCTTCGTATCGGCAAAGATGGCGTCATAGCTGTAGCTCCCATCCTCCCGCAGGGCACTTTTTTCTACGGGAGTGTGGAGCAGAATGTCCCCCACCATGAGTAAGGTGATCCGGGGCTTGGCAGGTTCCTCCGATGTGGGGGAAAAAGAAGTATTATCGCTTAAATGATCACTTAAATCTGTATCAGCCTCGGTTGCAGCTTCAACGGTCTTCTCTCCGGTCTCCTCCCCGGTATCCGGCTCCGACCACTGCGAGGAAATGGGTTCTCCCTGTAACGGCGAAGAATCCGGATGCGGGGTATTCCCACCGCACCCGGATAATGTTAAGGTCAGCGCCGTCAGGCAGATGAATTCTCTGGAAAACATACCACCGAATCGTTTCATCTTATTTCCTTTTCGTTCAAAATAATCTTGTCTGTTCAAAATAAGTGTTGTTTTCAATTTCCATAAAAGATCTGGGCAATGGGGCTGTCATTGGAAAGGATTACAGTCTTGCTTGTGCCCTTCATGGAATTTTTCAAAGCATCCAGACTTCTCACAAAGGTGTAGAACTCCTGGCGCCCCTCGTCGGCATAGGCTTCGGAGAGAATCCTCATGTATTCTGCCTCGCCCTCAGCGATCAGGATCTCAGCCTCTTTATTAGCCTCGGAGAGCATCACAGTGACCTCCATATCGGTGGAGTTCATGATCTTTTGCGCTTCGGAGCTTCCTTCTGCGGAATACTGAGCGGCGATATTGTTTCGCTCGGAGATCATACGCTCATAGACAGCAGCCTTGTTGTCATCCGGCAGATCCAATTGCTTGATCTGGAAGTCCAGAAGCGTGATCCCGTACTGATCCAGGGAGGATCCGATATTTGCGATGATAGCGGCGGAGAGCGCTCCGTCACGGCCGGAGATCACATCGTCCTGGGAGGTGGCAGAGATCACATTTTTGGTAGAGTTATAAACAGTGGTGTCCAGACGACTCTCTGCATTGCTGATGGAGCAGTTCAGGGTCTGGGCAAATTTCAGGGGATCCGTGATCTCCCAGAGCACATAGCTGTCACAGATCATGGTCTTCTTATCACTGGTGATGACATCGGAGGGAGAGAGGTCATAGAGCAGGGTCTGCTTGGGCAGAGTATCCACTGTCTGAATAAAGGGGATGCGATAGGAGATCCCCGCCTCCTTCACGATGTGATCGATCTTTCCGAACTGTCGTACCAGACTGTACTGATTCTCATTCGTCACAACAAAGCAGGAAGAGCTGATCATGCAAATGACGACGATCAATACGATCAAAAATATATTTCTTGCCTTTTTCATAGCTTATCCTTTCTGCCGGCTGTCCCGGTAGCTTAGTTTTATTTCCGGAGCAAATTGCTTCTCACAAAGACTCGATGATCTCAGAACTGCGCTTTGAGCAGTATTACCTGCAATTATTCCGTGAGATCAGAGCTCGTGGTCTGATCGGTATTACCTGTGAAGGATTCCAGGGGCAGAATGGTCTGGGTTTCACTTCCCTCCCCCTGAATGATCACCTTGAGCCCCGGGAGCACATCCTCCATGGTCTCAAAGAACATTCTCTGCTTGGTGATCTGAGGATTCTTGCTGTATTCTGCATACATGGAATTGAATCTTGCCACCTGAGCGGTTGCCTCATTGATCCTCTCGGTCTTTTTTGCCTCCGCATCCTTAATGATACCGTCTGCCTGTGCCTGCGCGGAGGGAATCTGCTCATTGCGGTATTTATTGGCGTTATTCAGGGAGGTTTCCTTACCCTGCTTTGCAGTCTCCACAGCCTTGAAGGCTTCCATTATAGTAGCGGTGGGGGGCTCGGAGTCCTGGATGGTGATATTCACCAGCTGAACACCGATGTCCTGTTTCTCCAGATCTGCGATGATCTTCTCCTTGATGGAGGCCTGGATCTCGCCCTTCCCTGTGGTGAGCACGCTGTCAACGGGATAACCGCTGATCACGGAACGGATGCAGCTCTTGCTGACATTCTTCAGGATTCCCGTGGGATCCTTGGAGGCATACAGAGCCTTGACGGGATCGCTGTAGCGGAACTCCACGAAGAAATCCACATTCACAAAATTATAATCCGATGTGATCATCAGGGACTCGCTTTCATAAGTAGCATTGGAATTCATGTCATATCCGATGGAAAAACCCTGGATCGTAGTGTTTACCTTTCTGATCTGCTGTACAAAGGGAATCTTAAAGTGCAGACCCGGTTCGGTGACCGCCTGAGCTTTACCGAAGGTGACCAGCACGCCCTGCTCCTGCTCACCGATCTTGTAGGCACTGTTAAAGGCTACAATAAACAGAGCGATCACGATCAGGATCACTCCCAAGAGCTTCAGACCGGAAGTGCCTGTCCCCTTTCCGCCGGAATGAAAATTCATATTTCCCCCTCCTGTGCCAAAGACGCCGGTATTGGACCGGCCGCCATCCATTGTCTCAAAACCATTCGCGCGATTTCTTGCGGAATCTTTCATATTGACAGCTCCTTTCTTTATGCAAAAGTTTTCGTTGTTAATATATTAACGAAATTGGGGTGGAAACGCAATAGGGGAAATTGCACGATAAAAGGAGCTATTGTGCGTGATAACAAAAAGGTATAAAATAATCACATCCGTTATAGCTCAAATATTGGAGGAGAGAGATGAGTAAGCTTTTTTTGATAGCAGATACCCATTTTGGCGATGACGCCATCAGACGATACGAAAACAGACCCTTCGGATCTGCGGGGGAAATGGACGAAGCCCTGATCCGCAACTGGAATCAGGTGGTCTCGCCGGAGGACCATGTCTATCATTTAGGTGATTTTTCCCTGCCCGGAAGGGAAGAACAGTATCTGAGGCAGCTAAAGGGTCACATTTACCTGGTGAGAGGAAACCATGACCTGCTTGAAAATGCTGCATATCGCAGTATGGGCTTTGAGGAGAGCTATGATCTTCCCGTGGTTCTGGAGCAGTTTTGGATCCTGTCCCATGAGCCCATGTATGTCAATGAGAACATGCCCTATGCCAATCTGTTTGGGCATGTCCATGGCTCTCCTCTTTATAAGACCTTCAGCGGCCATCATTATTGCGTATCAGTGGAAAGGATCGGTTATACGCCCATCACGCTGGAGCAGATCAAAGAGGAGATCGGAAGGCAAATGGCTCCTCAATGCTGAGAATGATAGAGCACATCCAGATCCACATCACCCTTTATGCCATCGATCTTCCCGGTGCAGGAGTGCTGCCACATAAAATACTTTCCGCCATAGGAGGTGGCTTTGGTGTAATGAGCCAGCCATACGGACTCCTCCGGCTGGATCTCCCAGAGCGTCTCCAGACGGTTTTTGCTCCCGTACATGCAGGCGGAATACCCGCGGGCCTCGATCTCCGCCACAAAGGAGCGATAAACCTGATTGATATCGTGGAGATTCATGCCATACCGCTCAAAATTCATAAAATCCTCCCAGTCAAAGGCAATGGGGAAGTCAAGTGTTTCTCCGTTCAAAACTTTCATGAGATAATCGATACTTGCCTTGACCTCCTGAGGGTTGCGCTCCTCCGAATGCCAATAGATGCCAACCTTTAAGCCGGCCGCCTTGGCGCCGGCCATATTTTTCAGATAATAGCGGTCCGTATAGTGCTCGCCCTCATCAAAGCCGCCCAGTCTCATATAGACAAACTCACAGCCCGCCGCCTTTACCTTCTCGAAATCCACATCCTCCTGCCATCTGGAGATATCAATGCCCAGACTCGTCTCCTCCGTCTTATAATTCTTTACAAAATCGGCAAAATCCTCTTTTTTCCCGGAGCCGCCCGAGGAACCGGAGGAGGTGGATTTTACCACCTTTACGGTCATGCTCTTAGAGGTGGTCCGCCCGGCGTCATCCTTGAGGGTAATGGTGATGGGATAGTCCCCCTCCTTGGAGGTATCCACCGCACCGCTCACTTCCATCTCCACATCGCGATCCACATCATCGCCATAGCCTATATATTTGTGAACATTAAACTCGTTGCCCACCTTGATCTGTGGATTTGCAGTAAAAGCCAGAAAGACGGGGGCGTATTGATCCTTCAGAGATCCGTCCTGACCGCCCGCAGCTGCAGTCCCGGAGGTGGGAGCCGCAGTGGCAGCGGGAGTGGCAGTAGGGGCCACAGCGGGAGCTGCAGTGGCAACGGGAGTGGCAGTAGGGGCCACAGTGGGAGCTGCGGTGGCAGCGGGAGCAGCAGTGGCAACGGGAGTATCAGTAGGAGCCGCAGTGGGGACTTGCGTTGCATTGACATTCTCAGATGGAGCAACGGTAGGCGCGGAAATGTCAGCACCGCCTTCGGGGCTGCTTAGCGCTGAGTTGTCATCTTTGGCCTCAAGCGTGTGATTTATCATGTCATTGTCGGGAGTCGGTGTTGCCAACGCAGCTTCACTGATCGGCTCCCAGGGGATGGGGCCGCTGGGGTCGGATGATCCGCCGGGCTCCGAGCTCCCCAAGAGATCGGGAAGCAAAAAGCAAAGACCGACAAAACAAATTGTTAAAAAAGTGCAGATGCCTGCTACAGTGAGAATGGTTCTCTTACTATTTTTCATGGGAATGAAATTCCTCCTATATTTCATGAAACCAATATCCTTTTCCAGTTTAGCAAAGCCGTATCGTTTTGAAAAGACCTTTTACGGATTCTTAAGAAACAGAACGATATTCTGTTTACTCTTGACATTCCATAAATTACTTTTTATAATCATAAACAGAACGATATTCGGTTTATTCGCATAGGGAGGAAGCATGAAAATATTGATGTTAAATCTCCCCTTTTCGGGACATACCAATCCGACGCTTCCATTGACGAAGGAGCTGGTGAAGAGGGGACATAGCGTGACCTATATCAATGCGGAGGAGATGCGGGGCAGGATTGAAGCGACAGATGCTGATTTTGTGCCATACCGGAATTATCCTGCGCGGCCGGATGAAGCTCAAAAGAAAAAGCTCAGTTTCCGCGCATTGTTCGAAACAGCCATGGCTCTGGAGGAGCCCTATGATCTCTTAATTTATGAAATGTTTTTTTATCCGGGGATCGAGGTCGCTAAGCGTAAGGGGATTCCCTGTGTGAGACAGTTTTCGCAGAGCGCGTGGTCCGAGCAGACCTGGAGGGAAGCCTCCCCCATCTTTAAGCTTTCGGCTGGGCTTATTGATGCGCAGGTATTTCCCAAGAGACTGGCCGGAGAGCTGGGAGTGGAATACAATTGCCTGCGGGACGGAGTGATCAAGAGCAGGCCAAAGCTCAATCTGGTCTATCTTCCGGAGAGCTTTCAGGCCGCCCGGGACTCCTTTGATGAGTCCTATCTCTTTCTGGTCCCGGAGGCCAAGCCCATGAGAGCGGAGATCAGGATTCCATATGAGGAGATGAAGGCACCCATCGTCTATATTTCTCTTGGAAGTATCATGAGCGATAAGGGCTTTTGCAGGACCTGCATTCAGTATTTCGGAAATACGGAGTTTTCGGTGATCCTGAATACGGGGAAGGTGCCGGTGGAATCGCTGGGAAAACTCCCGGAAAATATCCATGCCTACTCTTTTGTCCCGCAGGTGGAGGTGCTCTCCCATACGGATGTATTCCTGACGCACTGCGGCATGAACAGCATCAATGAGGCGCTGTCCCTGGGAGTTCCCATGGTGGCCATGCCCTTTATCAATGACCAGCTTACCAATGCAAAACAGATTGTGAGATGCGGACTGGGGCTACAGGTGCCCTCCTATCCCTACCGGGGAAGAAAAATGCTGGAGGCCGTACGGCAAGTTTATGCAAATCCGCAATTTAAGCAAAAAGTCGAAGAAATGAGAAAAAAAATATCCTCCCAGATCAGCTGGGAGGAAGTGATAAAGAGAATCGAAGGGCTCCTTAGGTGTTGACAATAAAAGCCTGACATTAAAACCCAATAACTGCGTTTTTGCCGTTGTTCTTTCCGGCATAGAGGCGATTGTCCGCTGATTGGATCCACTGATCCAGGCTCTGGGAGGATTCCTTGGAGGCCAGTCCAATGGTAATGGTGACATGGATTTTCTTGCCCTCAAAGGTAAAGTCCTCTTTTTCCACCATCCGCCTCAGCTGTTCCATTTTATCCTTTGCATCGGAGGTCTCGCCGATCAAAAGCAGGAATTCCTCCCCGCCCCATCGGGAGATCACCACATCCGGGCACAGTGTTCTCATAATATCGGAAAGCTTTTTCAAAACACAATCCCCGGCATTGTGCCCATAAGTATCATTGATTTTCTTGAAGTCATCGATATCGATCATGGCCACTGTATCCGTTTCGGAGGCAGTCATGACCTTCTCCAGCATTTCCATCATGTAATGGCGGTTGTAAAGTCCGGTCAGCCGATCTACATAGCTCATTTCCCTCAGTTTATCCTCGGATGTAATGATATTTTTGATCAGGAGCCGGGTATAGTAGATCAAAAAGAAAAATACAATAATGGAATTCACGATCCAGAAAAGAGCGGCGGAAAGCTCACTTCCCTGATAAATCGGCCCAAAGGATGTCACATAGAAGGTACACCCCAGATAGGCCAGAAGGATCACTACACTGAATACGCCTGCGTTAATGGTCTTCGTATTGATTTTGTACCCCATATAATTTGTGTAATATATGATCGGGATCATGGAAAGGCTGTATAGGTGAAAGCCGTAGTTGTAGCCCAGACAGATCGTGGTGAGAAACATATACAGGGTGATCCAGATATACACCATCCACACATAGAAATAAAGCTTTTCCTTATGGATCAGAACATAACCGATCAGATATACAATCAGGGTCGGTATGCTGAAATATACCAAAAACGGCGCCGGACAGGTGGAAAAAAAGAACATCATGCCCAGAACAATAAAAATGATAATGGTATTGATCGTATATGTAACTTTTTTCAGATTTGAGGAGTTCATCTTTTGTATCCTCCGCTTTGTGGCGCTGTTGGCTGCTTGGCAGCCTGCATATCTCACATTATAACATGAGGGGGAGGGTGGTGTAAACGCTAATGTCAATTTTGGTGGTTTTTGGAGTGTTGAATGTGCTCGCTTAAGGTGCCTTGGCCGGGGGATCGAATTGACCGGAGAATTGAATTCTGGTATACTGAAAAGGAACGAATCTTATGGATGGAAGGATCGATTGTAAGCAATACAAGGACAAATATGAAGGTGAAAAAGAAAGAATTCGGACAGTTTTTCACAGAGCCGACAATTGCCGGATTTATGGTGGATCTGGTGTTGGAGAAGAATTCGAAAACATTTTTGGATCCCGCCGTGGGACCGGGCGTATTTCCGCAAATAGCAAATGAGCGGAATCCGGGGCTGACCATTACAGCCTGCGAGATCGATCCGGAAATGATCGACCGCTTCAAAAAAGAAAATGAGTATCCTCATAGACTGGTGGAGGAAGACTATTTGAACTGCCGTTTTAAGGAGAAGTACGATGCGATCATCTGTAACCCTCCGTATAACAAGTTTCAAAGCATTCCCGGCAGGGAGAATTTGATTGCGGAATTTCAGCACAGATATCATATCGCTCTGAGCGGATACTCGAATATCTGTGTGTATTTTTTGATCAAGAGCATAAATGAGTTAAAGAAAAACGGGAAGTGCTGCTATATTATTCCATACGAATTTATGAATACCGGATACGGAGTTGTCATAAAGCAGTATCTTTTGGATTCCGGCATGCTGAAAACAATTCTGAAATTTGACAATTCCTTGAACCTGTTTGAAGAAGCGATCACCACATCCTGTATCATTCTCTTGGAAAATAAAAAACACGATCGTGTTGAGCTTGTCAATATCAGCGATTTGGAAGAATTGCGTACGGGAACCTTTCAGAACACAAAAGAGTACCTTTACTCGGAACTGGATCCCAAAGAAAAATGGATACAGTATTTTGAGGCGGCCGATGCGAGGATCGCCCACAGGAATACAGTTAAAGTCTCTGCCTTTGGAAAAGTATCAAGAGGGATCGCCACCGGAGCAAATAGTTATTTCACTCTGAACCATTCTATGATCGAGAACAGAAGCTTAAGCCCCGGTGTTTGTCTGCCCTGTCTTACAAAAGCTCCGGATGTAAAGGATGTGGTTTTTACCGAGGCGGCATTCCGGAGGCTGTCAGCCATGGATAAGAAAGTATATATATTTGACGGAGAGCGGGCCGAGACAGAAGCTGACTTTGCCTATATAAAATACGGGGAAGAAACAGATGTGGATAAAGCGTATCTGACAAGTCATCGAAATCCATGGTATGCCATCGAAGATAAAAAACCCGCCCCCATTCTCATCTGCGTTTTCAGCAGAGAAAGGATCAAAGTGATCAGAAATGAGATGGGGATCAAAAACCTGACTGCTTTTCACGGTTTTCATTTAGCGGAGCCGGATGAGGAGCTTGCCAATATACTTTTCTGTTATTTGCTGACACCCATTGCGCAGGAGCTTTTGTATCGCTCCCGAAGGGAATACGGGGACGGCCTGACAAAGTTTGAACCCAATGATCTGACCAAAGCGGAAATGCTGGATCTAAGGCTCCTAAGAACGATTGATCGCCAAAGGATTTTGACAATCTATGAAGAGATCAAACAGCAAAATGCTGAGGTGAAAATAGAGGAGCTGGATGCTATTTTCAGGAGCTATCTGGAAGCATAACATTTTGGGGACTTATGGAACAGCGGGTCAGCATTTGACAAAGCGGAAGGAAGGGAAACAGATGCATTTTGTTGATGCCAAAGGAATACTGACCGGTAGCGGTGGTCATTATGGGATGAATATCTATCGCGGATGCAGTCATGGCTGTATTTATTGTGACAGTCGGAGCAGGTGTTATCAGTTCACACACCCCTTTGAGGATATAGAAGTCAAGCAGAATGCACCGGAGCTGTTAGAAAAGGCGCTACGGTCAAAAAGACATAAGTGCATGATCGGTACCGGATCGATGTCGGATCCGTATATGCACATTGAGGAAGAGTTGCGATTGACAAGGAGATGTCTGGAGATCGTCCTGCGCCATGGCTTTGGCCTTGCAATTCAGACAAAATCAGACCGCATTCTTCGGGATATCGATCTGCTGGATGAGATCAACCGCTCCGCAAAGTGCGTGGTCCAGATGACGCTCACAACCTATGACGATGACTTATGCCGGATCCTGGAGCCGAATGTCTGCAATACAAAAAGGCGGTTAGAAGTGCTGGAAGAAATGCGGAAAAGGGGAATCCCCACAGTTGTGTGGATCACACCGATCCTGCCTTTTCTCAACGATACTGTGGAAAACATTACTTCTATTATGCAGGAGTGTGTCCGCGTCGGAGTAAAAGGAGTGATAGATTTCGGAATGGGACTGACGCTCAGGGAAGGGAATCGGGAATACTACTATGCAGCGCTGGATAAGCACTTCCCCGGAATGAAGGACCAATATATCAGGCGATATGGAAATGCTTATGAGCTTCCAAGCCCCAGAGCGAGGGAGCTTACGGAGATTTTTCGGCGGATCTGTAGGGAGAACAATATGCTTTCAAGCCCGGAGGCATGCTTTCAGTTTATGAATGATCTGCCGGAGAAGTATCCGCAGATGAGTTTGTTTGAGCTGTGAAAAAGGAGCTTGTGTGGAGACTGCTTGTGACAAAGTGTTGACTGTGATCAGAAAAGCGAAATGGAGAGAATAGTTGTGAAAGATGAAATTCCAAAGAAGATAAAAATCAGAGGAGCAAGAGTCCATAATCTGAAAAACATCGATGTGGACATACCTCTGAATAAGATTGTTGGCATAGCCGGCGTGTCCGGATCGGGCAAGTCCTCCCTTGCCCTCGGCGTGCTTTATGCGGAGGGCTCCAGGAGGTATCTGGAGTCGCTTTCCACCTATACAAGACGGCGCATGACGCAGGCAGCCAAGGCAGATGTGGACGAGGTGCTGTATGTCCCCGCTGCGCTTGCACTGCATCAGCGTCCTGCAGTACCGGGCATACGCTCGACCTTCGGCACGGGCACGGAGCTGCTAAACAGCCTTCGGCTGATGTTTTCACGCCTGGGCAGCCACAGATGCCCCAACGGTCACTATCTTCCTCCGTCCATGGCGGTGGCGGCCGAACAGGAGCTGGTATGCCCTACATGTGGTGAGCACTTCTACGGCCCGGGTGCGGAGGAGCTTGCCTTCAACAGCCAGGGAGCCTGTCCGCATTGTGACGGAACGGGGATTGTCCATGTGGTCGATGAAGCAACCCTTGTCCCTGATGAATCGCTTTCCATTGAGGAGGGGGCTGTGCTTCCATGGCAGACGCTGATGTGGTCCCTGATGAAGGATATCGCCAGAGAGATGGGCGTGCGTACCGATGTACCCTTTAAGGACTTGACTGAAAAGGAGCGGGATATCGTCTTTCACGGGCCGGCTGTGAAGAAAAATATTATCTATCAGAACAAGACCAGCGGCGCCGCCGGGGACATGGATTTCACCTATTTTAATGCTATTTATACGGTGGAGAATGCACTCTCCAAGGTGAAGGATGAGAAGGG
>CACXDS010000175.1 GCA_902766425.1 uncultured Lachnospiraceae bacterium
ATCTTCTCTTTGCTCTTGTCAAGGTATCCGGGACCATGGGAAGTAATGGTGGAGATTACCTTGGTGTCCATGTCAAGAACGCCGCCAGCTTCTCTTTCCTTCTTCTGAAGGTCAAGAACCATAGCCCAAAGATCCTTGGTGTCCTGAGTAGGACCAGCCAGGAAGGATTCATCTCCGTCATAAGGATGATAGTTTCTCTGGATGAAGTCACGTACATTGACTTCCTTGTCCCACTTGCCACGGACAAAATCTGTTTCAATTGGTTTCATTTTGAAATGCCTCCTCTTATAAAATTTGTTTGGTTGAAATGGTTAAATTATCAGTAAATACCGACAATTTTCGTACTTCTAACTCCTGTCCTTATTATATTGAAAATACAGATTTCAGTCAAGGTGACGGAGTGTACTTTTTTCGGAACATTATGTTACTCGTCCAGGGTCGTCCGGGACGAGTAACAGCATTGCAAAAATCAAGAATAACTTGCCAGAAATCGGGGAACATGATATGATGAATACGATTTTCGTATAGCGTGATCAGAGGACAAATTTAATTTTGGAAAAGGAGACAGATATGGCTAAGATTACCAAGGACATGACGATCGGTGAGATCATTGTAACAAATCCGGATGTAGTTCCGGTGCTTTTGGATGCAGGCATGCACTGCCTGGGATGCCCTGCTTCTCAGGGGGAGTCTCTGGAGGAGGCAGCCATGGTTCATGGCATTGATATTGATGAGCTGATGACAGCAATCGACAAGCTCCAGTAAATGAGGAAATCAAAAAAGGACTCAAGCCGGATAATGGACTGAGTCCTTTTATTTCTTTTCATTCCTTGCATTTGGGCTAAAATGCCAGATTCTGCAGAGCCTGATCTGCCAGGATCATCTCGAAATGCTCCTCCAGAAAGCCGGCGTTCATTGCGCCTCTTTTGAGACTGCCATACTCGGAAAGGGTATTGCAGATGCGGTTATAATCCTCGGGTGAAAGCTCACCCCTCTCGACTACCAGAAGGTAGGAACCGTTCTTGGGATCCTTGTACAGAGAATTGATACAGGTACAGGCTTTCCCAACCTGCGCCGCTGCATTCATCACCTCGGAAAGAGAGCGGAATGTGAAAATGCGAAGGGCGGGACGGGAAGAGTCATTTTCGGAGCTCTCATCAGTCTGATCTGAGTGCAAGGGATGAAGATCCATCATATCCCTGTCATCCAAGTCGAATTCCTCGTCAGAGTCTTCGTCCGAATAGTCATTTTCACTGGGAGAGAATCTGGCAAAACGCGTGTCCAGCTCCTCCGGATCCTCCACCTTTGTAATGAGGAGAACAATGCACTCCGCATTCATGGGGATGGCTTCTATCATCAAAGGGATATCCTCTGCCTCAAAACCAAACTCGAAATTAGCCTGCTGCATCATTTCACGAAAGAGCCGCTTGGCCTTTTCGGTGCCGTAGGCGAGCTCGCTGAGCTTTAACTGGCGGCTGGCCAGATCCTCCTTGGTCAAGGTGCAGCGAATTTGATTATCATTTATTTTTTCTATCTTCATAAGCATCGCCTTCCTTTCCTATATCTTATACTTTCCCCGCTTTTTCGTCAATATCACGCCCGTCAGTTTAAAAAAATTTAAGAAACTAAGGATTGCTTTTTTGGAGGGCGTACCGTATAATCAGATTTGTAGATGCCTCCGGCACTCTGGTACGGAGAGGAGGCAGTTGGGCATGATGGTTTGGCACTATCAATAATTTGACTCTTTCCATGATCAGAAGTTCGCGGGTTTTCACCCTAATTTCCTGATTTTAAAGTGAGATAAGAAATCCAGTATTTGTAGAGAAGCTTATGGGGTAAGATTTTCTATTTTGTTTTGGAATGTCTTATAAGTCAATCATGTTAAGTCTGTCAATACCGTCTATAGTTTTCACGTTTATAATTCATTTTAGTCATGTTGTACCGCTGAAGGCGTCTACTTTTCTTTTTGATTTTCATATTTTTGATGAAAGGAGAGGCGATTTGGGAAATTAAAATATATCACATGTTTTCTTTTTGGTCGCAGATCGCCGAACTGAAGAAGAATGTGGGAGGATAGCAAAAGGGGTGATTCTGATTACGAAAAATTGGCTGAGCTTGAGAGAGCGCAGAGGGATTTTTCCAGACGAGAGGAGGCCGGGAGGGAGGTGGGAGCCGGGGCGACCGCACCCAAGGTAGCCGGAGGAAAAAGAATCAGATACTATGTGGATGGCGAGCGTGTTCCGCCCAGAAAAGCATCTCTGGTGGCGGAGGACAACGCTTACATGGCGGATTATATCTATGGAAAGGGGGGAAGAATATCGGAAATACACTATGACAGGATTCAGCCGAAATAGGAGGACACTGTTTTTGCCGGAAAAAGTGAACTCCGACTGAAAATATTAAGAAAAAGTCAACTATCTAAGAAAAAAGTCAAATGTTAGAAAAATACAGGTGACGCGAGAGCGTTTCTGTGCTAAACTAGAATATGGTAAGGAAGGACGCCGCATACGAAGGTCTGCGGCGTCTCTTCATGATAAAAGACATAATGAAAGGCATTTTGCATGAAACGAAAGATTTTTCCGGTGCTGATCGCACTACTCTTGATGATCCTGATCGGCGGAGGCGCTATAGGCATGTACTTAAAGGAAAAATATTCCTATGGTACGGATGTGATGGATCTGCGGACCTATTATGAGATTGAAGAGGGAAAGCGGGCTATTTATTTTCAGGATGAGAGGATGGCGGAAAAGGCGGTTTTTCGGGATGGTACCTGCTATCTGAATTATAATTTTGTGAAGAGCTATCTCAATGATGATTTTTATTTTGACAGGGAAGCCAAGAGTCTGCTTTTGACGGACGCCAAGGGGACGCTGGAGGCCGATGCGGGAGAGAAGCTTTACAGCAAATACGGAGAAGAGATTCCTTTTGAAGTCCCGGTGTGCTATATGGAGGGAGAGAGTCTGTTCCTTGCACTGCCCTATGTCTATCAGCTTTCGGATTTTGAATATCGGCTGAATGAGTATCGGCTGCAGTTTCTCTTTCAGTGGGAGCCCTATGAGGCCGCATACATCACCAAGGATACTAAGCTCCGTTACAGGGGAGGGATCAAGAGTGAGATTCTATGCGACGCAGTGGCGGGCGAACAGATGAGAATCCTGGAACAGTTGGGAAGCTGGTGTAAGGTGGAGAACGAGGAGGGCATTGCCGGATATGTGGAGAATAAGTTTCTGGGAGACGAAGTGACGGTGACACCGGAAAAGGTAACAGGACAGAGGGACTACACCAAGCCGGAATATACGACAAGGAGACTTTCGGAAAAGGTCTGTCTTGGCTTTCACGCCATTGGAGGCAAGGGAGGAAATGCGACTCTGGAGGATATGGTGGTGAATGCGGAGGGCATGAATGTGATCGCACCCACCTGGTTCAGTCTAAGCGACAACGAAGGGAATTTCAGGGACTTCGGGGATGCCTCCTATGTGGAAAGGGCGCATAAATATGGCTTGGAGGTCTGGGGAGTCTGGGATGATTTCAATTACGAGAATGAGACGGGGGAGGATATCGACGACACCCTGATCCTGACAAGGAAAAGCAGCCGTCAAAGGCTGATCTCCAATATCATAGACATGGCCCGTAAACTCAAGCTGGACGGGATCAATCTGGATTTTGAGAAGCTGGGTGCTGATTGTGGTGAGGCCTTTGGGCAATTCCTTCGCGAATTATCGGCGGAATGCAGAAATAATCAAATCGGTTTTTCGGTGGATGACTATATGCCGAACGACGGCAATAAGCAGTATCGATTTGACATACAGGGTCTTGCGACGGATTATGTGATCCTCATGGGCTATGATGAACACTGGCATGGGAGCAAGAATCCGGGAAGTGTCGCAAGTCTGGGCTTTGTGACAGATGGTATCACAAGAGCACTGAAGGATGTGCCGGCGGACAAGCTGGTGAATGCCCTGCCCTTTTACACGATTCTTTGGAAGCTTGACGGTACAAGCGTGACGGATGAATATCTCACTCTGATCAATGAGCCCGGTTTCTTAAGCCGGATCGGACGAGAAACCGTCTGGGATGACAACGCCTGTCAGAATTATCTGGAGTGGACGGAGGGAACCAAAACCTATAAGGTATGGCTGGAGGATCTGGAGTCCATCAGTATGAAGCTCAATGTCATGAGTGCAAACGATCTTGCAGGCGTGGCAGCCTGGAGGCTGGGATATGCCGGGCAGGATGTCTGGACGCTGTTGGCTGCCTTTAAGCTTTTATAAAATGCTTTTATAGAAAGCTTTTGCTGAAGGCATATGCAGATAGGCCGTGGTGAGAAAGAGATCAAGAGCCGCAGGGTCAAGCGAAAACTTAGACGAAACGGAAGAAAATGACACAATAAAGGAATAAAACGGCATGAAAAAAGCCCCGCTCTCTTAAGAGAAAGCGGGGCTTTTGATTGATCCTTATGCTGCTTTTTTTCTTGCTGCAAATGTGCCAACGAGACAGAATGCAGCGCCGACCATCAAAAGAATGGGCAATGAACCCTCCCCGGTCTTGGGAGAAACAGTGCCACTTGCGGTATTGGTGGTACCTGCGGTGGATGCGGGCGTGGTATTTGTTGTAGCAGCGGCTGCCGGAGCAGCGGTAGCTGTGGTGCTGTAGGTGGAGGGATCCGTCTTGTCAGTTCCGTCTTCCACACGAAGGGCACCTGCCTTCACATTATACATTTCACGGATCAGAGTTCCCTTGTTGTCGATCTTGCAGTGACCTACGGTGCCAAGAGCTGCTACATTCATGCTCATGCTGGTTTCACCGGAGATCTGGAGATAGGAGACATCGTTATTGACATTGCAGGCACAATTATCATAGATATAAATATTGTCATAGGAGCCATGCAGGGAAGCAATGGTGCCCTTCAGAACATAAATCTCTTTGATGTTCTGCTCTGCATATACAATAATGCTACTGGTTACGCCAAACAGGGTAAGGTTGGCGAGATTGAATTTGATGTGCAGATCTTCAAACTTAGGAGCGGTGGAATCACCTATGATCACCAGGGAATCTCCGGACTGGATGTTTCCCCATAAATAATTCATATCTCCGTTCTCGCGGCTGGAATCCCAGGTGGCCAGCTGCTGTACTCGCCATTCGTTCATCTCGGGAATCCACTTCACAGTGTAGGTATGGGGATTTTCTGCTTTGACGCTGCCGCCTCCGAAGGGCATCATTGCCACCAGAGCAATGGCAAGACATGTGACCAATAATCTTTTTAACAGTTTCATTTTTACCTCCTCCTTGATTCAGACAAATTAGAATTGTTGTTTTAACACAAAGAATCAATTGTACTGTCTTTTCCAAAATAATACAATGAAATCATGGAAAAGGCAAGAAAAAGCTAATATTTTTCAGAAAAATTAAGAACTTGTTTTGGGATAAGCTCATGGAAAATACAATGTAGAAAGAATGGATGCGCTTGAAAGGCAAATTGGAAAAAGAATGACGGAAATATGGCAAAAGGTGACAGCAGTTTTACTGGCAGTGGCAGTGGCCGCAGCATTTACTCTGGGACAGCATGGGCTTGAACCCGGTCAACAGGCAGAAATGACAAAGGAAGGAATGTGGGGGAATGCAGGAATGCAAAAGGATGAACGGGCCGAGACAGAGAAAGAGCCTGAGCCCGGCAAAGCATCTGATGAGAATGAAACCGCTAAGCTGCGGGTGGCCAGAGAGGGGAAGCTGGTACAGGGATGGCAGGAAAAGCCGTGTATTGTGCTGGATCCGGGGCATGGCGGCTATGATCCGGGGAAAATCGGAATCAATGACTGTCTGGAGAAGGATGTGAATCTGGCGATCGCCTGCAGGCTCCGGGAGTATCTGGAGGCTGCGGGGGTGAAGGTAAGCATGACCCGACAGGAGGATGTATCCCTGGGGGAGGAAGGAGAGGAGAATAAGAAAGTCCGGGATCTGAAGCACCGGATCGAGATCATAGAAACGGCGAAGCCGGTGGCGGCAGTCAGTATTCATCAAAACAGTTATCCGGAGAATTATGTCACCGGAGCACAGGTATTTTATTATGTGACCAGCACGGAGGGAAAGAAGCTTGCACAGCACCTGCAGGACCGATTAATCCGGGATGTGGATCCGGAGAATGACAGGCAGATCAAGGACAATAATACATACTTTCTTCTAAAAAAGACTGCGGTTCCGCTGGTAATCGTGGAATGTGGGTTCCTATCAAATTGGGAGGAGGCGGAATTGCTGTGCTCCGAGGAGTATCAGGACAGGATTGCCTGGGCAGTCTATCTGGGCGTCATGGATTACTTGGAGGAATGCGCTCCGACAGGTACAAAATAAAAGGGGTGGCACTTTTTATAAAGATATGATAGAATAGTCACAGATTTGCGAAGCAAATCCGTGATCCCGAACGAAGAGAGGGACGAGCCTAAGCGGAAGGAGGGGCCCGATTCGCGCTGCGCGCGGAACCGCTCCGGCAGGAGCGGAATCGGGAGGATACCTTCGCAATTGGAAAAGACCGGACTGAAGCGTAAGAGTGAATAAGCGGAAGGAGGGGCCCGGGTTATGTTTTGTTATTCCGGCGTGTAACTAAATGGATACTAAAGTCGTCTTATTAAGGGGGGACGGGGAGGACGACGCCGCCCTTCGGGAGGCAGGCGAGATTCTGAAGGCGGGCGGCCTGGTGGCATTTCCGACGGAAACAGTCTATGGACTGGGAGGGGATGCCCTGAATCCCGATTCCTCACGTAAAATATACGCGGCGAAGGGGAGACCATCGGACAATCCCCTGATCGTGCACATTTGCCGTCAGGAGGATCTCTATGAGATCACGAGGGAGGTGCCGGAGACTGCACTACGGCTGGCAAAGCGGTTCTGGCCAGGACCCTTAACCATGATCCTTCGGAAAAATGACAAAGTTCCGGTGGAGACCACGGGAGGACTTGATACGGTGGCAATCCGGTTCCCGTCCGATCCGGCGGCCCGGAAAATGATAGAATATGCGGGGGGCTTTGTGGCTGCCCCCAGTGCAAATCTCTCGGGGAGACCGAGCCCAACGGATTGCAAATATGTGATCGAGGACATGCGCGGCAGGATCGATATGATATTGGATGGTGGAGCAGTTGGCATCGGTCTGGAGTCTACTATTATCGATCTGACGGTGGAGCCTCCCCAGATCCTGCGTCCGGGCTATGTGACGGGGGAGATGCTGCAAGATATTCTGGAGCAGGTGGAGGACGATCCCACCTTATTTTCCGTGAAGGCAGGGGTTGCACCGAGAGCACCCGGCATGAAATATCGGCACTATGCCCCAAAGGGGGAGTTGGTGATCGCTCGCGGCGCTGGGAGTGCTGTGGCGGATTATGTAAACGCAAGGACGAAAGAGTTACAGGCGCATGGAGAAAAGGTAGGTGTCATCTGTGTGGCGCAGACAGCGGAGTACTATGGTGGATGCGATGTGGTGAAGATCATCGGTGACCGGGGGGATGAAGAGGCCATTGCAAGGCATCTGTATCGCATTCTCCGGGAGTTTGACGATGAAAATGTGACGAAAATTTTCTCTGAGGACTTTGGTTTGGAGAACGGCGAAAAAGGACTGGGACAGGCAATTATGAACAGACTGCTAAAGGCAGCGGGGCATCAGGTGGTGGACTGCGGCGGCCTGTGAGGGATGAGAAAGTAACATGCGATAAAATGATGTGCAATGGCCGGACAGGAAATCAATAACAAGCGAAAAGTGACATGCCATGAAGGGGCATTAATCAACAGAGCTAAAAGAGCGGAGGGAGAAAGAAATGATTGCAATCGGAAGTGATCACGGCGGTTTTGAATTGAAGGAGCTGGTGAAAAAGCATCTGCAGGAGAGGGGCTTTGAGGTAAAGGATTTTGGGTGCTTCGACAAGTCCAGCGTAGATTATCCGGACTTTGGCGTGGCAGCAGCCAGGGCAGTGGCCTCCGGAGAATGCGACAGAGGTATCGTGGTCTGCACCACCGGGATCGGCATCAGCATTGCAGCCAATAAAGTTAAGGGGATCCGTTGCGCACTTTGTTCGGATACCTTGTCCGCAAAGATGACGAGACTTCACAATGATGCCAATGTGCTGGCGCTGGGAGGTGGAATGCTCGGCCCGAATCTGGCCATGGACATTGTGGATACCTTTTTGGACACGCCCTTTTCCGGGGAGGAAAAGCATGCGAGGAGAATCCGGAAGATCGCGGAGATTGAGAATTAGTGTGGAAGGCAGGACAATTCTAAGGCTGAGCGGATTCCGGAGGAGGAAGGATTAAATGGCAAAGGTAATTATCATGGATCACCCGTTGATCCAGCATAAGATAGGGCTGATCCGGAGAACGGATACGGGAACCAAGGATTTCAGGCAGACCATCAGTGAAATTGCCATGCTGATCTGTTATGAGGCCACCAGGGATCTGAAATTGGATGAGGTGGAGATCGAGACGCCCATCTGCAGGACTACGGTAAAGGAACTGAGGGGGAAGAAGATGGCGATCATCCCCATTTTGCGGGCGGGTCTGGGAATGGTGGACGGGATGCTCAGTCTGATCCCTGCTGCAAAGATCGGGCATATCGGGCTCTACCGGGATCCGGAAACACTGGAGCCGGTGGAGTACTATTGCAAGCTGCCTGCGGA
This sequence comes from uncultured Lachnospiraceae bacterium, assembly GCA_902766425.1. GTDB lineage: Bacteria > Bacillota > Clostridia > Lachnospirales > Lachnospiraceae > Acetatifactor. Next base: position 8,655 of record CACXDS010000175.1, read on the forward strand.
TTGTGCGGAGCGGGAGATTTTCGTGGTGGATCCCATGCTGGCTACAGGCGGGTCTTCCTCTGCGGCGATTCGGATGCTGAAGGAAAAGGGCTGCAGGAACATCCGTTTCATGTGTATTATCGCGGCTCCGGAGGGCCTTGACAGAATGCGGAAGGATCATCCGGATGTGGATCTCTATGTGGGAGCTTTGGACGAAAAACTAAATGACCACGGTTATATTGTGCCGGGTCTTGGAGATGCGGGAGATCGTATTTTCGGAACAAAGTAGTTGGAGGAAGGCACCCGAGGGGAAAGCTTAGGGCTGACCGGGAGCCAGTCCTTATGGAACTGAATTCGAATGACAAAGGGGGTACTATGACGACAAAACGCCAGGACTACATTAGTTGGGACGAGTATTTTATGGGGGTCGCCCACCTTTCCGGCATGCGCTCCAAGGATCCGAACACGCAGGTGGGGGCCTGTATCGTGAGCAAGGATAACAAGATTTTATCCATGGGCTACAACGGATTCCCCTGTGGCTGTTCGGATGAGGATTTCCCCTGGGCCAGAGAGGGAGAGGAGCTGCAGACAAAGTATCCCTATGTGACTCATGGTGAATTGAATGCGATCCTGAATTACAGGGGCGGCTCTCTGGAGGGGACAAAGCTTTATGTCAGCCTTTTTCCCTGCAATGAGTGCGCCAAGGCCATTATTCAGGCCGGAATCAAAACAGTGGTCTATGACTGTGATAAATATGAGGGGACGGCCTCCAATGTGGCTGCCAAGCGGATGTTTGATGCAGCCGGGGTAGTCTATATCCCCTACAGCAGGACGGGGCGGCAGGTACATATTCAGGTATAGTGTGTTTTGGATTTTATAAGTCTGACTCCAAGGCGAGCTCCCGGGTGGGGAAGGGCCTTATGAGAATTAAATCGTAAGCATTGAAACGACTGACAGAAGTGAGGAACAGATGAGAAAGAGCAGGATTGTGGTGATCATATTGGCGGCAGCGCTGCTTTTGAGGGCAATGCCCTCTTCTTTGCATGCCCTGCCGGTACATGCCACAAAGTCCACCCAGCAGCTGATCAAGGAACAGGAAGAGGAAAACAAGAGCATCAAGGATAAGCTGAACGAACAGAAGAAGGACACCTCCAGATTAAAGAATGAGAAAAAGGGGCTTCAGAAAGAGCTGGCCGAGCTCAACGAGAGTATGATGGAGATCAGCGAACATCTGGAGGAGTTGGAGAGCCAGATAACCGAGAAAACCCTCGCCATTGAGGAGTGTCAGGCAGAGCTGGATGCCGCCATCGCCCGGGAGGAGCAGCATAAGGAGGACATGGTGGTCCGGGTGCGTAAAATGTATGAGCGCAATTCCTATGATTATATCACTTCACTCCTGCAGGCGGGAAGTGTCGGGAAGCTTTTGAATCTGGCAGGGCGCTTTGAGCGGGTGGAGGCCTATGACAGAGACCGTATGCTGGATTATCAGAATGCGCACGCCATCATCGAGGATCTGGGGACACATCTTGAGGGACAAAAGGTGGAATTGGACCAATTAAAGCTGGAGGCAGAGGTGGAGAAAAGCCAGGTGGCAGGTCTGATCAGCCAGGTATCCGTTAAGATCGCAGAGTATGCGGATCAGATCGGTGATGCGGAGAAAAAGGCTTTGGAATATGAGGCGGAGCTGAAGAAGGGCGAAGAGGATCTGAAGGCGCTCCAGAAGAAGCTGGAGGAGGAGCTGCGACTGTCGCGGGCAGCCGCAAGCGGCACCTGGCGGAATATCTCCGAGGTGACATTTTCCGATGGCGACCGAAAGCTTCTGGCCAATATCATATACTGCGAGGCGGGCTCCGAACCCTATGAGGGCAAGCTGGCGGTGGGGGCAGTGGTGATCAACCGCGTACTCAGCTCGAAATTTCCGGATACAGTGATGGGAGTGGTTTATCAAAAGGGACAGTTTTCCCCGGCCAAAAGCGGTCGCTTGGAGCTGGCTCTGGCTACGGATAAGGCTACGGCTGCCTGCTATCAGGCGGCTGATGAGGCTATGAGCGGCACCACTAATGTGGGTACCTGTGTCTTTTTCCGCACTCCCATCCCGGGGCTTACCGGAATCAATATCGGAGGACATGTCTTTTACTAGCCTACAGCTCCAGCAGCTCCAGAGGGCTTTGCAGACGATCGAATTTATCGCGGTAGATCATGGTGAGGAGATCATTGAGTCGGCGCAGAGCAGTGCAGAGCAGCTCCTGAGAGATCAACCCCTTTTCCAGGGCATCTGCCATTTCATCCAGATCAACCACCTTGATCTGTCCGTCCGGATAGAGGATCACATCCCCCAAGAGATCTGTGACGGTGAGGCTGTTTTCGGCTTCGTTGTAGTCATAATCCACAATATCGCAGTACCAGTACAACAGAGTATTGTCGTGCCGGTAGAACTTACTGACCTTAAAACCCTGCTTCAGAAAATAACAGGAGCATCCGTGGGAGAACTCTGTCTTGGGGTTAATGGTGGTCCAGGAGGTGATGATCACCTCGTCATCCACTCGGATCAGCTTGTCCCCCTTAAGGAGAAGACATTCCTCCGGAATGATCCTTTTACGGTACAGCTTTAAAGTATCCGGATCCGAGAACACTATCTTTGATTCTTCCTGCTTTCTGTCCATACATGCCTCCTTACTCGAAAAGCATTCAAAAGAAAAATATATCTTTTCCAACAGAGAACTATTTTATCAGAGTATACCTTTTTCCGGACAAAGCGTCAATGTGTGCGGGGGAAACTTCTAAATTTCTTATAAAATTTTTCTTTTTCATGGTGTGCA
>CACXDS010000176.1 GCA_902766425.1 uncultured Lachnospiraceae bacterium
CTCCTCCTCTGCGCACCCGCAGCATCTCGCAGAGCTCTTCCAGAGAATACCTCCAGCCCTCCTGCCCATCCGGTGCCAGATGCGGCTGCACTCCTCCATACTCTCTTAAGTAAATAGACTCTTCCCCTCCTCCGTTTGCGCGAAGGATATTGGAGTTCACAATAATGTCAGCGGCCAGATCAAGCTCCTCGCCCTCATAATCCCCTTTTCTTCCGGTATGATCCAGCACCAGATGAAGCAGCACATGGGACAGTGCATAATCCAGCTCCCCATCCGATACTCCTTCTAAAAAATCCGGATGAAAAAAAACAGTATCCTTCCCGTCAGTCCAGGCTGTTTCATGCTCCGACCCTATCCTCATCTTCAGATGCATCAGAAGCAGTCCGTAAAAGCCGCTGTTGCACAAAAGCCGCATTCTGGAAAGCATGATCCTCCTGCCGTATTCCCTTAATTTTGCTTCAGATACTTCCATTCAGAAGACTCCCCTTTGTCTGCATCCACCTGGAAAACTCAGGTATCTTTAACAGCTTTTTGCCGTAATCCTTTTCGATATACAGATAATCCCTCATAAGCAGAACCGAAAAGTCCGGAGGAAGCTTATTTGCATATATAATGGAATTGCGGATCTCCTCCTGCTCCTCCCTGTGAGCTGAGGCATAGGAGGTCATGGCTGATGTCAGCGCATAGAGCTCATCCGGTCTCTTGGGAACCTTCACGGCTTTTCCACCAAAGATATCCTCCACCTTGGGAAGCTCCTGATACACCCCACACCAGGTATGAAAGTCCGCCGCTGCGCCAACCCCGATCAGTCCGGAGATCAGGGGAAACAATTCATCCACATCCCCCTCCACCAGATTCAGAAGATTACTTACCATCTCCCAGGAACGGGGAGTACAAAAGGCCAGCTCCTCAGAGCCCGGGTCAAACTGAAGGAGTGCTTCCTGACGAAAGGCCAGATATCCCACCACCCTGGGGTTCACGCCGCTTCTGATCGCCCACTCCTTCCAGGAGGCAAAGCTTACTTCCACCTCCAGATGCAGGAGTCTGTTGGCCAGAGCCTTTGGCATCTTAAAGGCAACGGATTTATCCGTGGTACGGTTTCCGGCTGCGATCACAATGCAATTTTCCGGTAGCCTGTGCTCACCCACCACTCTGTCAAGTGTAATCTGATAGGCCGCCGCCTGCACTGATTGTGGGGCCGCCGAGATCTCATCCAAAAAGAGAATGTTGACCACATCCTCCGACTCATCCATTTGAAAGATCTGGGGTTTCAGCCAGATTGCCAGCGTTTTGTCCTCATTCGCCGTGGGGATTCCCCTTAGATCGATCGGATTAAACAAAAGAAGACGCACATCCGTCACATGTGTTTTCTTGCCCGTTTCCGCTTCGATTTCCTGCGCGATCTGTCTGACAGCCTGGGACTTACCTACGCCCGGAGGCCCCCAGAGCATAACGGAAGGCATCTTCTGAAAAGACTCCCGCTTCCTGATCAGTGAAACATACGCTCCCGCAAGATGTCGCACCAGACTCCCCACCGTCATGGTGGGAAGATTTGACAGCTTGATCTCATTTCCTTTTGCCATATCAGCTCCTTTTCCTCCCATTTTCTCTCGTCATTTATTCTGAGCTGCTTTATCCACTCCCAATAGGCGATCCAGCTCCTCCACCTTCTTCTGATACTCCCGGATCTGAGCAGAATAGTCGGTTTCTTTCTTCACCGCCTCCCGGAGGAAGGCTTCCCGTCTTCTGTACTCCTCCGCCCGCCTGCAGAGCCTGTCATATTCCTCCGGCAGCTTTTCCAGATATTTATCGATTCTGATCAGCCCGCCGATCTCACTGCTTCCGATATCCAAAAGATAGCTGTGCTCCCTCCGCAGATAGACGATCGGGTGAACTGCGGAAATCCTCTCCGGAATAACTACCTCAAAGCCCTGATAGACAGCCGCCACAACTTCTGTCTGGGAGGGCTCATCCCCACAGGCTGCCTGATGGATTCTTTTCCTGATGTCCCGGCGTTCCTCCTCAGAATAATTTCTTTGATTTTCCCGAAGATATTCCACATCGGCTTTCACCCTGGGCAGCATCTCCTCCACCTTCTTCAATCTGCCCGGGAGCTCTAGCAGCTCCTTCCCATAGCTCTCCCTCTGTGCCAGAGCCTTTTTTTGAAGGACGATATAGCGCGACAATTCATTTGCCGCCTCAACCCTCTCCCTGATCAGGGGATTTCCTACTGCGAGAGCCTTCACCTCTGCGTAATTCAGGACAGTTTCATCAATATCTCCCCCATCCCTCTCCTCCACAGTTCCCGCAAGAAGATCCGCGATAAAGCGTGCCTTTGTCTCCAAGAGCTGCCATGAGTAGGCATCAAAGCTTCCCTCGGTGATATAGCGATAGATCCACACTTTTTCATTTGTGTTACCCTGCCGCAGGATCCGCCCCTCTCTCTGAGACATATCCGCAGGTCTCCAGGGGACATCCAGATGATGGAGTGCGATCAGCTTGTCCTGCACATTCACACCGAGCCCCAGCTTAAAGGTGGAGCCCAAAAGAACCCGCACCTTACCGCTCCGCACATCCGCAAAAAGCTTCTCCCTCTTTGCCTCCGTGGTTGCGAAATGAATATAGGCAATCTCCTCCGACTTCACCCCCATTCTCACAAGAAGCCCCTTTAATTCATCATAGATATTAAATCCGGCCTTCGGCGTGGAGATATCACAAAATACCAGCTGTGTGCTCCTCTCCTTCTCCGTCCGCCGATAAATCTCCGCCACAGTCTCCGCACATCGGAACACCTTGGAGGAGGGGGTAAAACCACATGTTTCATCCACCAGCCGGATATCCAGTGCTGCCTTTCTGCCGTCCGTGGTGATCTTAAGCATATTGTCATCCGTCCTGCTGACCCTGCCTCCCCGCACATCATCCGCCCGGTTGGAAATCTGCTTCAAATACTCCGTAAAGCTTCTGGTCCTCGGCACCGTCACATCCTGATAGCCATCCTGCTCCGGAATCCCGGCAGTCTCGTCCATCTGATGAAAATCGGCAAAGGAGGTCAGCATGGAGGTGAGCTCCGGAATATTGTGAAATCTGGAGAATCTGGTGGCCATTCGATAATTGCTGGTATCCACATCAATCTCAAAATTCGTGCTCTGCTCCGCAAACATCCCAACCCAGCTGTCAAAGCTTTGCAGCTCCAGAATAGCCAGCTCCCCGCTCTGCATGTATTGCTGCATGATAAAGGCGTCCGTAATGGAATTGGTGATGGGCGTACCCGTGGCCAGCACAACGCCCTTCCCTCCGCCGCGATGCTGCACCAGCCGCACCTTATTCATCATATCCTTGCACTTCGTAGATCCGGCCTTATTGATCCCCATGACCATTTCGATCTTGGTCTCAATGGGCACATTCTTAAAATTGTGGGCCTCATCCACAAAGAGCCTTGTAATCCCCAATTCATCAAAGCTGATCCCATCCTCCTCCGGCTCACCCGCCGCCTCCAGAATCTGATCGCTGAGCTTTGAGATCTTTGTGCTAAGCCTTCTGGTATCCTTTCCGGAATCGCCCTCCCGCAGTCTCCGGCACTCCTGCAGCTCCCGTTTCAGCTCCTCCACACGGGCTGCTTTGGAAATTGGGATCTGCGAAAAACAGCTGTAAGCGATCACAACGGCATCATAATCCCCGTCCCTCATGTCCCTGAGCTCCGCCTGACGCCTTCCCGGGGTAAATACTTTGGGCTCCACACATTTCACGCAGGCTCCGGGATACAGCAGATAAAAGAAATCCTTCCACTGTCCCACCAGATTATTTGGAACCACATACAGATTTTTCTCTTGCGGATTCATCCTCTTTAATTCCATGCCGGCTGCAATCATCACCAATGTTTTCCCGGAGCCCACATCATGCGCCAGCAGGGTATTGGGTGAAAAAAGGATCCTGGCCACTGCATCCTTCTGATAGGGATAGAGCGAAATCTCTTGATTCATATAGGGGAATTCCAGAAAGCTCCCATTATAATGCCTGCTCTTAACGCTGCAGTACCGCTCCTCGTAAATCCTCTCCAGGCGCTTTTTCCGCTTAGGATCCTGCCAGATCCAGTCCTTGAAATCCCGGATCAGAAGCTTTTGCTTCTCAAGAGCCAATACCGTCTCCTCTTTATTGAGCACGCTCTGTTTTCCCGATTTGGTGTAATCACTTTTGACCGTATCATTCACCTGCACGGATTGCATATTCAGCGTCCGGGCAAAAATATCGTAAGCGTCCCTTCTGGAGGTTCCGTACCTGTGCTTGAATTCGTAGGTGTAGAACCCTCCGCCGTAATTCCCCTTGATCTCCCAGGTGCCCGTTTTTTCGTCATGCAGCACCTTAAAACGGGACCATTTGTCACGGGTGATCTCTCTCAGGAAATCCTCGATCACATCCGTTGGAACCCAGGGCGAACCAAGGGTCACATAAATCTCCTCTGCCGTTACCGACGCAGGCAGCACCCTTGAGAGAGCTCTCACATTCTCCGCAAAATATCCGTGATAGAGCTGATCTGCCTCCCTGGCGCTTTTCAGCTTCTGCCGTATATTGCCGGACAGATACTCCTCCGCCGTCTCCCAGCCTCGAAAAAAGCAATCCCCCCAGGTATCGGGATTCTGGAAGATGGACCCCCGCAGCTTATCGATCACAGTCTTGTAATCCTCCCCCGTGATGGCAGATATGTATTCGATGTCCACGCAGCCCTTCTGATTCAGGCACTTGACAAACCCGTCCCCCACGGACTCCACATGCGTCTTTGCTGTCTCCGGATCTGTCTCGTAGAAATTCTCCCAGTCCATGGGAAGCTCCATACTGGTCACTTCCTCCACAAAGTCATCCCTCTGCTTCGTGGCACTGTCCTCCGCCGGCATGACTGGCGCCAAGTCGAAAAGCGACATCTGAATATATTCCTTTAATTCCTGCCTTTTTTTGCGATCCATAGCTCTCCTCTTCCCATGCGCCAAGCTTAGATTTTTTCCAATTCTATGAAACCAAAAATAGAGTCCGAAAGTAAGGACTCTATTTTTAAAAAATTCATTCAATTTTCGTGCGGGCGACAGGACTTGAACCTGCACGGGGTTACCACCAGAACCTAAATCTGGCGCGTCTGCCAATTCCGCCACGCCCGCTGAGCAATACAC
>CACXDS010000177.1 GCA_902766425.1 uncultured Lachnospiraceae bacterium
ACATAAATCCGATAATTGATGACGGAAGCCAAAGAGCCGATCAGGGAACACAGGCCCGCTGTGTCAAGCCCGTAGATCAGCCCGGCAAAATTGTCCGTAAAAGGGTATAGCACAATGGATGCGGGGACATTGGATATGATCTGGCTCAGTCCGATCGCCCAGAAATATTCATTTCCTCTCACCCATCTGCCCAGGAAGCCGCCGATGACCGGATTGGCTGAAACCGAGGAGGAGAAGATGAAAAAGCACAGAAAGGTAATGAGCAGCACAAAATCAACATCCCGAAAGAGCCGCCAATTTACCGCCCCGACCACAAGGATCACAATGACTACCGCCAAGGGCCAATACTTTGTGCGGCTTACGATGGTAAAAAGGACCATGACAAACAGCGCCGCATAAGCTACCCGCCGCACTCTCCGCTCCCTAGTCCATTCTGTTTTCAACAGAGCGGGATCCGGCAGAATCCTGTTTTTCCCTTCCCTTCGATACATCACCAGAATGAATATTGCAAGCAGCACGGCGGAGCTGACACAGAGCGGCGCCATATGCAGTATAAAGTGAAGCGCATCCGTGCCCGACTGCTGGTAAAGATAGAGATTCTGCGGACTGCCAAAGGGCATCAGGAGCGACCCTCTGATAGCCGCTATATTCTCCATGGAAATAACCGGAAGAATGCACTCCTCCCGCCCCACCCCGCGAAACAGCAGGATGGTCAGCGGCACAAAAATGATCAGCGATACATCATTGGTGACAAACATAGATGTAAAAAAGACACCAAAGATGAGAAAAAACGAGAGGGATACCATGCTCTGAAAACGCGAGCTTAACCGGATCAGCGGCAAAAAAAGCTCCTCCTGCTTAAAGCCCTCCAGAACAGTCAGCATCATAAAGAGTGTCCCCAGCGTGTGCCAGTCGATCCTCGACAATAGCTCCCCGCTGGGGGGCGTGATCAAAAGCGATATCAGGGCCGCCGCCACCGCTACAGGCAGCATGAGGTCCTTTTTTATGTACATGATTATCTTCTTCAAAATCTTCATCCTATCCGGTGCAAGCTTCGCACCGCTTGCACTTCAAAAATCTTTATTCCGGCAATACCGGAGTCCAATAGTACTGGTTATAAATATCTGTCAGGCGATACATTACCTGCACGCTCCCGCCATCGATATCCAGATTACCGATCCTCGCATTGCCGGAATAGATCATGGGCTCTCCCAGATAGTAGCTGTCCCGGTAGGTTCCGTTATAGGAGTAGTAATCACAGATAAACTCCAGCCGATCTCCAGCCTTGACCTCTGTCAGATTCTTAGGCTGGGTCTGAGTCTGACCGCCTGTATAGACATCTCTTGCACCTGCGATATAGCCATCCGGTCTTGCATCGTCAAACACCAGGATCAATTCCGCCCGGTTGCCGTTCAGGATCACAGGCACATAACCGGTGATGGAATAATGGCTTCCCTCCTCCACCGTATCCAGATGATAGTAAGCCACGATCTGTCCGTCTATGGAGAGCCAGGTTCCGTCATAATCTCCGATGAGATTGCCATACTTGTCAAAGGAAAAGGTATTGTCCAGGCCCAGATCGATATATCCCTCTCCATCGTCATAGAATACATTCAAATCAAGATCCTGCACCAGCCTCCACTGCGCCTCAGAGAGCTTGAGCTTATAGCTTCCGGAATCCTTGGTCCATACCAATTGTGAGGCATCCAGCGTATTCTGCTGTACATAAGTCTCGGCATTCTGGGTATTACCTGAGGAAAGGAAATCAAAGGAGGAGGGATTCACCCCGTCCACCATTCCGGAGGAGAGAAAGCTGCCCAGAAGGGAACCCAGAGGCGAGCCCACGGAGGAAGCCCCACTCTGCCCTGAATTCATCTGGCCCGTGGTCTCCACGCTGGCAAACTCCTGAATGCATCTGGCGTATTCGGAATCCATACCGATCTGCTTATATTCCTTCACAGCGGAATCCACCTTAGACACCTTCTTATAGGGGAAATAAATGGAAATCCCATTGGAATTCGTCATATTGGAGGAGGTTCGATTATATTTCACCGCGCTAAGGACTGCGGAAACCAGCGCATCCCCCTCCGCAGTGTTCAGATTCTGAGCCAGATGGACCAGATCCACTTGATCGATCTTAGAGGACTGCGCGAATTCTCTGGTCTTATATCTTGCATCGGAAACCGCCTGATATCCATCGTTCAGGATCATATCCTTGGTGGAGGAGGCAAAGGCCGTCAGCTTATCCGGCACCGTGTGATCCAGCTCCGCCAGATCCACCACGGACAGGGTGGTCTTTTGACCGTTGCACCTTCTGTCACAGACTGCCACAAAGTCATCCACGATATTTTTGCCGATTTCGATGGTGGGCATGGAGGTGTCCCCTCCAAGCTTTGTCAGCCAATCCGTATAATACCAGCCCACACCGGGCTCCGTCTCCTCGGAGGCGATGAGGTAATCCGCATAATCCGTCAGCATCAGAGCGTTTTCCAGAGTAGCCATCAGGCAGGCGTCAAACCCTATGAAATCGTATCGGATCCCGGCATCCTTCAGCGCTGTATTGATCCCTGCAAGACTCATGGAGCCGCTGGAGGCGTTTTTCTCGTCATAGCCATAACCGCTTAAGGAACCGCCACCATGATCCCAGAAGATCAGCATATTCCTGTTGGCAGGATAGTTCTTTGCACAGTAGGAAATGAATTTCGTCAGTGTGGCCGGCTTAGTCATGGCATCAGTGCCCATATCCTTCTCCAGACACACCAGCTTGCCGTTCTGGATCTTGTAGATCTGGTTTCTGTCATTGCTCACCACATTGTTGGTCCACTTTTTGCAGCCCCCGGTATAGACCAGAAGGTTGATATTCTCCCCCAGGTCTGCCTTCATCATCTCCTGGATATCCGCTGTGGCCATCCCATGCTTGGATTCCAGATCCGTGCCGCACATATAGACCATGAGGGTGATCTCATCCCTGCCGTTGCCCATAAGCTCCGTATATTTCGACCGTGAGCCCGCTGCAACCTTGGTATCAAGGCTGGCGGAGGAAGGCCGCCAATTGCCCATGCCCTGGGCTCCTATCTCGTCCCCGCTGCTGACCGCTCCTGCCCCGGAGGCAAGATCCGTCAGCGACTCCACCACATTGCCAAGCCCCGTGCTGCTTCCCGATCCGGAGCCCATGCCCCCTGTCAGAAATTGAAAGCCAAAATAAAGCACCGCTGCCACCACTGCAATACCGATCAGTTTTCCAAGGCCGCCTCTGCCGCCGGAGTGATAGCTTCCTCCGGAGGAGCCTCCGGACGGTCTATAATTATTGGTTCGACCGCCGGCTCTGCCGTTTGCGGAGCCCACGGGTCCCGTCCCTAAGCCGCTGCCGCGCTTTTGCACACTGCCGCTTCCCCCCAATACATTTTTGTCCCTTGATCTGGGTCTGTTGTTCTGATCCATATTCTGTCTCTCCTTTGCCAGCTTCCTATTTCACTAAATTATCAAAGCTTTTGTCTACGCTCCCTACTGATAATATCCCTGCGTTTCCACAGCCTTCTTGCGATTCGCCTCCAGTATGATCTTTCCCCGGGCGGAGGGCGTGTATTTATGCATATCATCCTCTGTCCGGATCATGT
>CACXDS010000178.1 GCA_902766425.1 uncultured Lachnospiraceae bacterium
ATTCACATGAAGATCAATGAGGAGACGGAGGACTTTATGAATGAGTTCGCGGATTCCATGCTGGCCCTGCATCCGGATACTATCAGCAACGAGTTTTACTCCGATTATGTCACGCCCCTGGAGGATGGGATCAGCGTGCCGGGAACTGTGGTTCATGTGATCTATGCTCTGAAAATGGGGCCGAAATATGAAAAAAGGTATTGCCAACACTTTAAGAATCCTGATATCCTTAGATTTGACATGCAGCACGAAGCCTGGATGTTTGAAAAGAAGTGGGTGGCTCCCGTGCTGGAGGCCATCGACCGGTGCATGTCGGCCTGAGAGCGGGGCGGCCGTCAGGAAAGCGGGCTGAGAAGAACGGAAGGACAACCGGAAAAGCGGGAGTTGAGAAGCCGGGCAGAAGGAGCCGCCGGGAAAGACGGGCAGAGAAGCGGCGGAAGGAACACCGGAAAGGCCGGGCAGAGAAGCCGGACGAAGGAGCACCGGAAAGGCCGGGCTGAAAAGCCGGTCAGAAATAAGGGGTTACGGGGGAGAAGATAAGGTGGAAAACAAGGAACCCATCAGAAAAAAGGCGCAGGAGACAAGGCAGAGGCTGATGCTGTCCGCCATGGAGGTCATCGCGGCCCGGGGCTATCACAATGTGACGGTGGATGAGATCGCGAAGGAAGCCGGGCTTTCTACGGGAATCGCCTATCGGTACTTTAAGAACAAAAAAGAATTGCTTTTGGCGGGGCTGGAATATGTGTTCCGAAACATCCGGGAGATCACCGGCACGCAGTTTGAAAAGCTGGCGGAGTTTCCGAGCATGGAGGAGGCGCTGAGTTATGCATTGGACCGGTTTTATCAGCTGCATACGCAATACTATGGTCTCCACGAGGAGCTGGAAAGTCTGCGGCACATAGATGAGGATGTGAAGGCGCTGTATCAGCAAATGACGGCGCAGGCCGTGGAGACCTTGCTCCAAAACTGCCCGGAGGAATGGCGCAGGGTGGAGAATCTCAGGGAGCGGATCTACGCCGCCATCGGGATTTTGGAGAATTATGCCCATTTCCAGATGGAGCAGGCTTTTTTGGAAAACAAGGTGCTCCAATCGGAGATAAGCGAGAAAGGAGCGGATAGTACTTCTGCGGCGGATAGAGTAGATGTGGGCGTGATGAAGAGCTTGGCGATCAGAAGTGTCATGGCTTTGTTTCGCTGAGTCGGGAAATGTGGACATTCAAAAGTGTTCCGGAAATTGCAGCAAGAACAATTTTGGAAAAGCAAATTAGCAAGAGAGAGGACGAGGAAAATGAGATTATATACGGTGGAAAAAAATGGAGAGGAGCTGCTTGCGGCGGACGGAGGAGACGGCAGGAAGGTTCTGGTGCAAAGTCTCGGGATCGATGCGAAGGATATGAATGATCTGATCCTTCATTGGGAGGCTTATGAGGAGCCCCTTCGGAAGGGACTAAATGACGCCAAGGGGGAAGAGATTGTGCTGCCAGAGCCCGGCGCGGCGAAAGAGCAGGAGGGCTATCGGATCCTGGCCCCCATTCCTGTGCCCCGTCAGGATGTGATCTGTCTTGGGGTGAATTACGGGGATCACATTAAAGAGACTGTCAAGGTACTGGATTTTACAAAGAAAAAGGATGCGGTGTATTTTTCGAAGAGAGTCAACCGCAGCAATGATCCCGGGGGAAGGATTCCTGTCTATGATTTTGTGGATAGTCTGGATTACGAGGTGGAGCTGGGAGTGATCCTGAAAAAGGATGCCTTTCGCGTAGATGCTTCGCAGGTGAAGGATTATATTCTGGGCTACACTGTCATCAACGATGTCAGCGCCCGGAATGTCCAGATGAAGCACCAGCAATGGTATCTGGGGAAGAGCCTGGATGGTTATCTGCCCATGGGGCCCTGTATTGTCACAACGGATGAGATTCCGGATGCGGGCAACCTGAATGTGCTCTGCTATGTGAACGGAGAAAAGCGCCAGAGCAGCAATACGGCCTACATGCTCACCACCATAGAGGAGGCTGTGGAAGAATTGTCCCGGGGCATGACTCTGAAGGCGGGCACCGTGATCGCCACGGGAACCCCCGGTGGTGTAGCTATGGGCATGCAAAGCCCCATATGGCTGAAGGAAGGGGACTGTGTCCGCTGCGAGATCGAGGGGATTGGCGTGCTGGAAAACTATGTGGGGAAGTAAACTCTTGGTGGGAAAGCCCTTGCCTTTCATCTGTTCAGGCATTGAGGGAGTGGTCTTTTTGTGCTATCATAAAAAAGGATGAACCATGCAAAAGAACAGAAAGGAAAAGACAAAAAAGGAAAAAGAACAGTAAGGCAAGGGAGGTATGGAATATGGCAAAAATTCTGTTATTGAACGGGAGTCCTCATCAGAAGGGCTGCACAGCGACTGCACTGGAGGAGATGATCCGGGTATTTGAAAACGAGGGAGTGGAGACGGAGCTGATCCAGGTGGGAAATAAAGCCATCCGGGGCTGCGTATCCTGCGGTTATTGCGAGAAGAACGGGAAATGTGTCTTCCAGGATGATCCGGTGAATGAGATCGCGCCCAAATTCGAAGGCGCAGATGGTCTGGTGGTAGGCAGTCCGGTTTATTACGGCTCCCCCAACGGCACGCTCCTCTCCTTTCTGGACAGACTGTTTTACAGCACCTCTTTTTCTAAGCATATGAAGGTTGGAGCGGCTGTGGTGAGCTGCAGAAGAGGCGGAAATACCGCCAGCTTTGATGTGCTGAACAAATACTTTACCATCAGTGGTATGCCGGTGGCGTCCAGCACCTACTGGAATCAGGTGCACGGCTTTACGGCGGAGGATGTCAAAAAGGATCTGGAGGGACTTCAGACCATGCGAAATCTGGCAAGGAATATGGCATTTATGGTCAAGGCCTTTGCGTTGGCCAAGGAGTCCATCGGATATCCGGAGGTGGAGCGGGGAATGTTCACCAGCTTTCCGGATGGTAA
>CACXDS010000179.1 GCA_902766425.1 uncultured Lachnospiraceae bacterium
TATGAACAGTGTCCTGGAGAAATATGGTATTCCCCGCGCGGCCTGGTCCCACCACAGCATGAATTTTGGGCTGGCGGATCCCTGGCTAGATCCTGTGAGGGCGGAGCTGGTGAAGTATCTGTGATAGCGGGATATTTAATTTGGGGGACAAGATGAAGCTTTTGGATGTTTCGCATCATAAAATCGTAAGGCTTATTTTGTGGGGAGGAATCGCATTGGCGATGCTTTTCCCTTTGACCCGTTCGGTGGATTGGAATCAAGTCATTCTCAGGGAATGGATTTCCAGAGTTGAGGAGCTGGCGAGGGGACCGTTTAGACTTTTTCCGACTGTGCAGACATATATTGATAGCGGAATTCGGGACAATGCATTGAATTCCAATCTATTTTTTGTATTACCGGCGCTTTTGCTACGAGTTACCGGGAGCATTTCTATGGCATATCGAATGACTATGTTTTTCATTCAAGGCGGAACCATAGTATTTGCAAAGCTGTTCTTTGATGCTTGTTTCGGGGAAACAGAGTCATGGGCGGTCCTTTTGGGAGCCTTTTTATATTTGACCTGTCCCTACCGCTGGTTCCTGGCTTTTAGTCAGGGAGATCTTTCTATGTTGATGGGATGGACATTACTTCCGCTGTATGCGTGGGCTGTTTTGCGATTATCGACAGCGGAAAAACATGTGTGGCGATATGTCATTCTTGGTGCGGTGATCCTGGCGGGAATTGGTTATGCGCATTTTGTTTTGTTTGGAACTGCAATACTTCTTACATGCCTTTGGGGTGCTTTTGGGAAAAGGCTGACGGCATTATTGCTTCCAATCTGCGGTTGTATTCTTTTTATGCCGGGTCTGCATCAGCTTTGGCTATTGGCATTTTCTGACAGGTATGATGTATGGGATTTGGTTGGATATACCATAATGCCAAAGGGATATCTCCTGGGAGATTATCTTAATGTATATGCTTTTCGGGAATCCCATCCGGGTATGGGGCTTGGTCTGATGGCGGGGCTTGGCACTGTGATTTGGTATCGTTTTGTGGATAGCAAGAAAAATGATAAGGACGCCATGGGATTCTTCTCATGGGCTGCGGTGCTTTTATGGCTATTATCTTTTCGGGTTTTTCCATGGGAATGGCTACAGCGTCTTGGGAGACCTTTTTTAAAATTAGTGGGAGCTATTGGGACGCCTGCTACATTTTGGGGTCTGGCCTGTGGATGTCTTTGCGTACCGGCAGGGAGGGCGCTGGGGATGCTTATTGAAGACTTGAGCGGGAAAAAGTCATGATAAAAAGAAAGATAAGGGTGACGACAGTCATTTTATCAGCTGTATTTGTTATTTTGCTGTTTTGTTGCCTAAAGCCATGTAAAACTTATGAATATGAGGGAAACAGGGTATTTGTTACTGGTGCAGAGGCGCAGGAGTGTGTTTATAAGGGGATTTCCCTACCCCCCGGTGTCTATCGGGTGGAATTGGAGTATCGGACAGACAAGGATTTGGTGGCCTACGCCACGGTTAGTGACAATACGGTAATCACCGGTGGGCTTCTCACGAATTTTGAGAATTTTTACAGCCACCTAGGCAGAACGAATTTTGAAATTTGGGTATTTGAAAAAACTGATGACCTACATCTGGATGTGCATTACAATGGGGAGGGGTCTCTTTATGTCGGAAGCTTGGTGATCCATGAAACACATAATCTTTGGACCATGATCATGACTGTTTATCTTTTTGCATGGTGTGCAGGCTTTGCGGTTCGACATTTGATTAGGCTAAATGCGGAAGAGAGGCTTTCCAGGGAGAAAAAGATAGCCATTTTCTGGCTGTCAGGGATTGTGTTGGTTTCCTCTGTTCCTTTTCTTTCGGGACTATCTATCCCGGCAGGAGATCTTGGATATCATCTTTCCAGGATTGAGGGGGTGAAGGATGGGCTTTTAAGCGGTCAGATTCCTGTGAGGATTGAACCGAAATGGCTATATAATCACGGCTATGCCAGTGGAGTATTTTATTGTGACTTATTTTTATTGTTCCCTGCATTGCTCCGCATGGTTGGCTTTCCGGTTACATTAAGTTATAATGTCTATTGTATTCTTGTGAATATTGCAACAGCATGTGTGTCTTATGGATGCTTCCGGAAAATTTTTCGGGGAAATAATGTGGGTTTAGCTTGTAGTGCACTCTATACACTTTCCTTAAATCGAATTTATAAAATGTGCGAAATTGCGGTAGTGGGAGAGTACACAGCGATGATTTTTCTGCCGCTGATCCTATATGGATTGTGCAAGGTGTTTACGGAAGACCATAAGACTAAAGAGAATCAGAACGCATGGATGGCATTAGCCTTTGGTCTGGCAGGCATTGTGCAATCTCATGTACTTACCTGTGAGATGACGGCAGGCATTATCATTATCTTTTGTCTTTGTTATATAAGAAAGATATTTATTCCGGGAACCTTTCTGATGCTGCTTAAAGCGGCTGTAATGACTATTTTGCTCAGTCTTTGGTTCTTGGTACCCTTCGTGGACTATTACCTTACCCAAGATATACATGTGAAGCATGTGTCTGGCAGGACTATTCAAGCGGATGGACTGGAAGTAAGTGATTTATATGTCTTCTTTGTCAAGGTTGGCAGAGATGCTCCTGATCGAAAGGCACATTTTTGCTGTTTTGGAGGAATACTGATTCTCTGTCTGGCGGTGTTCCTGGGACTTTGGATCACGGGATGTTTCCGAAAAGCACAGGATAAAGATAAAAGGCTCTATTCCTTTGGGATACTCACAATGCTTTTGGGATTTGGTTTTCTTGCCATGAGTCTGTCCGTGTTCCCATGGGATCAGATTCAGAAAACAAATGCTCTTGCAGCAACATTGGTCAGCAATCTGCAGTTTCCAAACAGATTTCTTGGGTGGGCAACCCTTTGTGCTGTATATGCCTTTGGCTGCTGTGTATATTATCTTCAAAATAATGCACGGACGGTGCTTCCTTTTGTATGGTTTCTTGTTGGAACCAATGTGATGACTTCCGGTATGTACCTCATAGATTACTCAATCTGTAATACGGATACCTATACAATTTATAATCCTGCCGGAATGGGGTATGGCTATATTTCCGGTATGGAATACCTGATCGAGGGGACTGATTATGATGCATTGAGTTATGCACAGCCGCGTATTGGCGAGGGCGCAGAGGTTGAAGGTTATGAGCCGAAATGTCTTGGAGCAGTATTAACCTGCAAAAATACAGGGAACAAAGCCAGCTGGGTGGAGCTTCCACTTATGTTATATCGTGGATACCGGGCAAAGGATATGGAGTCCAAGCGAGAGCTGGAGATTATACCTGGAGAAAATCAGGAGGTATGTGTGCTTATTCCTCAAGGATACGCGGGGAGTTTCAGAGTGAAATTTATTCCGCCTTGGTACTGGCGATTTTCCGAGATTATAAGTTTGGCAACAATATCAATTTTTATCATACGGAAAACGATGGCGTTCAAAACGAGGAATGCTAAGGCATGATGGGCGAAAAAGGAGATCACAGGTGGCAAGAATAATAGCTCTGACGGGCAAGGGAGGTGTTGGGAAAACAACCATCTGCTCGGCATTTGTTCGAATAATAGGGGAGACATACCCGGAGGCAAAGATTTTGGCCATAGATGCCGACCCGGCAGTGGGACTCTCCACTGCTCTGGGAGTGGAGGTCAAAAAAACGCTGGATGACATCCGCCGGGAAATTATAGAGAAGGCACAGTCCGGTGCCGGGAGAGAAGCGGTGGAGCTTCTGGGCGAGGTGCGGTACCGGATTTTTGACGCCCTTGTGGAGACGGATTCCTTTGCCTTTCTGGCCATAGGCAGACCGGAGGGGGCGGGGTGTTATTGCGCGGTGAACGCTTATCTCAAAGAGGTCATCGAAATGGTGAGCAAGGATTTCGACTATGTGGTGATCGATGGGGAGGCGGGGATCGAGCAGATCAACAGGAGGGTAATGGAGAAGGTAAATCACCTTTATTTGATTTCAGACGCCAGCAAAAAGGGCCTTCAGGTTGCAGACTCCATCCATGAGGTGGCGAAGGAGCTGGTACAATTTGAAAAATGCGGCCTGATCCTGAATCGGGTGGAGGATCCGGAAATTGTCAGCTACCTGATCTCGGAAGGAAGAACAGATATAGAGATTTTATGTGTGATCCCCGGGGATCCGGCGCACGCCAGAAATGATATTCTGGGAAAGAGTATTTTTGAGTTAAATGGGGATGCTCCTATTCTGCGGGGGGCAAAGGAAGCCTTAGATAAAATGCAGGCAGAGTGACGGAGGATTTAAGCATGAAATATTTTGGCGGATGTGATGTGGGATCAACTTATACAAAGGCTGTGATCCTGGATGAGACGGGAAAGATCCTTTCCCATACTACGCTCCGCAGCAAGATCCGGGCGGAGGAGTCGGCAAGAAGCGCCATGGAGGAGGTTCTGGCGGCAGCAGGGCTAAAGGATTTCAGTGATCTGACCTATCTCATCGGCACCGGCTACGGACGAAATAAGGTTCCCTTTGCGGACGAAAATGTATCGGAGATTTCCTGTCATGCCATGGGGGTTCATGTGACGGATCCTTCTGTGAAGGCCATTATCGATATTGGCGGTCAGGATGTGAAGGGAATCGCTGTGGATACGGACGGCACGGTGAAGAACTTTGCCATGAATGACAAGTGCGCAGCGGGGACGGGGCGCTTCTATGAGGCCATGGCCCGCTCCTTTGAGATGGAGCTTCCGGAGTTCTCAAAGCTTTCCCTGAAGGCAAAGAATGTGATTCCCATTACGGCGCAGTGTACTGTTTTTGCGGAGTCGGAGGTCATCAGTCTTGTGGGGGAGGGAAAGCCCATGGAGGAGATTGCCGCAGGCATTCAGATGGCAGTGGCAAAGCGTTGCTTTGTCATGGCAAAGAAGGCGGGGGCAACGGACAGCATTGCGCTCACCGGGGGCTGTGCGAAGAATGAAGGACTGAAGGCAGCCATCGAAAAGGTGCTGAAGATCAAGGTCATTGAGCTTTCTACAGATCCACAGCTCATGGGCGCCCTGGGAGCGGCAGAGTTTGCAAGACAGAAGGGCATGCGCGTTTAAGGAGGGGGAAGGCAGTGTATTATTCCGGCATTGGCATGTTGGCCACAGCGGTGCTTCTCATCGTCAATTATGAGGTATTAAAGCCCGGCAAGGGTGTGCAGTGGAAGGCGTCGGATACCAGATACAGGCATTTCCTGTTTGGCGTCCTGATCTATTTCCTTTCGGACATCCTATGGGGGATTTTGTACGAGCAAAAGCTGATTGTTCTGGCCTATGTGGATACGGTCATTTATTTTCTTGCCATGGTGACCTCTGTCATTCTGTGGACCAGATTTGTGGTTGCCTATCTGGAAAACCACACAAACTTTGGCAAAGTGCTGATTTATTTTGGAGGGGGTATCACCCTGTATGCGATCATTGCTTTGATCATGAATTTCTTTCAGCCCATTGTATTTGGCTTCAGCAAGGATCTGGTATATATTCCGGGGAAAGCCAGATATGTGAATCTTTTTATTCAGATGATGATGTTTTTGATGGCATCCGGCTATACTCTTATGATTGCATGGAAATCAAAGGGGGAGAACAGATCCCATCACTTGGCCATTGGTTTTTCAGGGCTTGTGATGAGCATTTTTATTGCGCTTCAGGCTAAGTTTCCGCTTCTTCCCTTTTATGCCATGGGGTGCCTTTTGGCCACCTGCCTCATCCACACCTTTGTCTATCGGGATGAGACTGTAGCCCATTCCCGGGAGATGGGTACAGCAAGGCAACTGGCCTATTCGGATCCTATGACAGGAGTACTGAATAAGCTGGCTTATCTGGAAAATGTGAAGATCTTGGATGACAGCCTGAAGGGAGAGTTTTCTAAAAAGCTCGGTATAGTGGTTTTCGATCTGAATGGGCTAAAGACGGTGAACGATACCAAGGGGCACGAAGCCGGGGATACCTATATCATTGCGGCATCCAGGATCATCTGTCGGCATTTTAAGCACAGTCATATTTATCGCATCGGCGGGGATGAGTTTGTGGCGATCCTGGAGGACTATGATTATGATAACAGGGAAGCTATATTAAAGGATTTTAATGCGGATATTGAACGGAATCAGGTAGAAAACGGGGTTGTGATCGCAGGCGGGCTTGGCATTTATGACCCCGAGATAGACCGAAGCTTTAATGATGTCTTTCAGAGAGCGGACAGAAAAATGTATGAGCGGAAGGGCTATCTAAAGGGAAACGAAAAGAGATGAATTTCTGTGGGATGAGCTTCGGGAGGACCGGAGCTATAAAGGATTATGCGTTATGACAGTCTATGATGCGCAGATCATGAGAGTGAGGGAGCTCCTTAAGGGACTGCCTTTTCGGGCGTTTTCCTATGATGCGGAAAAGGTGTGGCCGGAGAATACGGAGTATGAGATGGTCTTCCAAAGGGATGTAGCCTATGAACTGGGGGGAGGAAGAGCGGTAAGCGCAAATCTGACCTGTGTGACGGAGGATCCTGATTTATTCCGGGAAGAGCAGGGAGCGGTCATGGATCAGATTCGGGTCTATGGGCCGGAGCTGCAGGAGATCAAAGGGAATGTGAGCTATGCCAGATTCTGCGAGGTATTGGTCAGGAGCGATGCTGCGGAAGATGAAAATCAGGCAGCAGACAGCCAGACGTTAAAACTATTGCAGGATATTGATTTTGTGAAGTTCCATATATACGGAAAGGGCTTTATGATGCGCACCTCCGGGCAGTCTGCCAGGGAGCCGGTGCGGGTATCGCGAAAGGCGCTTCAGGACGGGATCAGCTTTGAACGGATGGGAGATACCTTTCTCTCCCATTATAAGAAAAATCCAAAGGTGATCGCAGCCCGGGTGAGCTTTATCACTTTGGATACCTTTGATTATGAGGGGCTGTTTACAGAGGGGGGCAAAGCTGTGGAGATCCGCAATTCCCTATCCAAGATCCAAAAGGGACTCCCTACGGAGTGCTCCGTCTGTGAGATCCGTGAGATCTGCAACGAGGTGGAGGGGCTCAGAGAGTTACATTTTGGCAGAAAAACCAAAGAAGCGCCTAGGGTGCGGGTTTGATATAGACATAATTATCAACCAGATCCACATGGGAGATCTCGCCCTTTACCTTCAGAGGGACTCCCAGAATGTTTTTGAGAACCAGTTCACCGTTTTCAAAAGAAATAGAAGCGATATTTTTGGAGAGAAGCTCTTTTTCGCTGTTCTCCTTGAGCAGATATACATTGGAAAGGCACATGGCTGATTTCTCCTTTTTGTATGGGAAGATTGGATGGGGGAAACGGTGCATTCTCCCGAATAAGCCTTTTGGTTTAAGTATCGGAAGCCGGGCTGCGCCCGGTCTCCAGCGGGATGATTTTCGTTTGTTTCTTCATGAGGGAGACCGCTTCCTCCAAATGGTGATTTGCCTCGTGGTAGAGACGGATGGCTTCATGAAGCTCACGATTGGCTTCCCCCTCCGTCTCTGCGCTCCATTCTTCCAGATCCTTGAGATGCTCCTTGTTGTGGTGGGCCATGAAGGACAGCATGGCCAGGAGCTCCTCTCCGGAAGTCAGGGCATTGAAATCATCCCGGTGGTCTGTGTGAGCATGGTTCTGAGCATGTGCATGCTCCGGTGCGTGAGTATGGTCATGATTTGGTGTATGAGTGTGCTCCTGAGCGTGTGCATGCTCCGGTGCGTGAGTATGGTCATGATTTGGTGTATGAGTGTGCTCCTGAGCATGTGCATGATCAGGTGTATGGGAATGAGTATGTTCGCTCATGGCAGTTCTCCTTTAGGCTGATTATGTTTATTCTAACAATTATGGGACGGAATTGCAATCCATTCCGAAAGCGAATTTGTGGAAAAGACTGATGGGGACGCGCCCGGAGAGAGGCAAGCTCCCAAGGACTTGGGAAATAGGACTGCAGGGATAGTGGCAGGAGGAAATCGATGAGGGATTTAAAGCATTTGCAGTATTTTGAGGAGCTGTTACAGGCAGCAAACAACGATCTGGTGCGTGAGGCAAAGAATCAGGGGAGGATCTGTGCGGCATATCTCTGCGAGAATACGCCGGAGCCTTTGATGAATCTGGGGAATTGCTTTGGAGTGAGGCTTTTTGCCCCCAATACCGGTTCCATGGACATTGCCACCTATTATATGACCAATCTCCTCTGCGAGACGGTTAGGGCCATTCTGGAGCGGGCGGTGGAGGGAGGCTTTAATTTCGCAGACTGCCTGATCGCGCCGGACGGCTGTACCATGATGAACCGCTGTGCGGAGAATATGGAGCTTCTTCACGCCATGGAGGGGAATGAGAGGTTCTTTTATGAGCATATGGAAATCCCCTTTAAGGCGGACGACAACGGGGTGGAGCTCATGATCCTGCAGTGCAGGAATCATATTCTGAAGCCGCTTCACGAAATATATGGGATCGATATCTCCGATGGAGCGATCCGAAGGGCTGTCGAGGTACATAACCGGGTGTGTGAGCTGATCCGGGCCATCGGGGAATTCCGCAAAGAGGAGCACCCCAGGATCACCGGATATGAGTTTGGCGTTCTCACTCTTGCCACCTATGTCTGCCCTAAAGATTTGCTGATCGGGAAGCTGGAGGAGACTCTGGAGGAGGTTAGGACCAGAGTACCGGAGGACAAGAAATACCGCGCCCGCCTGGTACTGGTGGGATCGGAGATGGATGATGTGGAGTATCTGAAGCTGATCGAGGAATGCGGCGCCTATGTCTGCGCAGACAGATTTTGTTTTGGATCCTTACCGGGAAGGGATGTCATCGAAATGAGAGAGGATCGGGATGCCTTGACACAGGTCTGCGAGCACTATGTCTATCATGGACAGTGCCCCAGACAGATGAATATGGAAAAGGTCTATGGACGCAAGGCCTATGTGAATGAACTGGCGAAGGAATACCGGGCCGACGGTATTATCTATAATCAGGTGAAGTTCTGTGATCCCTGGGCATATGAGAGATTGTCAGGGACCACAGCGCTTCGTGAGGATTATGGCTATCCCGTGCTCTCTGTGGACAGACCCTATAATATCCGTTCCTCAGAGGGACAGATGAGAACCAGGGTTCAGGCTTTCATTGAGAGCATTGAGATCAAGAAGCTGCAATCCGTTAATTCATAAGCATTTCAAATTTCTTTTCATCATGTAAATGACTTACCACCTCGGAAATCTCCTGGACGAGCTTTTCCACGCGTTCATTTGCAACGGAGCTGCTCTCCGAGATATTTCCCACCTCGTTGGCCACAATGGTGAAGCCCCTGCCATGTTCTCCGGCCCGGGCTGCTTCAATGCTGGCGTTGAGGGAGAGGATCTTCTGCCTGTTCTGGAGCTTTTTCAGCTCCTGGGTAGACTGCATGATCTCGGTCACCAGGGCGGAGGTCTTCTCCACGCCCTCCTTTAAGCCCACCACAATGTCCTTGACATAGGTGCGCTCAAACTCTGCGTTGATGAATTCATTCAATACCTGTCCCAGCAGATGAGCGGCCGCATTGATGGACTCTTCCGTCCGGACATTTACCTTTTTCAGGGCGGCAATGTATTCGTCCTCATTTACGCCAATCTCCTTCGCTACCTTACGAAAAGCGGCTTCATCCGGCTGGGCCGGGAGCACCTGGCCACCGATCACAGAGCCCACCTTCTCCCCCTTGACCAAAAGATCGATACCGAAATCAATGAGTCCTGCATGGCAGTGATAAACACCGTTGCCCTCACGGTCGCATTTGACGCACCTTCTGAGGCCTTCCTTACTGCCCCTTGTCAGCTTGATACAAAAATCAGTAAAATTATAACAATCGGAAATATAGTTGCCATCCACATCCACGGCAACGGTCGCAAGTCCGGTGGCAATCGCCCAATGACGCATGATCTCATTAAATTCCTTCATATTGACAAATTCCTGAATCTTCAATTTTCAAACCACCTTTCCCGCTTTCTCGTTAAAACATGCATGAAAACAAATGTCTGCTTCGTAGTCGCTTGCTTTTCTACTGTACATTTTATTGTATCACAAAACAAAGAGAAAAACCATATAGAAAATCAGAGTATTCAGAAAGAACTAAAATGTAAAACGGCATTGGGAATCAAGCTGTGAGAACGAAATTTGCGGAGGGTCTGGTCAAGCCGGGTGTTTTATGATATTCTTTATCCTGTGGCGGGTCATCAGAACCCTCCCTTTTGTTCCAGAGTAACAACGGAGGCGATATGCCATGGAGATTGTCAAAAATGAAAAAAAGATACCCGGCGAGCAACAGCTGGGTGTGCTTTATAATACCGGAAAGGTCAGGAGGCGCCGGGAGTGGCGGGGCTTTAAGGATACCATGTATGACTTCGGACAGTGGCTGGGAACCTGGAAGATCATGATGGGCGTGTCCATGGGGAAGGGTTTCCTTAAGGGGCTGTTCCGCTACCGCTGGATGGTGAATTTTCTGGCGGTGCCCCACATGATCGATAAGTTTACCATCGGGCAGCGGGATGAGATCCTTAGGATCACTCACATCGGCATGGGTTATGTCTCCTATGAGGTGGCGGGCATTATCAAGCAATGCCTCCGGGCGGACAGAAGATGCGGGAATGATAAAAGGTTTTCGGATAAATGCGTTCTGGTGGATGAGAATGCCATGACCTCCTACATGATGGGCTTTCCGAACCTGATCGCTCTGCAGCGGGAGGTGCCGACACTGTTTGCCGCCAATCTGATCAACCAGAACTCAGATATTCATTATATCGATGTGGCTCAGGCCTTTGGCATTCCCGGGGATGTGTGCCCCATGCCGGAAGTGGAGGCTGGCGTGTCCATTGAGGATGATTTTGTGGTGGCCGGTGCCTGCGCAGTGCAGGTAAATACCACCTGTGACGGCTCCATGCTGGGAAACGGTATTATTGCAAAGCGCCTGGAAAAGCAATACGGGATCCCCACCTTCCAGATGGCGTCGCCCCTTCGTCACCGCAGCGAGGATACCCAGAAATATGCAGCGGAGGAGATTAAGAGGGCCATTGCCTTTATCGAAGAAAAGACCGGGGAGAAATGGGACTGGACAGCTTACTTTGCAGCTGCAAAGCGGGTTAATCAGACCACCAGAAACCGCCTGGAATGGCTGGATGTGAATTCTACTCCTTATCCCCAGTTCTTTGGCGCGGTGTTCTCCCTCTATAATGACACCAACTATATGGGTAACTGCGGGCGTAGTGCGGAATTTCCCCTGATCGATGAGAAGATCATGAAGCTGGTGCACAAGGGCTATGAAAATAAGACCATGATGGGGCCGGAATATCGGCATCGCTGTATTGTCTGGGGGGTGCAGCCCCAATATGTCATTGACATGCTCTACTGGATGGTGAAATGCTGGGGCGTGGTGCCCCTGACAGACATGCTTTCCATGGTGATCGAAAAGGAGATCGCAGAGGAGGATACACCGGAAAACCGCGAGCAGGCATACTACGATATGGCGTACCTCTCCGAGAACATGATCATGAGAAACCACACCCACGGCGGCTATGAGGTGCTGGTGGATCAGCTCTGGGAGTACTGCGAGCGTATGAACGCAGATATGGTCATGATGTGGGAGCATATGAGCTGCAAGGCCCTTGTGGGCATGCACGGGCAGTTTGAGGAGCAGGCCAGAGAGAGAGGCATCAAGCTGGTCTGGATCTCCCATGACCTCTGCGATCCCCGCATCTGCTCCAGACAGGGCATCCGGGATCAGTTCAATCGTTTTATGCGCACCGTTTTGCGTGAGGAGCCCATCGATCCAACCATCGAAGAGCTCCCCGATAATGAAAGCTGGTAATTGCAGAAGGAGGGGTCCAATCATGATTTTAAAAATTATCTTAATCGTACTTGCCGTAATCGTTGCCCTGTTTTTACTGCTGTTTTGCATTTATTTCTTTAATCTGGACATGAAGCTGATCGTGAATGTGATCGCACCGCTCCTGGAAAAGTATCACGACAAGAAGAAGCATGACCAGTATGTGTAAGGTTTAAAAATATCCGGAGGATGTATATGGCAGAGCAGAATATCTACGACAACGAAGCCTTTTTTGAAGGGTATCATAAGCTGCGGGAGAGGGATGACAATGCCAATGTATTGTTTGAGATGCCCGCATTATTCTCCCTGCTCCCTGAGCTGAAGGGGAAAAATGTATTGGATCTGGGATGCGGCTTCGGAGAGCACTGCATGCACATGGCCCAGGCGGGAGCCTGCAAGGTGGTGGGCATTGACATTTCCGAGAAAATGCTTCAGGTGGCCAGAGCGGAAAATGCCGCGCCGAACATTGTCTATTATCAAATGCCCATGGAGGATATTTCACGGATAGAGGAATACTTTGATCTGGTGGTGAGCTCCCTGGCCTTTCATTATGTGGAGGATTTCGAGGGACTGATCCGGGATTGCCATGAGCTCTTAAAACCGGGCGGCATCCTGGTATTTTCTCAGGAGCATCCCTTCAGCACCTGTTATGGGGAGCTTTCGGAGGGGAAAGAAACGGAATCTGAAGGGCTTCGGGGAAAGCTGCCGATCACTCTGCACTGCCCCGAAAACCGCTGGACACGGAACGCCGAAGGGGAGAAATTGTATCTTAATCTGGCGGGCTACGGGCTGGAGGGAGAACGGGAGTCGAAGTGGTTTGTGGAGGGGGTAAAGAAGTATCACAGAACCTTTTCCACCATTCTGAATACTTTGACGGCGGCGGGTTTTGTTGTGGAGAAGACCATTGAGCCCCTTCCCACGCCGGAGCTTCTGGCAGCTCACCCGGAGCAGGCGGATCTGTTTCACAAGCCGGATTTTCTGGTGATCAGGGCAAGAAAGAAAGGAACTGAGGCGTAGTGTGAGTCTTTGGAGAGTCATGGTATTGCATGACGCAATAGAATAGATGGGCTCGGCAATTTGCTACAAGGACGGAAAGAATTTGACATTACAGAAGGGAGAGGTACAGAGATGAATGTCAGAGAGGAAGCAAGGAAGATGAAGCTGGCGGCGCCTTATATGGCGGCAAAATCCATGGAGGAGAGAAATGCGGCGCTGGCAAGGATCATAGATGCGCTGGAGCAAAACAGGGAGGCGATCTTTCGGGAGAATGAGCTGGATGTGGCGGCAGCGAAGGAAGCCAATGTGGCACAGGCGGTGATCAAGCGCCTGAAATTCGATGAAAATAAGCTTAGGGATGCCATCGCAGGGATCCGTCAGATGATCGGTCTGCCGGATCCCGTGGGAAAGATAACGCTGAGCAGGGAGCTGGATGAGGGACTCCTTCTGCAGCGTGTGTCCGTTCCCATCGGAGTGATCGGCGTGATCTTTGAGGCGCGGCCGGACGCACTGATCCAGATCTCCGCCCTCTGCATTAAGAGCGGGAACTGCGCCATCCTAAAGGGGGGGAAGGAGACTGCCCGCACCAACAGGATCTTATTCGGTCTGGTGCACGGGGCGGCTGTGGCGGCGGGACTGCCTGAGAGCTGCCTTTTGCAGGTGGAGCTCCACAATGAGATCGATGAGCTGTTACAGTGCCAGGGAGATGTGGATCTTTTGATCCCCAGGGGCTCTAATCAATTTGTGCAGTATATCATGGACAACACCAATATTCCCGTCATGGGACATGCAGCAGGGATCTGTCACATTTATCTCGACGAAAAGGCGGATCTTGCCAAGGCCATTCCCGTCATTGTGGATGCAAAGACCCAGTATCCTGCGGTATGTAATGCGACGGAGACACTGCTGGTGAATCGAAGGATCGCGGAATCGGCTCTGCCTGCGGTATTAAAGGCGCTGGTGCAGGCGGGGGTGAAGCTGCGCGGCAGCAAAGAGGTGGCAGAGCTGGTGAAAAAATTGGGGGATGCCGGAAAGCTGGGTGATCCCGGGGCAAGAGAGATGTGCGATGCCGGAAAGCAGGGTGGCAGTCAGAAAGCGGCAGGGCAGGGATCAGGAAGACTTGATGGATCGAGCTTTGATGTGGAGGTTATGGGAGAAGAGGATTTCGCAACGGAATATACGGATCTGATCATTTCCCTTAAGCTGGTGGAGAATGTGGCTGAGGCAGCGGATCACATTAATAAATTCGGCTCCCACCACACGGATTGCATCCTCACGGAGGACGATAAGGCGGCGGATTATTTCATGCAGATGGTGGATTCCGCGGGCGTCTACCGCAACTGCTCCACCCGCTTTGCGGATGGCTTCCGGTACGGCTTTGGCGCTGAGGTGGGCGTCAGCACCGGAAAGCTCCACGCGAGAGGTCCTGTGGGACTGGACGGGCTGGTGACCTACAAGTACCGCCTGACCGGACAGGGGCATCTTGTGGGGGATTATGTTTCGGGGAAGAAGAGCTTTCATCACAGGGATCTGTGAAAAGAAGGGGTGTTCAGGCATCCTTTCTGAATAAAGCGAGGAATATAACCAATATGGCAATTCTTGCACATTAACCTGAATTAAAGTGCACAATATGGGGATTTTATCCTTGGAAGAATTGCGCTATACTCATATCAAGTTCAGAAGGAAGGAGGAACGGGTTATGTTGACAATTATCTTCTTGATTATGTTTTTTAGTATTTTTGGAGGGATTTTAAGGTTTGCCATTCGCGCAACCTGGGGCGTATTTAAGATTGTGGCTGGCCTGGTAGTCCTTCCCCTTGTGCTTTTGGCACTCATGATCGGCGGTTTGGTGACCTTCGCGATCCCCATCCTGGCAATTGTGGGAGTGGTATTCCTGATAAAGACCCTGGCAAGAGCGAATAACTGATGCCGTTGCATATCAGGCAGGCCGGATCAGAATGATGCGATGCAGCAAAAATGGCAACATAAAAATGGCAACATAAAAATGGCAGACATAAATATGGCGGACATAAATATGGGAAGCTTCTTATCGTTAGACGAAGAAGCCTCCCATATTTTAATCTCCCCACTCATTTCCTGTACTATACCATATAATAAATCGTTTTACAATATCTTTTGATAATTTTTGTTTTTATTCGCCATTCCTGTTTATGCCGATTTTATTTTTAGCAAAGAACTTTTGCCATACATGTCGCGGGCTGTGATTTGCATGCCCTCCGGGGTCATTTTATTCCCGGTTGTCCTTCAGACTCTCCACCATGCTGACCTTTCTGATCTTTCCCCGAAGGAGCATAAGAGAAATCCCATAGCTCACCACAACGAGGAGCACCAGCTTTAGCACGGAGGCGGGATAGATCAGGGCCTCCAGATAGGTCTTATAAGTTGCAACATTTTTTGTAAATACCATTCTCGTTCCTTCCACGCCCAGCACAAGGCTTAACAAAATGGCCACGGGAATCAGAAAATGATAAACATTCAGCACCATCCCGTTGATCTCCCGGTTGCGATAGCCAAGAACCTTCAGCATGGACACGGAGGATGCGGATTCGCTCACAAGCACATTCACCATGACATAGACCACGATGACGCAGATCAGGATAGAAAAAATGTTCAGCATTCCCATCATGTTCTCCATGTTGACCTTCACCTCGTTGATCTGATCCGCCAGATCCTTCTTGGAAACCGTTCGAAGCAGTTCATCCTTCTCAAAGGACAAAGTCGTTTCCGACAGGATCACATTATAGCATTCCCCGGGCACTCCCATGATCTCCCCGGCCTTTTCCCTGGAGCAATATATGGCAGACTGTGCGTCATTTTCCAGAACCGCCTCAATGGTAACGGAATGCTCCTCCAAAGAGATGGGATCAAAAAAGATAATGCTCTCGCCGGCTTTTACGCCAAAGGCCACGGACGCCATGCTGGTCAGATAGCATTTTTCCGGATCATAGGGAACCGGATTTCCTTCTTCATCCGAAAAACTAATGTACCTCCCGTCATCCGTCCCAAGGAGCATGATCACATCATCGCTGTCCTTCACCTCATAAACCATGCCAAGCATGGGGCTTCCTTCCTCCGGTTCACCCGTGCGGGGCAGTTTAAGAAAGTACTCATATTCAAACTTTCCGATCTGATCCACCACGCTCTTCACATAAGTGTCCATGGAATCTACACAGCAGGCACAAAAAGCATACAGCATGCCGCCAAAGGCCAGACCAATGATAACGATCAGGCTCCTGCCGGGCTTTCCAAAGATCTGACGCAGGCGGAATTTTGAACGGACGGACAGCCTGCTCCTTTTCATGCGCATGGAAAAGGCTTCCTTTATGCTCTTCCTTCCGGAGATCATGGTAATGACATCCGTTCGCATCACCTTTTTCGCGGAGAGATACACCGTGAGGGTATAGAGGATTGCGGGAACCAAAACTGCCAAAACGCCATCTGACGGCTTGACTTTATACGCTACCGGAAGCGGCTCGAATTTGTAAAAGAGTACGGAAATAAGTCTCTGGGCAAAAAGAATGGAAAAGCCCAGTCCCAAAAGTCCTCCCAGCAGCCCCGGCAGCAGCCCGTAAAAGGCGTAATGCCTTGCCAGCTCCCGCTTTCGATAGCCAAGGGCGATCAAAACTCCGATCTGCCTCCTGTCATTCTGAATCCTCCTTCCCAGCACCACTGCAATGATCAAGGTAATGAATATGACCAGCAGGACTACAATGGAATCCATGTATTTTGAGGCCTCCTCCACGGTCACCTCAGGAGTGCTCAGTCTCGAATTGGCGTCGGCACCGAGATAGCTTAGCATTTTATACTTTTCATTGATATACTTG
Source organism: uncultured Lachnospiraceae bacterium (assembly GCA_902766425.1). Classification (GTDB taxonomy): domain Bacteria; phylum Bacillota; class Clostridia; order Lachnospirales; family Lachnospiraceae; genus Acetatifactor. Next base: position 16,702 of record CACXDS010000179.1, read on the forward strand.
CGAACCTCTGCCTCATCTGCCCCTTGATAGAGGATCGCATAGTATTCTCCCGAGGCACCATAGCTCTTCTCCAAGGCGTCATAATCCGCCTCAGAGACCTCAGCAAGTCCAAATTCCTTGGTCATGGCAAAGGTATCCGTTGTTTCCCGGATGGTGAAAAGATAATCCGGCCGTTCAAAGTCTCCCGCCACGGAAAAGCCCCTGTCTCCCAGGCGGATCTCATCGCCTTCCCGGATCTGATTTCCCCTCATAAATCCGGTATTCAGCAGGATTTCCCCATCCTTTTCCAGATCTCTTTCCCCGGAAATCTGATAAAGATCTGTCTTTTCCGTGGGGCTTAATACTCTTACCGTGTATTGTTCTTCCTCCAGATCCACATAGGATTGCCGCTCCAACAGGATCCAGAATTTTTCTTCCAAGGACTTCACATCTTCTTCCGCAAGCTCCGTTGCCGTGCGGAACTGGGCATCCTCCGCCTTATAGTCCCGGTAAAAATTCTTTAGCTCCTGCATAACTACAACAGAAGCGGCCGCAAAGCATAAATAAAGCACGACCACCATGGCCGTCAGCAAGATGGTACATACATAAAATGATAAATGCTTTTTTAGATTTCTGAGATATCTTTTTCTTAATGTCACTTTTTGAATCCATTCGCCCTCCCGCGGGAGGGCGCCTTTCCTTACTCTCTGCCTTTCGGATTCCTGTATTCGGATTCCTGTTTTCCGGGCTTCTTCTTTTCGGATTTCCGTCTTTCAGGCTCTCGCTTTCGCGTCCTTCCGGATTTCCCATGCGGTTTTTCCACTTATAGCTCCACATCCTTCGCAGCGCGCTTTGCAGGATTGGCCTCGTTGGAAGAAACCTGGCCGTCCTTGATCCGGATGATGCGGTCAGCCATCTGGGCAATGGCCTCATTATGTGTAATGATGATGACCGTTGTATGGAATTTCCGGTTCACGGATTCCACAAATTTAAGAACGGTCTTGGCGGATTTGGAATCCAGCGCCCCCGTAAGTTCATCACAAAGAAGGATCTTGGGATTTTTCACAATGGCCCGCGCAATGCTCACCCTTTGCTGTTGCCCGCCGGAGAGCTCTGACGGAAAATGGTGCTCATATTTCTTTACATCCACCGCCTCCATGACTTCATCCACATTTAACGGCTCTTTTGTAATGTCCGCCACAACCTGAATATTCTCCCTTACCGTAAGGTCAGGGATCAAATTATAAAACTGAAATACAAAACCCACATCGCTCCGGCGATATTCCACCAGTTGCTTATCAGACATTCCCGAAACCTTTACGCCTCCAATCTCCAGATTTCCCCCATCTAAGTGATCCAGCCCGCCAAGCATGTTCAGCAGCGTGGATTTTCCGCTTCCCGAGGGTCCTAATATGACATAAAGCCCCCCCTCCTCCAGCGACAGACTCGCGCCATCCAGAGCCCGGACCTCACTTTCGCCCTTTCCGTATATTTTCTTTGCTCCCTTTACTTCAATAAACATCTGCATCCTCCTGATTTTCCGCTAACCCTTCATGCGCGGCGTAACATTACCATTTGTTTTCTTACGATGGCTGGCCCCCGGATCTTCGGTAGTCCAAGGGTGATTGCCCATATTTCTTGCGGAAGGCCGCACCGAACTTCCCCTGATTTTCATATCCTACCGCCAATGCCACATCTGCAATGGAATCCTGCGTGGTCACAAGAAGCTTTGCTGCCTCTTCAAGCCGGAAATCCTTCACATAACGGTAAATGGTATCCCCGTAAACAATGGAAAAATATTTATTTAAAGAAACCGTGCTCACATGATATTTTTCCGCTATTTGCTCCACGGAAACATCTGTTTGGAGATTCTCCGTAAAGAAATCGTGCACCTCCATGACCATTTTCCGCATTCCCTTTGTAAGATAGAATTCTCCCCGCCGGCAATCCACATGATCCCTGCGGATCAGATCCAGAATGCGCAATAGCATGATCTGTGCCGAAGCCTTGTCGGCCCTCTCACGCAGGAGCATGTCTGACAACTCTTCCAGGGCCTCGCGAAGCTTCTCCGATGCCATGCCGAGGAAATACTCTTTTCTGTCTCGCTGGTTCTCATATAATTCCTCCAGGGAAAGCCCTGCCATAGCAAACAGCTCCAGCTGCTTCCTCGGCATGCGGTCCAAACAAAAAACGATTTCCATGCCTTCATAGCGCTCCCCATAGAAATTATAGTTTTTCTCCCGCTCCCGGTGCAGCTCGATGCAAAGCGTCCCCGGTTTCATGTAGGCGTATCTTCCGCTGCGCTCCTGGATTTCGCACCTTCCGTGCATGCAATAGTGAAGGACCAGCCACTGTTCCTGTGGGCTCTGTGGCTGAACCATATTCCAGCTTTTCAAAAACCCGCCCGCTTCAGCATAACCAACGCCGCCGGAGAGCTTGCCCGTTTCAGCAAACCCGAGTCCGCCGGAGAGCGTGCCCGCCTCAGCAAACCCGAGACCGCCGGAGAGCTTGCCCGTGGAAAGCTTCCACAGCTCCTGCAAGGCGCTGTTGATGATCCAGATTCCATCGGACAGGCTCATGAGATCCATGGGCTGCAATTCCGGTCTTTTGGGAAAGCGCACCTCTATGATCTCCTCCGTAATCTTTTCCAGATCCAGCTCACTCCCTAAGATTTCCAAGTACTTTTCCAGAAATGTCTGGGGAATTTCCTGCAACATGTGGTAGGCAAAAGGAATGTCCTTCAGTTTTTTCAAAATATCCATTTGGAGTCCTCCATGTATTAGCCATGACTAACTATTTATATCATTTCCATTCCCCAAAATCTACTCTGTTTTTAAATTTTTGATCCATTTTTAAAACATCTGCGGATGCATAATCAGTTAATAAGCCAATCTCCAAAAAAAGGCTAATCCTTTAGGCAATTTCTTGCCTTGGATTAGCCTCTATGGTTTCCGGTTACAGAGCGGGCAGAACCCAGATGAATCTGTAAGCGATCCGTCTGTACCATTTGTCGCCATTGTCCTCTAAATCCACGCCGTTTGCAACGCTGCGGTAAAGGGACTTGAAAAGCTTTACGCCCTGAAGGAATTTCGGAACAAATCTGAAATTGTAGTAAATGTATGCATGAGCGAAGATCTCGCAGGAGAGCTGGCTGAGGGTCATTCCTGTGATCATCTCTTCCCGTGTGATCTTTTCTGCCATCTCCTTGCAATATGCACGGCTGTAAAGCTCACGATTCATGGGAATATTCATATATTTCTTAGCCATCTCTTCTCTCATCGTCTTATCCTCCGATCTCCTTCAGGGCTTTTGTGTTCCCTGTCTGTAATCATAAGATATCATGCCCGGTGTTTTCATTCCATCGCTTCTCCTTACAGATATCTTACAGTTTTGTCACTTTTTGGGAGGGGGGGTCCGGTGACAACCACGCCTGATCGGATTCTGCGATACTGGTATAAAAAGGAAATAAACATTAACACTTTTCTACATAATGACTAGTATGATAGAATAAGCAGAAGGAGGGGCCCGCGAAGCGGGAGGATGCCTTCGCGTAAAAAGCAGAAGGAGGGGCCCGCGAAGCGAGGGACGAGCCCGAAGGGCGAGCCAAAAAAAAGCAGAAGGAGGGGCCCGCGAAGCGGGAGCGGCAGCAGGAACGGAAAAGGGATGGAAGGATATACTTTGAGAGAAAAAGAAAGCGGAAAACGATATTGGAAGATATTGGCAGGGTTGCTTGCAATAACCGCTGTCCTAAATCTGCTGGCTTGCATCAGGCCATTTTGCGATCTGTATAAGAGGACGGTTTATGGTCTGATTTCGGATGCACTGGGGGTTCTCACCGGCTGGTTTCCGGTGGCGCTGGGAGAGCTTTTGATGTATCTCGGCGCAGTGATGGTTCTGGTGGGAGTGCTTCTGCTTCCTGCATATTTGGTTTTGGTGAGCAGATGCTCCGCAGTTCGGGCAATGCGAGCTGATTTTCCGAAGGCGGAAGGATTTAAGCGGACAGGGAAGTATGCAGGATCTCGCAAGGCGGAGGAATTTGAGGAGACAGGGAAGCATGCAGGATCTCGCAAGGCGGAGGAATTTGAGGAGACAGGAAAGTATGCAGGATCTCGCAAGGCGGAGGGTTCCGGGCAGGCAGGGAAGGCCCTGCGCCATGTGGTGGCATACTGGAAGCTCCTGCTCTTTGCAGCGGCTGTCCTACTCTTTATTTATACCCTGAACTGGGTGATTCCCTTCCGGGGCAGCATTCTAAAGGTCCCCGGCGCCGTGGAGCGGGGCTATACCCTGGAGGAAGTGGGGGCAGTGCGGGACCATATTGTAAATATGCTGAACGCCGGTGCGCTGGAGGTGGAGCGGGACGAAAACGGCAAGGTGATCTATGACCGGAGGGAGATGACGGAGGCTGTCTTTCGGGCGATGAGAGAGCTCTCCGGAGAATATGTGCTCTTATCCGGCTATTATCCTCCCATGAAGACAGCACTCTGCTCGGATTTTCTGGAGTGGATGGATATCGGGGGCTATACCTATCCCTATACCATGGAGATTACCTGGAATGAGTATTGTCATGACCTGTATTATCCTTTTTTGCTGGCCCACGAGTCCTCCCATCATCAGGGCTATTATCAGGAGAATGAAGCAAATTTCATTGCCTTTCTGGCCTGTACCACCAGCGAAGATCCCTTGCTCCGGTATGCGGGCTACAATGAGATCTATTATTATCTGTCAAACGCCTATGTGGAGACTGCTTATGATATTCTGGGAAAGGAAGGTGCAAAAGAGGATCTGAAGGCAAGGCCTCAGGTCAGCGAGCTGGTGAGGCAGGACCGCAGGGATGCGCAAAATGCAAGCCAGGAAAAATACGAGGCAGCAAATCACCCCGCACAGAGCCTTGCCACCACAGCGGCGGATGTGGCCGATGTAGGGTGGTCCGTGCAGGGGGATATCCTGCAGGAAAACAGCTACGACGGGGTGGTAAAGATGGTATTGCAGTATTATGATGCGTTGTGGAGCGCTTCGCCCTAAAGAGGAATCCCGGCGGCAGACACCTTAGTTTGTCTGGAACACATTGGACCACAGTCTGTGGCGCACATGGGGGTCGATCCCCTTGCGGGCAAAGATCTGGCTGGCGGTGACAAAGGTGAAACCCCGCTCCCGCAGTCCCTCGATGATGGTGGGGAGCGCCTCCAGGGTTTTCAGATTATCCGTCTTGTCATGCATCAGGATCAGAGAGCCATCCTTTGCCTTTTGCAATACCCGGTCGATGCGGCCCTGAACAGAAATCTCATCATCCCAGTCCCGGCTGTCCTCTCCGCAGATGAAGGGCAGATCGATATTGTCATACATGGTGTCGCTGAGGGCAATATAGGGAGGACGGAAGAGCTTTGGCTCGATTCCGGCTGTGTCTCGGATCAGGTCGGAAGTTCTTTTGATCTCATCACGGATCATTTCGCTGCTCATCTTGCTCATGTCATTATGCGTGAAGGAATGGTTACAGATCTCGCATCCCTGAGCAAGCTGGCGCTCCAAAATGTGCCTGGAGTCCGGGGTGATATTTTGTCCGATCAAAAAGAATGAGCCGACAATTCCATATTGCTTCAAAATATCCAGAACCTGCTCCGTAATGTTGGAGGGACCGTCGTCAAAGGTCAGGGCCACCAGCTTCTCCTTCTCGCAATTCTGCATTTTTTCTTGCATAATTTTTCTCCTCTCGATATAAAACATTAATTTGCAACAGATATTTCGGTGAATCCGCATCTCTTTTTATAAATATACCCCTAAAACTGGTATTTGACCACCCCCAATTGCCCA
>CACXDS010000180.1 GCA_902766425.1 uncultured Lachnospiraceae bacterium
TCCATATCCTTAAGCAATTCCTCGCTAATGATACCCGTTCGAAAAGCTTCCTCTATCGTTATGTTCTGGATTGCCTCCTGAGCCGTCGGATTACCCAGGTTGGAATCCATTATTCTTACTCCCAGCTCACCTCTTTCGCGACTCTTTAGATATTCTCTGTCAGCCTTGATTTTGTACTGCGTTTTCTTTTCGATCTTTCGGATTACTTTAGGAAACTCTGAAAAATTATTCATAAGAATCTTAAACCTTTCGTATGAACTCGCTTCCCTATATGTCCTTAATATGTCTACATCCTTACTTGCCATGTCCTCACCTCGTTATGTTGAAATCAAACATCAATACAAACCGGTTTATTCTTTTCACGACCTCATAATACTCTTTAGTCGATCAAATCACCCTACCCCATCCGTGATAATTCCATCACGATTTGTGATATCTCATTTTTCCATCGAGCCTGACCAATGCCGTGAGCTGTTTTATTGCCGTTTCCCTAAGTAACGGATCATTAATTCGACTAGCAACCTCCTCAATCATAAAGAGCCATTCATCGTCCTCTTCTTCAGGCTTCCCCCAGATCAGATAGGACGGCGTTGTGTTAAGCTTTTCCGCCAGCAGTGACACTATTTCCGTCGGCATGTCTCTTAAATCATTCTCATAATTGGAAAGCGTATTCTGTTTTACCATAAGAAGTTCCGCAAGCCTCTCCTGCGAATACCCTACTTCTTTTCTCTTGCTTCTGATTCTTTCTCCCATCGTCTCGTTTGATCCAAATCTTTCCATTTTTCATCCTTCCCGGAATCGAAACGACAAGGATCAAATAAGCACACAAAAAGAAGCCTGCGAAACGCAGACCAACCGAGAGACTAATATAATGTCTCTTCCAATTGATCCAAATCGTTTCGCAGACTCCTAACCCTTTGGTTTCCAGTTCCATGCGAACTATTGACGGGCGGGGCGGCTCTGGAGGCCCCCGGATTCCACCCATCCCGGGAATCCTGCCTGATCTGCCAGCTTGTCCGCCGTCTCATTCTATTCAGTTGTCGTTAATTCTAATACGCGGTGCCCGTAGCAGCCCTGCTTTTCATCTTCACTGGCCAGATATTCTCGTGCAGACTTGCCTCATCCTCATAAACAAGAACTTTCTTGTCCTTCACAATGGCCACCACATAGGCCCCACATTTCTCACACTGAAAGGAAGATTTCCCTTCCTCCATGTTAAAACGGTGCTTCCCACATACGGGACAGCAGATCTGAAACTCTCGCTTTCTAATTTCCCTTATTTCTTCCAATTATTCTCACTCCAATATAAATATTTGATAAGTTGGTTGTTAACCTTCCCCGCCCGGGAAAATAAGCAGGAAAGGTTCATTGCGCTTTGGACTTTCCAATTCTGTCGCGCCGAAGGTCCGCGCGGAAAGTCCCTCCTTCTTTGCTGATCTGACTGATAAATGCTTTGAGAGCTACCTTCGCTCCACGAACCACATGTTGTTGTCCTCGTAAAACAAATGACTCTCCCTGCCGGCAATGATGCAGGTGTAGCGAATCCCTGCTCCCCCGGCTCGAAGACTTGCCGCACGACATACATCCTTTACGGACTGGATCTCATATTCTGTCCCATCCTGCCAAATAATGCTTGTCGGCGTAAGCTTCCCCTCCTTGGAAAACTTTGCCTTGACATCCACATAAACCTTTATTGCGTCCATTCTCTCCGCCTCCCTCACAAAACCGTCATTGCCCTCGGTGAAGCATCCCTACGCAGCAGATACCCTTTCTTCTCTAGCTTCCTTAGGTGCGTCAGGACTGAAGACGGTGATGCCATCCCCGCGATTCCACACAGTTCCCTTACCGTTGGTGCAAAACCATAAATCTTCTGATACGAAGTAATTCCATCCAAAATTATCTGCTCTTTGTTAGTAAGCCTCTGCCTTTCCTTAAGGCAGATCCCCTCTTCCACATTCATCCGTTATCCCTCCTTCTCTATCCAAAATATCCGTGAGGATGCACCGTATGCTCTGCCCTAGCATCTAAGTGGGACAAGGGCTTGTCGCAGTGCATGAGTCCCCTTTGCACCGCGAAGAACCCGAAGCGCCGTCGCACCTCGTCTATGGCCGCATCCATTTTCATCTGTTTTTCCCTGCGCTCCACGCTGGAGAAAAGATCCAGTTGCTCCCAGTAATTTTCATTCACAAGATCCGCTCCCCGAACCCCAACGCTCCTGATGGGCTTTCTCCAGTCATAGCTTTCCAGAAATATCCTGTATGCCTCCTCGGCGATCTCTCCCGTAACATTGGTTGCGTGATTGATCTTATGTTGCCTTGTAAAGGAGTACAGGTCACTATCCCTGACGCTGATCTCTACCACCCGGCACCGGAACCCGTTCTCCCGGAGCCTTTTGGCAACGCTCTCCGCCAGGAGGTACAGGATGATCTTCACGTCCTGATCATTAACCAGGTCCCGGGGCGTTGTCGTGCTGTTGCCGATGGACTTGATCGGAGCATGCGTGTCCTCCAGCTTCACCGGAGAATCATCCCATCCATTTGCACACGCCCAGAGGATGGTCCCCATCTTTCCAAGGTGTGAGCGGAGCAATGGCTCCGGTGCACGGGCAAGATCTCCAATCGTAAGGATCCCCAGTTTGTATAGCTTGGCGCTTGTGCTCCTCCCCACATACAGCAGATCGGAGGCCGGAAGGGGCCATGCCTTCTCCCGAAACTCCCATTCACGCATGCTCGTGATCGCGTCAGGCTTCTTGTAGTCGGATCCCAGCTTCGCCAGGATCTTGTTAAAGGAAACCCCAATGCTCACCGTAATGCCAAGCTCCCGCTTGATGCGGTTGCTGATCTCCCCGGCCACTTTCATGCCATCCCCCTTGATCCCCGTACTACCACTAACATCCAACCAAGCCTCATCAATTCCAAAGGGCTCTACAAGGTCGGTATATTCCGAGTAAATTTCCCTGGTCATGCGCGAGAACCTAAGATACAGGTCCATTCTTGGCGGCAAAAAGATAACATCAGGGCAAGCTTGTCTTGCCTGCCAGAGAGCCATTCCGGTCTTAACGCCCTTTCGTTTCGCCTCATAGGAAGCGGTGAGCACAATGCCGTGTCTTGCCTCCGGATCCCCGCCGACTGCCACCGGCTTTCCACGCAGCTCCGGATGGTGAAGCAGCTCCACCGAAGCGTAGAAGCAGTTGCAATCTGAATGGAGTATTGTCCTTTCAGGCATCATAATCACCTCCCTCATGCCGCTTCGTCCAGTTCATCGTTCCCCCTGTCACATGCATAATATAATTCAATTTTGTTTGCATTTCAAGAACCAAATATGTCCCATTTTACATTTTGAATTGATTTTACTTGAAATTCATAATAAATCATGTTATACTCCGTACATGGAAGTGATAACGCAAACCATCATTCAGTGAGAATGGAAAAGAGGAATCAAATGAAAGACATCGGCAAAACATTGGCAACTCACAGAAAAAAGAATCA
>CACXDS010000181.1 GCA_902766425.1 uncultured Lachnospiraceae bacterium
ACCATGATGCCGGCGTTGCAGTGATAATACCGGGTCGCAAAGCTGAGCGCCGGAACCGGCATCAGCTCGTCATAGATGCGGACCTTTATTCCATTCGCCGCCAGAACACCCGCTGCATCCCTTGCAAATGTCCATCCCTTCAGTCTGCTGTCGTAGCTGATTGCGACCATCTGCGTACCGCCCTGCGTCTTCACCCAGTCGGCCACGCCCTGCGTCGCCTGGCGGACAACCCAGATGTTCATGCGGTTTGTCCCGGCGCCAAGCGTCCCGCGCAAACCGGCGGTTCCGAACTTCAGCGCCACCGCAAACCGCTCTTTGATGGCTGCGTCATCGCCTTCAATATCCTGGAGTTCCTTCTTCAGGTCAAAGTCGATCAGATCGGCATCAAGCCACTTCTTATATTCATCCTGATACATAGACATCTGCTCCCGCTCTTTCATCATCTTTTCATGATATGCCCTGTCGGAGTTCTCCGGCAGCACCATTTGTCTGAGTTCCTCACTCACTATATCATAACTACCCATCAACTGCCAGCCACCGGCATCTGAAAAAACACGCCGAAAAAAGCAGCCATTGATTTTGAGTATCGTTTTTAATAATGCAAGCTGTTCTGAAACCAGCTACAGCAAAGATAAGCGGAGGCACTGGAGCGTCTACACAGCGATCTGTATTTCCTCAATCTCTTCAACTATAAAGCAGGAACCTCACACCTGTCCTTTCACAATGTGTCCGAATAAAGAAGCACCTGTCAGAGGATAAACTCCAACAGATGCTCCTTATCAGTCTTCCTTAACCTTTCTTGCTCCGTACGCTTCAAAATTCATCAGTCGAGTCATATCCGCTGGGTCGGATGTAAGGATTTCCATCTCCTCAATCTCTCCTCCGGAAAAAACATTTGCATAAGCGATTACCTTGGATAAGCGTGATTTAAGATTCAAGCGGTTTCCTTCTTCATCCACAAGAAGTACCTGGCCTTTGCACTGATTAACTTCATTAAAAAAACCTTCTACATCATCAACATGATAAAACTTCATTACACTTCCTCCACATACTTAATGTCAATATGTTTCTTAATAACGACCTACTCCGATTTATTGGGCAATATTATGAAGAGTTCCGATCTTTTCAATTTCACAATCTACCCTGTCTCCTGCCTTTAAATATCTCGGTGGATCATAACTCATACCAACCCCGGCAGGCGTTCCTGTTGAAATGATTGATCCAGGCAAAAGTGTCATTCCCCGACTTAATTCGCTGATTACTTCCGGAATATTAAAAATCAGTTGATCAGTACAAGCGCTCTGCCTTAGTTCTCCATTTACGAATGTTTTAATGTTTAATATCGGATTTCCGGCGATCTCATCTGCTGTCACAATCCACGGCCCCATTGGCGCCAAACCGTCTAGACTCTTACCAAAATACCACTGCTGATGCCTACGTTGCAATGTTCTCGCACTGACATCATTCAAAATTGTATACCCGAATACATAATCTAGTGCTTCATCTACATTAACACCTTCCACCTTCTTTCCGATGACTACCGCTAGCTCGGCTTCATAGTCCATATGATGTTCGATATCTGCATGGAGATGAATAATCCCCCCGTCAGGGACAAATTCATTAACACGCTTTGAGAAGTAGATTGCATCATTTCTCTTCCCGTATTCTTTCTTTTCAAATTTCTCTGCCTCTCTGACATGTGCCCCGTAGTTCACGCCAAGACATATAACATCCTGGTTCGGCTTTGGAATAGGTGCACATTTTTCAATTTCATTATATGCAATACCACCCTCCTCTTTCTGCACCAAAGTTTGAATTTTATGACGTTGCTCATTTGTAAGATGTTCAATCAGGTCATTCATATCCCGATAAGATATATCTGCTCTGGCAAGATCATAAACCTTCTCACCATCTTTTGAGGCAACACCGAGTTTCTGTATGCCATTTTCTTTATATGTCAATAATTTCATATCTATTTACCGTCTTCCTTTTCAAATCCTATTACTATATATTATTTAGAAGTTCACTGTCCTCTCTTCAATCTTCCTCGATCAGAACTCAACACGAATCAAATTCCCTTAAATACTAGTATATTGTAGAGTGATGATTGCAATTTAAGTTTTTTTATTTATAATATTTTATGAATAAATATAAAATGAAATATAAAATCATAAAATTCTGAAAGGAAAATATAAAATGAAATTGAAACAAAATCTGGATGAAATGCTATATTCGTTAATCATTGATTCGCTAATTCTTCATGAGTACGAAATGGGCGAACAAATTTCGTTGGACTCTCTTGCCACCAAGTACGGTGTAAGCCGCACACCAGTCCTTCAAGCCGTCCGGCTTCTCTCAAGTGACGGAGTTCTGGAACTCATGCCCAATGGACGGGTACGTGTTCCCATGATTACTGCTGACCAGAAATATCAAATTATCGAAGTACGCTCTTTGATCGAAAGTTATGCCTTAAATAAACTGTTTATAAATAAAAAAGCTAGCGTATACGACAAATATTGCCAGAATCTAAAAAAAATATCAGAAGAATCGCATCTCTATACAATGAAAAATGACCTTCTCAATTTTAACCGCGCCGATTTAAAATTTCACCGCGAAATCATTAAAGGCAGTGAGAACGACTTCCTTTCTGAACTCTATAAAAAAATACAGGGGCGCTTTGTTATTGCAAATTATCTCGGAACGAATTGGACTGCGGATGATTTTCAGCGCGCCGACCATGCCCATGCGAGCATTGTCAATGCTCTAATTGAACACGATGAGGCAAAAGCGAATGAGCTTTTACGTGAGCATATTAATACCACTTATTCTAAGTGACTATTAACGACTTTCAATACTTGACGGGCAGCTGATCCTTTAAGTGTCGGCCATGTTTGGTCATTAGATTTTCAATCTCACCTTTCAGCCAGAAACTGTTTTGAAAGGGGATTGCCACATAAAAGTGACAATCCCCTTTTCTATATTCTCCGACTCACTTCTTTTCGATCACTTCAGTCCATATCCGCCAGAAGCTTTTCAACCTTTTTCTTATTTGAATCATCCAGATCTCCTGCAGGTCTGCGGGGCAATCCTACATCTAAGCCCTGGGCTGTAAGTGTATAATTACAGATCTCCAACCAATGTGGCACTCCATTGACTTTATCATACAGAAAATAGTTCACGAATGGAATGACATTAGCCATAGCTTTGCGAAGGGCATCCATATCTTTAGATTTTGCTGCATCTTCAATTGCTCGGCACTGTTTCGGAAGAATTGCAGGAAGTCCCGATAACCATCCGTCTGCACCACCCAGATAAGCCTCTCCGCCATCATAATCATGTCCATAAAAGACCGTAATATTGTCTCCGTAATAATACTTCAGATCATGTACACGATTCGGATCCCCATGGGCTGCTTTGATACCTTGAATCGTTCCGTCCTTCAGAAGTTCACCAATCTCCTGAGTGTTCAGTTCATATCCTGCGAACCAAGGATTATTATAGATGTAGATCTGTACACTCAGTTCCTTTCTTAAATCTCTGTAATGCTGAAGAACGGATTTTTTATGAGGCGTATAATAGAAAGGAAGTAAAACTAAAAGCGCATCATATCCACAATCTTCCGCGTAATGGGAAAGCTGTAGCGTTGTATGCGTATCATATTTTCCTGTTCCACCTACCAGCGGAACCTGCCCATCGATAAAACTGGCTACATGTCCGAGAACCTCTTTCTGCTCTTCTTCGTTCATCGCCATGTTCTCGCCCGTTGATCCAACAATCGATAAAGACTCAGCTCCGTTATCAAGAAGCCATGTGAGATACTTCTCCATGCCTTTCTTGTTGTAGCTTTCATCTGCATTCCAGATTGTGCGGCAAGCCGGGCAGATTCCATAGGCCTTCTTCAAACTCTTGTTTACTTCCATTGTTTTCTCCTTTCAAAATAATGTTAATAAGTTTGTAATGCTTTATATGTAATTCTTTATAATTAATACTTTATTTATTTTTCTTGATAATATATTCTCATACAGCGTTCCGTTTGTCAATATTAAATATATAATATTTTATATTTTATTTTTTCGTTTGATTTGACAATAATTCCGTTCCATACAATTAGTTATTTAGAATTGTTGGGGAAATGTACTCTTAACACAATCATGGGCGACAGCCGTATATCATCCGCCAAGATAAGCTTTCCTGATCGTATCCTGTCTCGCAAGATCCTTGCTATCTCCTTCCGCAATCATATGACCGTTCTCCAGAACGTAACAACGGTTAGAAATATCTAATGCCATAAACGCATTTTGTTCGACAAGCAAAATTGGAATATGCATTTCTTTATTTACCCTTTGGAAAATATCAAACATGTCATCGACAATCACTGGTGCCAATCCCAAAGAGGGTTCATCACACATAAGGAGCTTCGGATCCGCCATCAGTCCTCTTGCGATCGCTACCATCTGCTGCTCGCCTCCTGAGAGCGTTCCAGCCTTCTGCTTTGCACGTTCCTTCAGTTTCGGGAACAGATAATACATCTGGCCAAGCTTGTCGTTCATCTCTTTTGCGTTCCTCTTGATACAATAACTACCCATCTCAAGATTTTCGCGTACTGTCATCTTGGAAAAAATTTCTCTTCCTTCCGGGACCTGTACAATACCCTTTCGTGCACAGTCATGCGCCTTTAATTTAGAGATGTTCTGACCATTAAATTCCCTCGTCCCATGTCTTACTTCGACAGCCCCGACAATCGAGTTCATCAAAGTTGACTTTCCAGCGCCATTTGACCCAATAACAGCAACAATTTCCTCGTCTCCTACTTCTATTGAGACATCAAAAAGAGCTTGGACATTATCATAAAATGTATCTATATGACTAACTTTCAGCACAGGATAACCTCCTAACCATACCATATATGTTCTTTGCAGCTGATCTTATTCATATTTGGCCTGCTGCCTTTCCATATCAACTTTTTGCATATGCTCGTCCAAGGTATGCTGTGATCACCTCATCATTATTCCTGATCTCTTTCGGCTTGCCCGCAGCTATCTTTTTCCCAAAAGAAAGTACTGTAATATCATCAGAGAGAGTCATAACAACATCCATATTGTGCTCTATCAAGAAAAAAGTATATCCATTATTATACGCTTTACGTATAACGTTTATTAGTTCCGCACGTTCAGAAGGGTTCAGCCCCGCAGCTGGTTCATCCAACAAAATTAATTTCGGATCAGTCATCATTGCCCTGGCAATTTCGGAGATTTTCTGACGCCCATATGGAAGATTCTTCATTAAATGGTCTCTGACGTCATACATCCCCAGCAAATCAAGAAGACTTTCAGCCTTTTCCCGTAGCATGTTTTCTTCCGCTACCGTACCCTTCAAATCAAAGATTCCACGAACCAAACCGATCTTTGTAAGCTGATGGCCTCCCACCATAATATTTTCCAGAAGCGTCATATTCGGAAATACCTTAATATTCTGGAAGGTTCTTCCAATTCCTAATCGAGCTATTTTGTAAGTTTTCATGTTCGTGATATCTTTTCCATCGAATTCGATCGTTCCCCCCGAAACCTTGTATACACCGGTAATCATATTGACTGTGGTCGTCTTTCCTGCGCCGTTTGGCCCAATTAGAGCGTGAATCGAATGAGGAGCCACATCAATATCCAACGGATAAACAGCCTGCAGACCACCAAAACGTTTTTGAACGCCAGATAATTTTAATATGGATTCACTCATTTATGCTCCCTTCTGTTTTACAGTATTATGGGATTTGATTCTGGTAATAAGCCGCTGGCCAGCATCAATCCATCCATTCGGGAATGCAAGGATTCCAGCTAAAATGATAATATAGAACGTGATCAGATAATATTCTCCAAGGCCTCGCAGCAGTTCCGGCAGAATCGTAATAATGGCAGCGCCAACCAGCGTCCCTGGGACTGATCCAATTCCCCCTACCAAAACCATTAAAACATAGTTCATGGATACATCCGTTGTATACGTTGCCGGGGAAATATACCGGTAAAAATGTGCGAACATTGCACCACCGATCGTTCCAAATACAGCGCAAACGCAAAATGCTTTGATTTTTACGGACGCAATATCCACTCCCATCATTTCGACAGCATCTGAATTCTCACGAAGTGACCGAAAAAGCCGTCCCCATTTTGAATTCACAATTCTGTTGGCAATGAAAAGTGCAACTAACGCAAAGATCAAGTACAGGTAATAGGATTTAACATAAGTATCAATTGCCATTCCAAAAAGAGTGAATGGAGCAATATGCTGAACACCTTGAGAACCACCTGTAAGTCCTGTCAAATTGTTTAGAAAAATCTGAACAATCATGGTAAATCCGATCGTGGTCAATGAAAAGTAGACGCCCTTCAGTCTAAGCGATGGATACCCAAGTGCTACACCTATCACCAAGCCTAAAAATGCTGCAAAAAGAAGTCCTAACCAGGGAGAGCATCCTGTCTTATTTGTTAAAAGTGCCGATCCGTATGCGCCTAAGGCATAAATCCCGGCTGTACCCAGATTCATCTGGCCTATCAGACCGGTAATAAAATTGAGTCCCAGTGCCACAATCATATTGATTATTACCCTGACAAAAACCACTGTCCAATATTCATTTCTAACGATTACTGGAAGTAGAAGCACAATGATCCCGGCAATGATATAGTACATTAATCTTCGATTTTTCTTCATCATCCGCCTCCGTCATGCACGCTTTCCAAGAAATCCTGAAGGTTTAATCAATAAAAATACAATCAATAATATAAAAGAAACAACGTCTTTATATACATTCGGAATAAATATCATTGCTATATTTTCAGCAATTCCAATAAAAATTCCCCCTACAATAGCTCCCGGAATATACCCAAACCCACCGATAACACCGGCGCAGAAGCCTTTAAGTCCGATCGTATTAGCCATCGTCGCACTGATATTGACAAGAGGAATTACCAAAATACCAATTAATCCACAAAGTATCGCGCTAAGAGCTGTCGTGAGAATGATGCTTCTGTCAACATTAATCCCCATCAGTTCAGATGCTCTCTTATTCTGCTCTACACAACGCATTGCTTTGCCTGGTTTCGTGAATTTAAAGAAGACTTCCAATAACACTACCGCTGCAATCGCAACAAACAAAATTACGACATTCGCTTCCGTAACAGCAATTCCGTTAATAAAATAGACTTTACTGAGCCAGCCGGAAACACGCATGTTTCCATTTCCCCAGAATAAACGATTAAACTCAGAAATAATCTTCGCTAAAACAACTGTTCCTATAATCGCAAAGATATTCGAGCGCATGCTATACAACCTGTTGAAAATACCAGCGGCCAATGCTGCTCCAACACCGCCCATAATTGCAAGTGAGAGTATGATCGCCAAAGGCCATTGCAGATTCATTCGAATGATCATACTGCCGCCAAAAATATAAGCTCCCAGTGTAATTAATTTGTCATGACTGAAGTTCAATAGTCCGGATGCGTTCCATATAAGTGTATATTCAATGCCTACCAAAGCATAGATTAACCCATACGCAATTCCGGTGATCAGAAGCTGTATAACCATCGTCGCCATTTGCCTATGCTCACCTCCT
>CACXDS010000182.1 GCA_902766425.1 uncultured Lachnospiraceae bacterium
ACGCAAATGAGGAGATGAAGCAGGAGCTTGACATTCTGATCAAGGGCGGAACCATCGAAAAGCAGATCCACGAGGACATTACCTACGGAGACATCCATGAGTCGGAGGATAACCTGTGGAATTTCCTTTTCTTTACCGGATACATGAAGAAGGTGTCGGAGAGGCGGGATGATCAGAACGAAGAAATAATCTATCTCACCATGAAGATTCCCAACATCGAGATACGCAGCATTTATACCAATCAGATCAGCAGCTGGTTTGACAGGCAGGTGAAGGGCGAGGACAGGAGTGTGCTCCATAAGGCGGTGCTGGACGGAGACACGGAGGCAATAGAAAATTATGTCGGCGGTCTGCTCAGAAAGAGTATCAGCGTATTTGACAGCGACGAAGCCTTTTATCATGGCTTTTTCCTGTCCCTGCTTTATGGCGTGCCGAATTATGAGCCCAGATCCAACAGGGAGGAAGGGGAGGGACGACCGGACATCGTTTTATATCCAAATCGCCCCAAGGATCCTGCGATCCTCTTTGAAATCAAGGTGCGGAAGAAATTTAATGAGATGGAGGACGGACTGCGGGAGGCCTATGATCAGATACGGGACAAGAAATATGAGGAGGGCGTGCTGGAGGACGGGTATGCAGGGGTTAGATCCTATGGGATCTGCTTTTGTAAGAAGAGCTGTATTGCAGGGGCATATTCCCCGGCGAAAATACAAAAAACGAAAGTGTGATATGACTAGGCTGTGCAGGATTGAGATAAGAATCACGGAAGGGTCAGGTGTCAGAGATGAGAATGGTTGTTGTGCGCCACGGAGAACCAAATTATGAGAAGGATTGTCTGACGGAGCTGGGGTGTGTGCAGGCGGGGCTGGCTGCGAAGCGCCTTATGCGGGAAGGAATCGGGGAGGTATATAGCTCGCCCATGGGCAGGGCCAGACAGACAGCGCAGGCTTTTTGCGATCTGTCCGGGATCGAGGAGATGAAGATTTTGGATTTCATGCATGAGATCCGGTGGGGGAGTGTATCCGGAGAGCCGATCTTTGAGGGCGGGCATCCCTGGTCCATTGCAGACGAAATGATGCGGCGGGGAGAGGATCTTAAGGCGGCTGACTGGAGGGAGCATCCGGTTTTCTTTGCCGACAACCTGGCGGTGGCAGAGTGTGAAAAGGTTGCTAAAAAGGCGGACGAATGGCTGAAAGAATTTGGTTACGAGAGGGAGGGCCTCTATTATCGCTGCGTGGATAGTAAAAAGGCTGACAGGACCATTGCGCTTTTCTGCCACGGCGGTTCCTCCACAGCGCTTTTTGCACATCTTCTCAACACGACTTTTCCCTATCTGTGTGCTGCCATTCATATGGATTTTACGGGAATTACGACTCTGCGCTTTGACAGCAGGCAGGGGAGTCTTGCCATGCCGATCCTGGAGCTGGTCAGCGATGACTACCATATAAAGGGTTAAAGGGCGGCGTGTGACGAGCAGGGAAGAGCAGTATATAAAGGCCCGGCGAGTGACGAGTTGGGGATAATAATTGGACGGAATGACAAGATTCATCGAATCGGTAAGGGTACAAGTAACATGTTCGATAGTAAGGATGACAATAGGACAACAGACAATCCAGACATAGCCAAGCAGGCCAGGCAGTATCAAAAGATGACGGAGACGCCCATTGCGCCTCTGGTGCTGAAGCTGGGGATTCCCACCACCATCAGTATGCTGGTGACCAGTGTCTATAATATGGCGGATACTTTTTTTATCGGGAAGTACGGCACCAGCGCCTCCGGGGCTGTGGGAGTGGTGTTTGGGCTTATGGCCATTATTCAGGCATTTGGATTTATGTTTGGACAGGGAAGCGGAAGCATCTGTTCCAGAGCGTTGGGGGCCAGAAATGTGCAGCTGGCGTCCAGATTTACCTCTACGGGCTTTTTTGCAGCATTGCTCACGGGGGGATTTATGACTGTGCTGGGATTGCTTTTTCTGGAGCCGCTCATGCTGCTGCTGGGCAGCACGGAGACCATTCTGCCCTATGCCAAAACCTATGCCTTTTATATCCTTTTGGCGGCGCCCTTTATGTGCTCCAGCTGTGTGCTCAACAATGTGCTCCGCTTTGAGGGACAGGCTCTCTTTTCCATGATCGGTCTGGCCTCGGGGGGGCTTTTGAATATCTTTGGGGACTGGCTTTTGATGAGCAGATTTCAGCTTGGGATTCAAGGAGCGGGGATTTCCACGGCAGTTTCGCAGACCATCAGCTTTTGCATTCTTCTCTCCATGTTTTTAAGGGGAAGAACCTCGGGAAAGCTGGCGCTTAAGAATATATCAAGGAGCCTAAAGGATCTTTGGCTGATCTGTGAGACGGGCTTTCCCAGCCTGGTGCGTCAGGGGCTCACCAGCATCTCCACCATGATGCTGAATGACAGGGCAGGAGTTTATGGAGATGCGGCAGTGGCGGCTATGTCCATTGTAAACCGGATCTGCTTCTTTACCTTTGCCACAGCGCTGGGGATCGGGCAGGGCTTCCAGCCGGTTTGCGCCTTTAATTACGGTGCGAAAAAATATGAGCGTGTGCGGAAAGCATTTCTCTTTACTTTTACAGTGGGCGAGATCTTTTTGGGCGCAGTGGCACTGGTTGGAATGCAGTTTACGGGGCTCCTGGTTCAGTTTTTCCGGGATGACCCGGAGGTGGTGAGGATCGGTGCTGTGGCCTTGACGGCCCAGTTTGTGGGACAGCTTTTTATGCCCTTGGCGGTATGCGCCAATATGCTGTTTCAGAGCGTGGGACGCGTGGGGGTTGCAACCTTGATGTCCATGCTGCGAAGCGGCCTGTTCTTTTTGCCGATCCTGGTGATCACATCGGCAGTTTTCGGGCTTCCGGGTATTCAGTATTCTCAGGCTCTGTCCGATGTGCTGACCACACTGGTAGCGATTCCCTTTGTGGTGCCGTTTCTGCGGGAATTAAAGCGCAGAGACAGGGAAGCTGCTGTCTGAGGCGGTTTCAGGTGGCGCAGGATGCGAAATGCGAAAAGGGTCAATCGGTAAGGCGGTTTCAGGTGACACAGAAAGCGGAAATGCGGAAAGAGTCAACCGGTCAGGGAAAATCGTGAATCAAGAACATGAGAAATTTCGAGTGGGGTATTGTAGGGATGAGGAGAGGAAAAATGCGAAGTCGAAAATGGGCAGCGCTAGGGTGCATGATCGCTATGTGCCTAGGTTTGGTGTGTGAACCGTTCATGCAGGCAAGCGTGGCGGCTTCTGCGGACGAAACTGTCTCCTATCAATTTATAACAGATGAGAATACAAATAAGCAGAGTGGTCAAGGAAATAATAGAGTTCAGGGAGCAGAAAGGCTGTCGGACCAAGGGGCGGCAGGCAGCCTGACAGCAGTGGGCTACAGAGGTGATGAGGAGCTGTCAGAAGGTGATCTTAGCCGGGCTCTGGCTAAGAAGAATCAGGAGTATGACCCTGCGGATGCTGAGATCATAGATTATAGAAACGGTCATGTCAGCATTCCAACGGGAAACGGTGGTGCAGGCAGTAGCAACGGAAGTAACAGCGGCGCAGCAAACGGCAACGGAGGCAGCGGCGACACGGGCTCGGGCGAGTCGCAGAAAAAAGACTTTACTCTGATGGTATATATGATCGGCTCGAATCTGGAGAGCAAGCTGGGGAGCGCCAGCGCAGACATCGCGGAGATGGAGGATTCGGGGCTTTCTTTTGATGAGGTCAATTTGGTCCTTTATACCGGGGGAAGCGCCCGCTGGCAGGCGGGGATTCCCTGCGACAGGAATTGTGTGATCGATATGAGTCTGGAGGAAGCGGACAGGGTTGTGGCCGGCACGGCGAAAAACGCCGACATGGGGGCGCCGGAGACCCTTTCCGCTTTTGTCAATTATTGCACGGAGAGGTATCCGGCGGAGCATTACGGTTTGATCCTTTGGGATCACGGCGGCGGACCGCTTTGGGGGTATGGCGTGGATGAGCTCTTTAACGGGGATGGTCTGCTCCTTTCCGAGATGAAGCTAGCCATGAGTCGCACCATTTTTGGCGGAGCAGAGAAGCTGGATTTTGTCGGCTTTGATGCCTGTCTTATGGGGAATCTGGAGACCATGACCATGTGGGCGGATTTTGCGGATTACTATGTGGGCTCCGAGGAGCTGGAGCCGGGAGATGGCTGGGATTATCATTTTTTGAGCACTCTCAACCGCACGCGGGATCCCAAGAAGGTTACGGCGGCCATAGTAGATGCATACTCAAATTATTACAAGAAGCAGAAATCGACATATTATGATCCGGATGTCACGCTTTCCGTGGCAGACCTTGCCGGAGTGGGGGATGTGCAGGCAGCACTTGCAAATCTGGCCCTGACCATGACAAGGGACATGGAGCAAAGCGGCCCCGGGACTGTGAATAAGGCGCGCATCGGCGCCAAGAGCTTTGGAGCGCTGGAGGGCTCGGCATTTAACTATGATCTGGTGGATTTGGGAAGCTTGGCCAAGGAGCTGGAGTCGGCGGCTACCGCGCAGGTGAATAGGATGAAAGGGCAAAAAAGGTCAGCGGGAAAAGAAGCTTCCGAAGCCGGAGACCTTGCAGCGCAGTCCCTCAGTGTCTGGGACTCCATGGCAAAGAATGCATCCCTTCTGACTGCAAGCGTGAAAGCTCTGATCCTAAAGAATTCCTCCAATGTGGAGGGGGCAAATGGTGTGACGCTGTATTATCCCTCCGGCAATCGCAGTCAGTTTTATGAAATGCAGGATTTTTATGAGGGCTTTCGGATCAATGGAGAATATAGCAGTTTCTTAAAGGGCATGAGCCGGATCTGGCAGGATGGGGAAAAGCAGGACTGGAGCTTGGAAAACCCCGTCCTTTCGGACAAGGAATATACCATGACGCTGACACAGGAGCAGGCGGATGGAGCCGCAAAGGTGACCTATTCCATTCTCCAAAAGCAGGGGGACGGGGAGTTCATCACGATGCTGGATCGACTGGAGGTGGCGCCGGATGCGGAGGGTGTCATCCATCTGGACAGGGATCCCAAGCTGGTGGTGCTCACCAGCAAGGGAGAGGAGCTGCTCTGGCCGGCCATGCAGGTGGAGAGCACCGCAAAGCGGCGTATTTATCAGACGATGAACACCAGGCTCCTTAGCAGTGGAATTGTCTATTTTCGCCGTCCCACGGCAGATGCGGTGGATGTCAGTGTCATCCTGCAGGAGGATGTGCGAAACGGCAAAATGACCATTAAGACGATCAATACCCTGTCGGAGGATGCAAACTGCGCCGGCAAGGAGACGGTGGAGATCTCCCATTATAATGGGATCTTCTATCATTTTCAGCAAAAGATCCCAACCTGGAATGCGGGAGGCGAGCTTCTGCCCCTTTCGCAGTGGCAGGATGGCTCCGTGAATGGTTCCAGAATGCAGGCCATCGAGGATAATATTAGCTTTGCCCTGCGGCCTGCCTCGGAGCTTTTGGAGGAGCTGTATTATGTGGTGACGCTGGAGGATGAGGCGGGAGCCTTATATGTAACAGAGCCTGTGAGGATCAGGCCCAGACGCGGAGATGAAATCCTGACGCAGGAGACGGAAAAGGGGGTTCTGACCTATCAGGTCTTTTGGGATCATGCTATTTTGCAATCCTATAGCGGAACGGACGAAGCTGTGGAGATCCCAGCCAGAGTCTTTGACACGCCGGTGACAGAGATTGCGCCCTATGCCTTCTCCAGACTGTTACTCCTGGAAGATACAGGATTTGTGCCTGTAAAGCGGGTAGTCATCCCGGGCAGTGTCCGGAAGATCGGCTCCTGCGCCTTTTATAATTGTCTGGCGCTGGAAGAGGTTTCCCTGCCGAATTCCATAGAGGTGATCGGCTCCGGGGCCTTTGAAAATTGTCCGGACCTTTCAAAGATACAGCTGCCGAAGAGGGTGCGGGAGATCGGGGCTTACGCCTTTGCGGAATGCGGCAGTCTTACTAAGGTGCAGCTACCCTCCGGTCTGCACTATGCAGGGGACGGGATCTTTGCCTGCTGCGACAGCCTGGAGGAGATCGGTCTCACCGGCAGCAGCGCCTATAAGGTGGTGGACGGGGGCCTTTATACAAAGGACGGAAAGAAGCTTCTCGCCGTTCCCGCCGCCAGGGAGGGGAGCTTTGCTGTGGCAAAGGGGACCAAAACCATTGCGCCGGACTGCTTTTCGAGTACGCGCCTGTCCGAGGTCATCCTGCCGGAGGGGCTTGAGAGCATTGAAAACTATGGCTTTTTTGGGGCGAAGAACCTGAGGGCTCCGGTCTTTCCGGAGAGCCTTACCTCCATCGGAAAATACGCCTTTTCCGCGGGCTGGGCGGCCCTGAATCTGTCGGAGAGGGGCGGCCCTTTGACTGAGGGGGATCCTTCGAGGAATAATGGTTCCGAAGTTGGAGGAACCCGGGGGAATCCTTCGGGGAGTGGCATCACGGGAACGGAGGGCATACAGGAAATCCATCTGGGGAAAAATCTTGCTTATCTTGGGAAGGAAGCCTTTGTGGGCTTTGCAGCAAAGAAATTTACCGTAAGTGGGGAGAATCCTCTTTTTAGCGCAAAGGACGGAGCCTTACTGAATAAGGCGGGAGATGCCCTGGTGGAATTTGCCACCAACCGCATCAAGACCTGGGTGGTGCCGGATGGAGTCTGCAATCTGGATGTGACCATTCTGGAGCAGATCGGTCAGAACAACCGCCTGGACAACAATCACCCCTATCACATCTATCTGCCGGACAGCGTGATCCGAATTACAGGGCGGACGATGTTTCTGGGGGATGTGGTATTCCACTGCAATCCCGGCACCTATGGGGAGAGCTTTGCTCTGGAGCAGGGGATCGCTGTTTCCAATGAGATGGATCCGATTTTACAGGAGGTTGTGATTTCCACGGAGGCCGGGAGGCTGACCTATCAGATCACCGGGACCAAGGCCGTTTTGGTGCGCTATGAGGGGACGGATGAGGAGCTGACGCTTCCGGGAACTATCATGGGAAAGCCCTTGCGTGTTATCGGCAATGGGCAGGAGAGCCTTATGGGTAATCTGGCCTATAAATCCCTCAAAAAAATGACTTTGCCGGAGGGAGTGGAGGAAATTGCCGCTCATGCATTTGAGTATTTTGGGCAGTTCGAGGTCAATCTCCCGGATAGCCTTAAGATTCTGGGGGATGCGGCCCTGCTCTACTGCCGGACGCCCATCCGGGAGCTGCCCCGGCACATTGAGGAGATCGGCAGTGCCTCCCTGGGACAGGGCTGTGATTTCAGCAGCGGAGTGACAATCCCCGGAAGCCTTAAGAGAATTGCACCGGGGGCCTTTCAGGGGATCACCGTGGGGGAATTCCGGATTGCAGGCAGGGAAGAAGGCGTGGAATCGGACAATTCCGGAAATGCAAATGGGGACGAATTTGACTTCGCCGTCATTGACGGAATGCTTTTTTCCGGGGACGGCAAGATTCTCATTGCGGCGAGAATGCCAAGACAGGGTGAAACACTAAAAATCCCGGAGGGGACGGAGTATATCGGCAGCTATTCCTTTAGCGGTCTTCCCATCGAGGAGATTGAGATCCCGGGCAGCGTAGGGCTGATCGCGCAGTATGCCTTTGCCTATTGCAGCGCCCTAAAGAAGGTTACTTTTCAAGATGGGCTTTCAGATCTGGGGAGCTATTCCTTTGTCTTCTCCGGTGTGGAGAGTGTGACTCTGCCGGAGAGCTGTCAGAGGATCGGAGCTGCGGCCTTTTTTGGCGCAGGGAGTCTAAAGAGTCTGGAGGGAGCGCCGGAGAGCATTGAGCCCTACGCCTTTGCCTATTGCAATTCTCTTGTAGATCTGAAGCTTGGGGAAGGGTGCTTTGAGATTGGGGATTACGCCTTTGCCAATACGGCAGTGCTGGAGGTGAGGCTTCCGGACAGTCTGTATGCGCTGGGGGAAGGAGCTTTTGCATCCGATGGCGGACAAAAAAGTGCGGTCATGCACGAGTTCTATGTGGGAAGGAAGCTTTCGCGGATGGGAGAGAATGCCTTGGGTAATCTGCCAATCTCGGAATTCCGGGTGCAGGAGGAAAATACTGCTTTCAAGGTGACGGACAGAATGCTTACGGACAGGGCGGGAAAGAAGCTCATCGCCTGTCCGGCAGGGATATCCGGGACGGTTCATTTATCGGAGAGTATTTATGAGATTGGGACCTGCGCCTTCGCCAATTGTGTGAATATAACGGATCTTTACATACCGGAGAGTGTAGGCGTGATCGGAGCACGGGCGTTTTATGATCCCTTAGAGCTTCAGACCTCCGGAGCTACGACGGGGAGTGGCGGGAAGGAGAGAATGAAGCTACACTGTCTGTCCGGGACGGCGGCCCATGCCTTTGCGGTGGAGCGGGGATGGCCCTTTGCCCTGACGGATCGGGATGAGGAGGGAGAATGACCGGGATGTCGCATCCTTTTCCGGAATTTCTTGACTTTCGGCGCCCCACTCGGTATATTAGCAGAAAGGGGAATGCCTTCGCATTAGCTGAAGGAGGTTGCACGACATCCGGGGGATGTCGGTTTTGCAACGACCGAAGCGAAGCGAAGAATCCGCGCGCCCAGCGGAAGGGGGGACCCACGAAGTGGGGGGATGCCTTCGCATAGGCAGCGAGGGAAGAAACCTTCGCATTAACTTGAATATGAGGAAGAAAAGACATGAAGGATAAAATTTTGATTGATGGAAAAACAATACTGGTAACGGGGTCTCCTGGCTTTATCGGGGCAAATCTTGTATTGAGGCTCTTAAAAGAGATGACCTCGGGGATCATTGTTTCTCTGGACAATATGAATGACTATTATGACCCAAAGCTCAAGGAATATCGGCTGGGTCTCATCGAGAGGGCAGCAAAGGAGTCCGCGGCGGAGCATATTTTTGTCAGGGGAGATATCGCAGATAAGGCACTGGTGGATTCCCTGTTTGAAAAATATGATTTTTCTATTGTGGTAAATCTGGCAGCTCAGGCGGGGGTGCGCTACAGCATAGACCATCCGGATGTATATATCCAGTCCAATCTCATCGGGTTTTACAATATTCTGGAGGCTTGCCGCCACAGCTATGACGGGGGAAAGCGCGGGGTGGAGCATCTGGTTTATGCTTCCAGCAGCAGTGTCTATGGAGGCAACAAGAAGGTTCCCTTCAGCACCGATGATCCGGTGGATCACCCCGTGAGCCTCTATGCCGCCACCAAAAAGAGCAACGAGCTTTTGGCTCACTCCTATTCCAAGCTCTATAATATTCCCAGCACCGGCCTTCGGTTCTTCACAGTTTATGGACCTGCGGGAAGACCGGATATGTTTTATTTTTCCGCCACCAATAATTTAGCAGCGGGCAAGAGCATTAAGATTTTTAATTACGGTGACATGAAACGGGATTTTACCTATGTGGATGATATTGTAGAGGGCGTGTATCGCGTTATGGGTGGAGCACCGAAGAAGGCAACGGGAGAGGACGGACTTCCCATTTCGCCCTACAGTATTTATAATATTGGCGGCGGTACGCCGGAGAATCTGTTGGATTATGTGAGCACCCTGCAGGAAGAGCTGGTCAGGGCAGGTGTGTTGCCCAAGGACTATGATTTTGAGGGGCATAGAGAGCTGGTGGGCATGCAGCCCGGGGATGTGCCCATCACCTACGCGGACAGCAGAGCACTGGAAGAGGACTATGGCTTCCGTCCCCGGATCGGGATCCGGGAAGGGCTTCGCAAATTTGCAGAGTGGTATAAACAATATAATTGCTAGATAAAAAGCATGCGAGGCTGTACAGGAACAGAAGGAGCGGCTGAAATGGCAATGCGAGGCAGCATGGGAACAGCCGGAAT
Source organism: uncultured Lachnospiraceae bacterium (assembly GCA_902766425.1). Classification (GTDB taxonomy): domain Bacteria; phylum Bacillota; class Clostridia; order Lachnospirales; family Lachnospiraceae; genus Acetatifactor. Next base: position 9,836 of record CACXDS010000182.1, read on the forward strand.
AAGCGGCGAGGGGGCAGCACAGAGACAGAAAGGATAGAAGCGAATGGCAGGAAATGACAGAGAGGATCAGGACAGTCTGAATTTTCGGGAGGACTGGGATGAGAAGAGCCCCGAGGGCAAAAGGCAGAGAGATGTTGCTGAAGCTGATTTGAAGGATAGCGAAGGCAGTCAGGGAGATGGAGAGGTAAGTGAGAGCGGTGTAAACGCTTCGCCGGTGCAGGGAGAGTCCAAGAAGGAGGAGCAGGAGTACGAGGATGTCTGCTTCATCTGCCGCAGGCCCGAGAGCAAGGCGGGCAGAATGTTTAAGCTGCCGAACCATATCTGTGTCTGCGATGATTGCATGCATAAGACCATGGATACGGTGAGTCAGTTTGATTATCAGGGACTATTGAACCCGCCTTTTCAGGGGGATGATAACAATACCACCGGGCAGAAAGGGTTCCCGAAGATCAGCTTTGTCAATCTGGCGGATCTGCAGGGGGATGGAGGAATCCCCAATAAGCAGAAGCTGAAGAAAAAGAAGCAGAAGAATGGGGGAGCACCCGCCATCGATATTAAGAATATCCCGGCGCCCCATAAGATCAAGGCGAGTCTGGATGAGTATGTGGTGGGACAGGAGCACGCTAAGAAGGTGATCTCTGTGGCAGTTTATAATCATTATAAGCGGGTGGCCACGGGAACCATGGATGAGATCGAGATCGAGAAGTCCAATATGCTGATGATCGGGCCCACGGGGTGTGGCAAGACCTATCTGGTTAAGACGCTTGCAAGACTTCTGGATGTGCCCCTGGCCATTGCGGACGCCACATCCCTGACGGAGGCGGGCTATATCGGTGATGATATTGAGAGCGTAGTGAGTAAGCTCCTGGCCGCCGCGGACAATGATGTGGAAAAGGCGGAGAGAGGGATCATCTTTATCGATGAGATCGATAAGATTGCAAAGAAAAAGGAGACTCGCAGCAGGGATGTATCCGGCGAGAGTGTGCAGCAGGGTATGCTGAAGCTCTTAGAGGGAGCAGATGTGGAGGTGCCGGTGGGGGCCAACAGCAAGAATGCCATGGTGCCCCTGGCCACGGTGAACACCAAGAATATCCTCTTTATCTGCGGGGGTGCCTTCCCGGATCTGGAGGACATCATTAAGGAGCGTCTGACAAAGACTGCCTCCATTGGCTTTGGCGCAGATCTGAAGGATAAGTTTGACAAGGATAAGAATATTCTCTCCAAGGTGACGGTGGAGGATATCCGTAACTTCGGGATGATACCGGAGTTCATCGGTCGTCTGCCGGTGATCTATACGCTGGAGGGGCTCTCCAAGGAGATGCTGGTGAAGATCTTAAAGGAGCCCAAGAACGCCATCCTGAAGCAGTATCAAAAGCTTCTGGAGCTGGATGAGGTGAAGCTGGACTTCAATGATGACGCTTTGGAGGCCATTGCGGAGAAGGCCATGAAGAGGGATACCGGCGCAAGAGCGCTGCGCTCTATTATCGAAGAGTTCATGCTGGATATCATGTACGAGATCCCGAAGGATGACAACATAGGAAGGGTGACCATTACCAGGGAGTACATAGAGGGAAATGGCGGGCCGGTGATCGAGCTGAGAGGGCAGGAACCGGAAAAGCTGCCCGTGAAGGACGAAGCGTAGTTGCTTGTGCGGAAAAAGCAGCCCGCGAAGGATGATGCGTAGGTGTTTGTGCGGAAAAAGAGCGGATAGGGAATAAGGAGGTTTCGACTTTGGACGAGACCTTCTTATTTTTTGTCATATCCTAAGCATAATCACCCAAAATTATGCATTTTTATTGAAAATCATGTGCGTCATTGCCAATGAAGGAAAAATATTATATGATATAAATAGAATTCATACTGACGCTATTTATGGGCTACAAACTCGATCTGACGGGAAAAAGCCGATAGGAGGGACAAAATGAAGCAGTTTTACGGAGCAAGTAATACCGGAGTTTTGAGTGAGGCAGTGAAAGGACTTCAGGCGCCTAAAGTGATCATTTTAATGTCGAATCCCAAACAGTTTGAACAGCATGTGGCGGAATTGGAAAGGTTGTTCCCGGGCGTACCAAGCATCGGGGTTGTGGATATGTGCTATGACAGAAGGGTGACTGAGGAAGGGGTTGGCGTGACAGCCTATACAGAGGGCGTGGAGGCCTCGACAGATGTGATCGAAAAGGTTTCTGTCATGCCGGCTAAGTATATCGGAAGGGTGGAGAAGGCAATCGAAAAGGTGAACCCGGGAAGAAACGATACGGTCTGCATTGACTTTTGCACCGGAAATGACGCCTGCGTGCTCACCACCATCAGCGGGCTTTTGACGCAGAAGAGGGTGAAGCTGATGGGCGGAACCGGGGATGCGGGTAAGGTATCCTGCAACGGAAAGGTCTATCAGGATGCCTGTGCCTTTGCCATGATCCGGAACATGAACGGAAAGGTGGAGGTCTACAAGGAGAACATATATCGGCCTATGGAGGCCAATTATCGTCTGGTGGCTTCCAAGACAGATCGAAGCAAATACTACATCGGTGAGTTGAACGGTCGTCCGGCGAGGGATGTCTATATGAATCTGCTTCACATTAAGGAGGAGGATATCGCCACTCAGACCTTCCGCAATCCCTTTGGCAAGATTAACGGTACGGATATGTGTATCGTGTCCATCAAGGAAGTGGTGGGCAACGGTCTTGCCTGCTTTAGACAGGTGAATGATTCGGATGTGCTGACAATTTTGGAAATCCGGGATTTCATGCAGATCGCCGATGAGACCATCGCCAATATTCGTCGGGATTTCAATAAGATTTCCGGCGTATTTGCGGTAAATTGCCTGTTCCGTTATCTGTACTTTAGCCAGAATCATGCTATGGATGATTATCTGAAGAAGATGAACACCTTGGATAACTACTGCGGCTTTGTGGGCTACGGAGAGCACTATAACAGCCAGTTTGTAAACCAATCCATGACCTGCGTCGTATTTGAATAAGTACCAGATTTGCGAAGCAAATCTGGTACCCGGAGCGAAGCGGAGGGCGTGCCGAAGGGCACGCAGGGGCTGATAGTATAGATTAGGGAGGAGAAAAGAATGTTTTGGGATAGAAAGAGATCAAGCGGGGAGATCGTACAAAATCCCGCACCCGCAGTACTTATGCAGACACCGCAGCAGGATCTGCACCCGGTTGAATATATTGTGAAGAGCATTGATTCTTACCAGAAGCAGTTGGCGGAGAATGAGGTTGACTCCCTGATGGAGCTGAAGAAGGTGCAGGATTCCTTTGAGGATGTGATCCGTAATAACGAGGATCTGAAGGCGCAGGTTGGCAATTTTAATGATGTATTTGTCAATGTGGGTCGCAGCGCTGATGAGTTTGTGTCAGTGAAGAATGAGATCGTGGAGAAGGTGGAGGGGGCGAAGGAGAAGATGCAGTCAATGCGCTCCAGCGCCGAGGGTGTCCAGGATCACTTTAATGACATGGAGGAGATCTTTGCGGAATTTAAGGTGTCTGTGGGCAAGATCGAGCGCAGCATGAAGCAGATCGTCGGGATCGCAAATCAGACCAATATTTTAGCACTGAATGCCTCCATTGAGGCAGCCAGGGCCGGAGATCAGGGCAAGGGCTTTGCAGTGGTGGCCGAGGAGGTGCGCAATCTGGCAGAGGAGATCAAGAAGCTGGTGGGAGAGGTCGGCGTGTATCTGCAGGATGCGGAAAAAGAGAGTGACCGACTGAGCACAAGTATGCAGGAGTCCCAGAAGGCAATGAAGCTCAGTAACGCGGAGGTGGATAGCGCCTATGACAGCTTCGGGGAGATCATAGAGACTGCGCAGGGTGTGGATCAGGTGCAACAGAGTATTGCAAGAGCTGCTACGGAGGCAGGCGGGGAACTGAAGATCATAGAGAGATCTCTGGAGCTTGTGGAGCGGGATTGCGGCACATTGATGGAGCACATCAGTAAGGCCAGTGATCTGGGGACCAGTAAGGGTGTGGTATTTGAAAATATCGATAATATGCTGTCACAGATCATGCCCATTCTGAAATGAAGCCGAAGTGCAGGCAGAATTTGAGACTGGTCGCATGGCAGGAAATCGGCCGGGTCCTTTGATGGGATTCGGTCGTTTTTCTCTTTCGGTGTTTTGTATTTTCTGTCGATTTTCTCTTGACAAGGATGGATAATGTGGTAATATTAACATATGAACAATGGTTCATATGTTTGATTAAATATATATTCAGGAGGATGCCAAGATGAAAAAGACTTATAAAATTGAGGTGGATTGTGCCAATTGTGCTCTGAAGATGGAGGAGGCAACCAAGACGGTGGAAGGCGTTACGGATGCAACGGTCAGCTTCATGACACAAAAGATGAAGGTGGAGTTTGCCGAGGGAGCGGATGAAAAGACTGTGATGGAGAAGGTGGTTAAGGCCTGCAAAAAGGTAGAGGATGACTGCGAGATCTATTTATAATTTATAAAAGTCATTCACGGGAGCTTTGGATATGACAAAGAAGCAGAAAAAAGTGTTATGGCGGATCATCATAGCGTCGGTCCTGCTGATTGTCCTGCATTTCCTGCCAATCTCGGGCCTTTGGGCCTTTGGGCTTTATCTGATTCCCTATCTGGTGATCGGGTATGATATCCTGAGAAAGGCTTTTCTGGGGATCACCAAGGGACAGATCTTTGACGAGAATTTCCTGATGGCGATCGCTACGGTGGGAGCCATGGCGTTGGGTGTATATGAGGAGCTGACCGGCGGCGAGGGAGAATTTGTAGAGGGCGTTGCGGTAATGCTTTTTTACCAGATCGGCGAGCTCTTTCAGGCGGTGGCTGTGGGTAAGAGCCGAAAGAATATCACAGCGCTCATGGACATCCGGCCGGATTACGCCAATATTGAAGGCGAGAACGGGGAGCTGGAGCAGGTGGATCCCGATGATGTGGGGATTGGGACACTGATCGTGGTGCAACCCGGGGAAAAGGTGCCCATTGACGGCGTGGTGGTCAGCGGAAGCTCGACCTTAAATACCAGCGCACTGACGGGGGAGAGCGTGCCCAGGGGTGTAAAGGAGGGGGACGAGATCATCAGCGGATGCGTGAATCTCTCCGGCCTCTTAAAGATCCGGACCACAAAGGAATTCGGGGAATCCACAGTTTCCAAGATTTTGGATCTGGTGGAGAATTCCAGCATGAAGAAATCCCGCTCCGAGAACTTTATCAGTAAGTTTGCCAAATATTATACGCCTGCGGTATGCGGCGGAGCGTTGGCTCTGGCGATTCTGCCTCCGGTGGTCCTGATGCTGATGGGCAGGCCGGCGGTCTTCCCCACCTGGATCATCCGGGCGCTGACATTTCTTGTCATCAGCTGTCCCTGTGCATTGGTGATCTCCATCCCTTTAAGCTTTTTTGGCGGGATCGGCGGGGCCAGTGCTTGCGGTATTCTGGTGAAGGGCTCCAATTATCTGGAGGCCATGGCCCAGGCCGGGTATGTGGTATTTGATAAGACCGGAACGCTGACAAAGGGCGTTTTCGAGGTGACGCAGGTTCGTCCCGCAAAGGCGTTTGAAGACTGGCTACATGGTCAAATGACAGGTGGCGAGAAGATGTCAGACGAGTCATCGGGCGGATCCGGTGCGGACAACAGAGATGGTTTCCTACAGGGCGTGGATGCCGAAACAGGGATGTTAGCGCTGGCGGCCCATGCGGAAGGGTATTCCACCCACCCCATTGCGAAGAGTATCCGGGAGGCCTATGAGCAGAGAATGCAGGCAGGCGGTATCGCTCTTGGAAGGGTGTCGGATGTGGAGGAGATCAGTGGGCACGGTGTAAAGGCTGTGGTCTGCGGCGTGGAGGTGCAGGCCGGAAATGCGAAGCTGATGAAAGCGCTGGGGCTCTCCTATGAGGAGAATCCCGGAGTGGGCACGGTGGTCTATCTGGCAGTGAATGGTATGTATGCCGGGTACATTCTGATCTCCGATGTGGTGAAGGCGGAGGCAAAGGATGCTATAGGAGCCTTAAAGGCTGCGGGCATCAAAAAGACAGTGATGCTCACCGGAGATAACCGGGCTGTTGCGGAGAGTGTGGCAAAGGAGCTTGGGCTGGATGAGGTGAAGAGCGAGCTTCTTCCCGGGGATAAGGTGAATGCTGTGGAGGCATTGCTGGCGGCCAAGGGACCGAAGGAGAAGCTGGCCTTTGTGGGGGACGGCATTAACGATGCGCCGGTGCTCTCCAGAGCGGACATCGGCATTGCCATGGGAGCGCTTGGATCGGATGCGGCCATCGAGGCGGCGGATATCGTGCTGATGGATGATAACCCCAGGAAGATCGCGCTTACCATGCGGATTGCCAGAAAGTGTCTGCGGATCGTGTATGAGAATATCATATTTGCACTTACGGTGAAGGGACTCTGCCTGATCCTTGGGGCAGTGGGCTTGGCCAATATGTGGATGGCAATTTTTGCAGATGTGGGCGTGATGGTACTGGCGGTGCTCAATGCCATCAGATGCCTGAAGGTGAAGCAGTAAATAAAAAGGAGAAGAACTGTTATGGAAAAAAGCTTCACCAAGAGATGTACTCTGATGGCCAAGGGAGTGGCGATCCTTCTCCTGTTGATCTATCATCTCTTTGAAAATCAGACAATCCTGGAGGAAATGCAGGTGGAGTATGCTCCTTTTACAAAGGAGCATTTTCTGATGTTTTCGGGCTTTGGGAATATCTGCGTGGCGGTATTTGTATTTCTGACAGCCTATGGGATCGCTGTCGGTTTATTGGAGAAAAAGGATATAACCCCCATGGAGGCCATGAGGGAAGCTGCCCTGCGGTTTGCGCGGCTGATGGGGAATTTTCTGATCCTTTTTGTCAGTGTCAATGTGCTCTGGTGGAGGCATTTCGACTATGCATCTCTCTATGGACGGGGAAAGCAGGCGTTTGTCTATCTGCTTACGGATGCGTTGGGGCTCTCCATGTTTTTTGACACGCCTACCCTGAACATGACCTGGTGGTATATGGAGATCGCTTATCTGCTGATTTTTCTCGTACCTGTTCTTGTCTGGGCGGTCCGCAGGGTGGGAAATTATTTATTGCTGCTGGCCTTTTTTGCTCCCTTTGTCATAGGGATGGGGGAGGATATCGGCAGGTACTTTTTTGTGGCGGCTTTTGGAGTTTGTGCAGCATACGGCAAATGGCCGGATAAGCTTCTGAATCTGAAAATCCCGTTATTTTTGCAGTGGATCGGCGGGCTCCTGCTGTTTGTGCTCTGCATTATGATCAGGCAGAATTATGTGATCTATGAGACCTATGTCTATCTGGCGGATGCACCCATAGCGCTGTTTTTGGTCTGTTTTGCCTCGGCGCTTCCGGGGAGAGTTCCAGTGTTGAACAGGGCACTCGAGCTTCTGGGCAGGCACTCCATGAATATCTATCTGGTGCACACCTTCTTTTATATGATGCTCTGGAGGAAGCAGATCTATCATTTTTCCTATTGGCTGGCCTCGCTGGGGATCTGCCTTCTGGTCTGTCTGCTGTATTCCCTGGTGCTGGAAGGCTTAAAATGGAGCGTGAGGATGGGATATTCCCGGATCAGGCATAAGCATTCGTAAACCTGTGGGAGTAGTGTGGTATGGGAAGAGAAAATGAGATCTTTGGCGGTGTGATCGAACATTGTAAAAGGGCGGATTTTGTGGAGAATGTCATGCGCAAGGCCCATTATCATTCCGAGGATCGGGAGCTGCTCTGGGAGGTGCTGAAGGAGATTCTGGAGTGCATGGAGGATGCAGTTTTTCGCGATTGGGAGGTGGAAGGCCTGAATGACCCGAAGGTTCGGGCTGTAGTGATGACTCTGGGGGCCGGGGTTGACCGGCTGCAGGAGGCGTTCCTTTCGGAGGGAAAGCTCACAGAGGCCTATATGGTGGAGGTGCTGGGGAGCGAGATCCTTCTTCGGGCTTATGGGGCATATAATGCCTGGGTGAAGGCGCAGGGAAAATATGTGGTCCGAAGATATTATTTCTTGGGAGCCCGGGAGGAGTCCGGGGATGGCGGAGGAGCGACGGAAGAAGCAGGGCGTTCCGGGGATGGCGGAGGAGCGACGGAAGAAGCAGGGCATCCCGGGGATGGCAAAGGAGCGACGGAAGAAGCAGGGCATTCCGGGGATGGCAAAGGAGTGAAAAAGGCGGAGCCCTCGCTGAGTTTGGATACTTTGCCGGGGCTGTTGGAAAAGAGCGGGCTCCCCGTTACCTGCACCGAGGGCTTTTGCATGATACCGAAAAAGAGTGTGGCCTTCTATGCGGAGCTTTCGCAGGATGCGACAGCGGTCTGCGAGGGTATCTGCATGGGGTGCGGACGAAAGGACTGCCCCAACCGCATGGAGGCGGGAAGGTCGATTTCCGGAAATCGGACCTTGGATCATCCTCTGACCTATGGCTACGCCAGGATCCTTGGATTATAAACGAAAACATGAAAAAACAGCGTAAATGCGCCACTCTATGCATCGTAGATTGCATTTTGGGGCGCTTTTTTGTAGGATGTGAGTGAGCCGGTGAGGGCAACTGCCCAAAATCACCGGACGGAAAATCCAACTGCAGAAGGAGGAATGGGGCACAGGTGCGTACGACCGGGGGCTCCGACAATAAAATGGATGCACAACGATTTGGATCATTTCTTGCGCAGCGAAGAAAAGAAAAGGGATATACACAGAAGGAATTGGCAAGCCGACTGAATGTGACGGACAAAGCCGTCAGCCGTTGGGAAAACGGGCATGGCTTTCCGGACATTTCTTTTTTGGAACCCCTCTCGAAGGAATTGGAGGTTTCTCTGGCGGAATTGTTGCGGGGAGAGACCATCCGCGAGGAAGCGATCGCGCTGCCGGCGGCTGAAGAAATGCTGGCCGGATCCCTGGAGCTCACGCTGAAAAACCGGCGTACGGAGCGAAGAAGGACAGCACTGCTGTTTACCGTTTCCATACTGTTTATTCTTGTCATTTCTTTTTTGAGGAGTGTACCGATCATGGCAGTACTTGCCATGGGGCTTGCATTGGTGTATGGCGTCAGCGGCGTGACCCTGATTGCCGGGACGGTTCGGCGCAGGCCCGCTGATATTTGGGATAAGGGAGGCGCATTTTACGGCCTGCTGCTGTTATTGGCAGCGCTGGGAATGCTGTTTTTGCTGCTTGGAACTTCCGTAAATGTTGTTGCACCCTAGAAAAGGAGCGCCAAAGGGCGCCGGGGAAGGGGAGCAGAAAATGAAGC
>CACXDS010000183.1 GCA_902766425.1 uncultured Lachnospiraceae bacterium
GATATCATTTCCGTCTTGTCAACATACCTTCCACCGGCAAGCGTAATCCTGAAATTTTCATTTCCCGGGTTTAAGTAAATTCCCATAAGCACATGCCCCTTTCCTATTTAGAATTTACCATCTTTGCTTTCCTTCGTCAATCAGGCAAGTCCCCTTCCGGTTTCCGGGCGCAGTACCGGCTTCATCCCGCCAGCACTTTTCCCAGAAAGGAAACAAGCGTTTCCTTCTTTGCGCTCTCGTCCATGGCCTCAAAGGTCTTGGAATGGATGGTGGCTGATATCCCGTATAACAGCTGCCCCGCAAGGATCTCCGGCGGAGTCTCGCTCTTTATGCCCCACTGCGTAAGGGACTCCGCTACCACCGGCAGGAAGGCTGCCACCGTTCTCGCATTCATCGCATACTGAATGGTCCAGTGCATATTTCCTTGGAGCGCTCCAAACTCCTGCATGGATTTCTCATAGATTGGCAGGAGCATGTTCACCAGCTCCTCCGGGGACGAACACCCTCTGATCAGACCGGACAGCTTCTCCTCGTAATCCTTAAAAAAGGCATCCACCACCTTGTCAAACAGCTCTTCCTTGGACTTGAAGTAATGATAGAACATGCCAATCTCTCCGCCCACCTGCTCCATGATCATGCGCACAGAGGTCGCTTCATATCCATTTTCAAAAAACAATATCATCGCCTTGGCAATGATCTCATCACGCTTTCCGCCCGTCAACACCGGTTTCCTAGCCACTGCTCTTCTCCTCAATTCCTTCCGTTATCACTTTCAGCAAAAGGCCCTAGCTTTCCCTGTACCTTCCACTGCTCTTCACAATATATTGTAAATAAATCCGGCGCCTCTGCCAAGTCCCAAATATCCTGAGTTTAGATTTTCCGTAGCTATTCAGAATAGTTACTATTTTCCGCCATAACCCGGTGTCTCTCTTTTTGTAGATATCCATGGCACAAAAAGGTCCCATAATGATTTTTCCGCAGTGTTCTTATCCATGTATCAACGAGCTTCCCTTCCTTTGATCTCATCGATTAGATGGATTGAAAATTGCTTATGACTCCTCCCGGGAGCTTTGAAACGCGGAAAGCTCCCGGCTAAGGATCCTTGCGGATCTTACATCGGCCAGCCAGGAAAACAGGTTTGCCACTATATATACTGCCAGAACACTCCCCCCCAGAACAAGAAGCATTCCGGGTCTTTGCCAGTAGCTCTGCGATCCATACAGCGCCACAAAGAACACTCCAGCCTCGATCAAAAGGAGCTGCAAAACCTTGCGCACAAGAAGTTCCCCAATCTTCAGCTCATGTCTGGAATATAGCACAAGGTTTGGCAGCGTCCCGGCAAGTCCATAGACTAGCGGCGCCGAAAATGCCTGATACCCAAAGGTCAGCTCCGGCATAAGCAGCGAACCTGCCACGCACAAAACCACCGTGATCAGGGTTGTCACCATGGCATATGTTCTCAATAAATCTATCCAAAAATCCTTTTCCCGCATGATCATTCTTCTCCTCTCCCAAAAACCGGCCCTCTGCTGCGCCCCTAATTTCCCCGCAGCGCTTTCTTAAGCTCTGCCACATACTTTCTCGAAATAATGATCTCCTCCCCGCCCCGGAGCACCGCCATCATCCTCCCGTTCAGGGCCGGCTTTATGGCCTGCACCTTCATGAGATTCAAAAGCAAAGATTTCGACACCCGCAGGAAATGCTTTTCCCGAAGGAGCTCTTCTAACTCATACAGCTTTTGCCTCGTCTCATAGACCTGCTTTTGCGTGTACAGAAAAACCTTATTATCCACTGCCTCCACATAACATACATCCGTCACCGCCACCTCATATTGCCTTCCCTCCTGATGGCCTGTGAGCTGTCCCTGTCTGGTCTTGACAAAGGCCACAATCTCCCGCACCTCCTCTGTCACCTCATGGCAGCGGATCTCCACTTCCTCCGGATGTTCTTTTCCAATCCTGCAAACCTTGATCTCCATTTGCTCCACCCAACTATTTCATCTATATTCTGCAGAAACTCAATGACTATGCCATGGATCGCTCCGTTGCACCGCTGCTCATATTTTTACCCTTTGACCCAAGCATCTTATCATTGTTCCAAATTGGCTCTGACAAATGCTTAGGGTATTATCGATGAATCAGTAGCACTCCCGGATCTGTAGCTCCCCCATCCCCTTCAGATAGTAATCGAAGAACTGCAGCACGATCCCGTTCATGGTCTCGATGCAATCCTGCGCGTCAATGCTTCCCGTGCCAAGCAGGCGGGCCAGGAAGGGGGACATCAGGGGCAGATCCGTGAAATTCATGTGCTCGCTCCCAACGAAATAAGTATAGCGTGCATCCCTTGCATTTTCAAGCACGGCCACATTGACATAGAGAGGCCCCGCCTCTGCCGAGTCCGTCTGATGCCTTTCATTATTTACGGATAAGAGGGGTACGGGATAGGGATCCTCCGGATAGACATATTGTCCCTCCCGGAAATCCAGCTGCTCTCCCAGCATGGTGCCGTCGAGATCGATCACCGCATCCACATCGCTCCTTAGCCTTCCAATGGTCACGCCGGCAGCTCCCCCAAGGGAATGTCCCATGACACCGATCTTGTCCGTATCCGTCATGGTTATGATTTTTGCAAACTCCTCTATGTCCCTATCTTTCTGGAAGGTCCATGCTTTGTCCGGAAACATCCCTGTGGGATCACCCTGCTCACCGCCCGCTGTTTTCGCCGCCTGTATGACATCCAGCACAAATTCCACATCCTCCAGCCGAAGGTTGATCCAATCCCTTGTTGCCCGAAAGATTTCCTCCTCAGGAAGGTCACACTCCGATCCTCCGATATACATTGCACTCTGCAAAAAATCCCGATCCACGATAATCGTTTTCCCGTCGCTATCCTTTGTATAGAAAGAGTGATAGGGGTGATCCAGGCTCACCACCACATAGCCATGGCTCGCCAGCTCCATATAGGTGGAGGTATTGCTCTGATAATATCCGAAGGCACCGTGGGAGAATAGGATAAAAGGAAATTCGGATTTCACATCTCCGGACTTTTCAACCTCCGGATAATAGACATGGATCGGCACCTCCCGAAAGGATCCATCCGTCTCATAGGTTTCCGGGCGCCCCGCATCCGTGAGTATGGCACTCGCCTGCTTTACCCTATACTGTCCGGTGGTCTTTAGTCCCCGATATCCCGTAAATACTAACGCAGGCACACAGGAGAGGAACAAAAACAAACACCCAAACGCTGCCGCCAAAACCGTGCGCAGCTTTCCCTGGAATCCCTTCGCCTTCTTTCTCTGAAGCAGATAGCGCAGCCCACCGATCAGAAACCGCATTCCCAAAAGAATCCCGGCGCCCGCAAACCGCAAGCCCTTATTCCCTATGGGGAGCAGTAGCGTCAGCAGAATCATTCCCCACTGAATCCCGCTGATCATCATACGATTTCGAATCCACTTAGCCGTATCCCTCTGTTTTCCCAAGGTATAGACGCACAACCCGATTTCCAAACCGATCAGCACTGCCAAAATAATCTTTCCCATAACTTCCTCCCTTTTCCATACCGCCGCTTCCTCCCACAGAGACATGTAAAGCTACCTACCTCTATGAGTTAAGGCTTTCCATACCTCGAGGGGAAGGTTTGGAGTGTCTTTCCGGGTAACAAGCCCACCGGAAAGACACTCCAAACCTAACTCCGAGTTTTGCGGAATTCCAAGCCTTTGCATTCCTTGGACCTTGCGGCGACCTATGTTTCTCTTGTCAAGGCGATTATAGGAAAAGAAAAGGGGAACCACAAGGGTTCCCCTGGTAAGATACATTTTTGTGCGGTGAGATGCCAAAATAGGTCAAATAGAACCGTCCCGGTGACCCATTTATCTGGCCTTGGTGCGGATCTCCTCCGTCACCTTTGCGATAAAGGCATCAAGGCTCATCACCTCATTCTCGGTGCAATCGCGCTTCCGGACGCTAACAGTGCCGTCCTCGGCCTCCTTCTGGCCGATGATCAGCATATAGGGCACGCGGTCCACCTGCTGCCCCTCGCGGATCTTATAGCCGACCTTCTCACTTCTGTCATCCAGGAAGGTGCGGACTCCGGCATTCTCCAGCGCCTCATTCACCTTAGCCGCATAATCGTTGGTCTTCTCGCTGACAGGAAGAACCTTTACCTGGAGAGGTGCCAGCCAGGTGGGGAACTTGCCCATGGTCTGCTCGATGATATAGGCCATAAAACGATCCAGCGTGCCAAGGATCGCGCGGTGAAGAACCACGGGCGTCTTCTCGGTGGAATCGCTGTCAACATACTTCAGGTCAAACTTCATGGGCAGACAGAAGTCCAGCTGGCAGGTGGACAGGGTGTACTCACCGCCCACTGCAGGCTTTACATTCACATCCAGCTTCGGACCATAGAAGGCTGCCTCGCCGATCTCCTCGGTATATTCAATGCCAATGTCGTTGAGCACCTGGCGAAGGGCGTTCTCCGCATTGTTCCACATGTTATCATCGGGATAATACTTCTCGGTATCTGCAGGATCACGCAGGGAAAGCACGCAGCGATAATCCGTGATGCCGAAATCCTTGTAAACATCAAGGATCAGGTCAACCACCTTCTTGAACTCCTCCTCGATCTGACCGGGGGTCACAAACAGATGAGCATCATTCTGGCAGAAATGTCTTACGCGCTCGATGCCCTTTAAGGTACCGCTGGCCTCGAAGCGGAAGTCATGAGCGATCTCACCGATCCGGATGGGCAGCTCACGATAGCTGTGGGGCTTGTTTGCGTAGATCATCATGTGATGAGGGCAGTTCATGGGACGGAGCACAAAGGTCTCACCCTCTACCTCCATGGGAGGGAAC
>CACXDS010000184.1 GCA_902766425.1 uncultured Lachnospiraceae bacterium
CAAGATCCACCAGAAAGGTGGCATAGGTCTCTATTAACTTAAACTTTGTGCGATTCAGCCTCATACGCCAGCCACCTCTGGAACCAAATACTTTATACAGCTTTCCCCATTCGGCCTTTCAAATGCTTTCCGCCTCAATTCAGCCTTTCAAATACTTTCTGCCTCAATCTGCCCGTTCAAATGCTTTTCGCCACAATCCGCCCCTACAAATGCCATGCCGTCATTCTTCCTTCCCAAGGAGCCTAAAATATCTCTCTCTTGCCTCCTTGTATTCCCGGTTGAACAGCTCGTCATTTCCGGAATGCAGAGTGGACAGATAATCATGGATCTGGTGCTTCATCTGGGGCGTCACCCTGGCCACGGTAGCAATCCCCACATTGGAGCAAACATCGGAAATATGCTCTACTTCTGTCAGGAGATTTAAGAATTCTGTTCCGCTGAATACGGAGCACTCCCCCTTCTGGAGGCGCTCCATATGATTTCCCTTCAGCAGCTCCACCATATCATCCACCACCTCCTCCAGGGGTTCGATATGTCTGGCGGCCTCGACATTGCATTTGCGGAAGGTTAGATCAGTATAATCCAGCACTGTGGTGAGTAATTCCCGCAGAACATTCAGCTCCTGCATAGCCCGACTGGTAAAGGTAATCCCTTCCTTGTCCATGAATTCCGCGATCTCGCAGATATTGGTAGCCTTATCCCCCAGATGTTCAAATTCACCTATGACAGTATAGTAATGATTCAAAATCTCTATGTGATTGGAGGAAGTGATATGTGCGGAAATCTGGATCAGGTAGTTGTTGACCCTGTCTGCCATGAGATCGATCATCCCCTCATCCCGCTCCACTTTATCCTTGACAGTAGCATCATAATGAGCCACCAGATCAAAAGCCCGCATCACATTTTTCCTCGCCAGCTGGTACATCTCCAGAAGCACCTCATAGCAGGCATTAAATGCGATGGCCGGTGTACTGAAGAATACAGGATTCAATGCATCCAGCTTTTCGCTTCCGTGCGCATCCTCATCCTCTTTATCGTCCTTGATCAGTTTACGGCTGATTTTCTCATACACTCCCAACATAGGAAGCAGCAAGATTGCACAGCACAGATTAAAGACCGTGTTTGTATTGGCAATGCCACCGGAATGAATGGTGGCGTCCCAGATTTTATCCAATAGTCCCATGGAGTGCGCGATTGTCACTGCTACCAGGATCAATACGGTCTCGCTAAGATTAAACAAAATATTGACCAGTCCAACTCTCTTGGCATCCGGTCTGGCTCCAATATTGCATACCAGGGCGGTGGTCACACAATCTCCCAGATAAATACCGACCAGCACAGCATAGATCTCGCTAAAGCAGAGCTGTCCGGAGGTGGAAAAGGCCTGCAGGATACCAATGGTAGCCGAAGAGCTCTGGAGCACAAAGGCCACGCCCGCACCCACGGCATAGCCGATCAAGGGATTATCTCCCATCATGGTAAAGAGGCTCTCGATCAATCCCGTCTCAGTCAGCGTGCTAACGGCATCCGTCATATTAAGGAGTCCGGAAAACAGGATTCCGAAGCCGATGACGATCTGCCCCACCTTTTCCGAGACGCCCAGCTTTTTGTTCATGACGATGAAAATACCGACGATGAGCGCCAAGGGTGCCAGGGTGGAGGGCTTAAAGAATTCCAAAAAGGAAACTCCCTTGGCATCCATATCCAGCAGTCTGATGATCTGACCGGTGACAGTGGTACCCACATTGGCGCCGATCACAATACCTAAGGAATTGCGAAGAGAGATCACTCCCGCTCCCACCAGTCCGGCTGTGATCACAATGGTAGCTGTGGAGGATTGGATCACTGCCGTCATCCCCACTCCCATGAGAAATGCAGTGATGGGGGTACTTGTCACCCGCTCCATCGCCTTTTTCAATGCTCCGGAGGAGCTGTCCTTCAGTCCGTTTCCCATAAGGCGCATGCCGTATAGAAACATGGCAAGTCCGCCAAACAGGCTGATAATGTCAAAAATGTCCATAATGTTCTTTTGTAATCCTCTTTAATCCTTTGAATAATCATAATGCCGGGCATAAACCATTTCCAAGCATTGAAGCTACAGGCTATGTGTCAAAAAGCTAAATGATCATAAATATGCTTCTTAGCTTCAGCAAAAAGCCCGCAAAAAGAAAAGGGTGCAGTCACCCCACACCCTCATTTTACCCAATATAGGAGAAAAAATCAACCCTAATAACGCATTCTCCACCTTAACTGTTATTTGTTCCTGAATCGTTAATCCCTGCGAAACACATCCCTGGTATAAACCTTATCAGATACATCATCAAGGCAGGAATCATAGCGATTCGCTATGATCGCCTGACTCATGGTCTTAAACTTATCCAGGTTATTGACTACCACGGATCCGAAAAAGGTGGAACCATTCTCAAGCGTGGGTTCATATATGATCACGGTTGCACCCTTAGCCTTGATCCGCTTCATCACGCCCTGTATGCTGCTCTGGCGGAAATTATCCGAATTGCTCTTCATGGTAAGACGATAAACGCCCACCACAACCTCCCTCTCCTTGGCAGCGTCGTAGGAGCTGTTAGCCTCATAGGCCCCTGCCAGCTCAAGCACCCGATCCGCTATGTAGTCCTTTCTGGTACGGTTGGATTCCACTATGGCACTCATCATATTCTGGGGAACGGATTCATAATTGGCCAGAAGCTGCTTGGTATCCTTGGGAAGGCAATATCCGCC
>CACXDS010000185.1 GCA_902766425.1 uncultured Lachnospiraceae bacterium
GCCTCCCTTGGGCATCCCTTATTCGGAGATCCCAAATACAGTGATCCTACTTTCCTTAAAATGGATCGAAGGCTTCTGGAAAGCCTTAATTCTGCTTTAGCTAATGGAAACCGGAAGCTCTCTGCACCTGTCTCTCAGGCCTTGCACGCCCGGCAGGTGGTTTTCCCGACAAGAGAAGTGGTGGAGGGACTTGAGGAGCGCTATCAAAGAGCTTTGTTACCGCTCAACGGGAAAAGCTTTTATGCTCCCTGCCCTAAGGAGCTGCAAAACCTGATGGACTACCTCTTTCCGGAGAAAGCAAAGGCAATTGCGGAAAATGTGTTATGATAAATTTGATTTTGAATTTAGGATCAGAATCAGACAGGGGAAGCTGAAATGGCAACATGGAATTCCAGAGGGCTCCGGGGCTCGACCCTGGAGGAAATGATCAATCGAACCAATGAAAAATATGATGAGATGGGCCTGGCACTGATCCAGAAGATTCCGACCCCCATCACTCCGGTTAAGATGGATCCCCAGACGCGCCAGATCACTCTGGCCTACTTTGAGCAAAAAAGTACGGTGGATTATATCGGAGCAGTGCAGGATATTCCGGTATGCTTTGATGCCAAGGAATGTGCTGTGGATACCTTCTCCCTGCAGAATATTCATCCGCACCAGGTGGAATTTATGCGTAAATTTGAAAAGCAGGGGGGGATCGCCTTCTTTTTGATCTATTATTCTCATAAAGAGATATTATATTATCTTCCCTACGAAATGCTCCGGTTTTTTTGGGACAGGGCTCAGGAGGGCGGAAGAAAGAGCTTTCGCTATGAAGAGTTAAATCCGGCCTATGTTTTACCGAAGATTCACGGGATCATGGTTCCCTATCTTGAGGGACTAAAGATCGATCTGGAGGATCGGGAGGCTTCTGAGGAGTGAATAATATTTGGATCGTGAAAGAAGAGAAGAAGTTGGGAACGCCGAATGTACAGGAATCGTAGGATGATGGTGAATGAAGGGACAGGTAGGATTGCCATAATCAGATTATGGTTGACAAGGATATTTTAGTATGGTAGTATGTTAGCACACTACCACGCTAAAGTGCACATGATTTGGAGGAAGATCACAGATGAATCAAAAGCTTTTACATACACCGGAGGGAGTCCGGGATATATACGGCAAAGAATATGCAAAGAAAAGAAAGCTGGAAGGGAGCCTGCGCACCCTGATCGAAAGCTTTGGCTATGAGGAGATCCAGACTCCGACCTTTGAGTTTTTTGATGTTTTTTCCAGAGAGATCGGTACAACCCCCAGCAAGGATCTGTATAAATTCTTTGACAAAGAGGGAAATACACTGGTATTGCGGCCCGATTTTACTCCCTCCATCGCCAGATGTGCGGCAAAGTATTTTCGGGAGGAGAAAGCACCCATCCGTTTGTCCTACAAGGGGAATACCTTCACCAACACCTCCAATCTGCAGGGAAAGCTGAAGGAGTTGACTCAGATGGGGGCGGAGCTGATCAATGACCCGTCCGTGGAAGCCGATGGGGAGATGATTGCTCTCGTTGTGGAGGCCCTGAAAAAAGTGGGTTTAAAAGAGTTTCAGGTATCCATTGGACAGGTGGAGTATTTTAAGGGGCTTTGCCAGGAAGCCGGATTGGATGAGGAGACGGAGCTCGATCTTCGCGCCTGCATCTCAGGGAAGAACTTTTTTGCGGCTCAGGAGCTTTTGAATGAGCGAAATGTGGCGGAGCCTTATCGCGAAACCTTGCTTAAGGTGGCGGATCTCTTTAACAGTATGACATCCTTAAATGACGCAAGGCAGCTTGCACATAACGAAAGATCCCTTGCAGCTATTGACCGCCTGGAGAAGCTGGATCATGTTTTGGAGTGCTATGGTGTAAAGGATTATATTTCCTATGACCTGGGAATGCTTAGTAAATATAATTATTATACCGGAGTGATCTTTAAGGCATACACCTTTGGGGTTGGAAATGCCGTTGTCACAGGCGGAAGATATAATTCTCTTCTGGGACGCTTCGGAAAATCAGCACCTGCTGTGGGCTTTGCCATTGTGATCGATGATATCATGGAGGCACTGGCCCGCCAGAAAACGGAATTTTCGGAGGAAGAGATCCTAAAGCTCTATTATCATCCCGAGGAAGAAGGCTCCTTTGCGAATGCTCTGGAAAAGGCCCATCATCTGCGTCAGGAGGGCAAGAGAGTCGCTCTTTTGGCTGTCGAAAAGACTATGGGAGGTGAACAGGCATGAATTCCTTTAATGACGAACATTATCTGACCTTTGCCCTGGGTAAGGGGCGGCTGGCCAATAAAACCTTAGAGATTCTGGAGCAGATCGGAATCTCCTGTGAGGAGATGAAGGACAAAAATTCCCGAAAGCTGATCTTTGTCAACGAAGAGCTGAAGATGAAATTCTTTTTGGCAAAGGGGCCTGATGTGCCGACCTATGTGGAGCTTGGCAGCGCAGACATCGGTGTGGTGGGCTACGATACAGTTCTGGAAGAAAACCGAAATGTTTATGAGGTGTTGGATCTTGGTTTTGGCAAATGCAGGATGTGTGTCTGCGGACCCGCATCGGCCAGAGAGCTTTTACAGCATCATGAAAGGATCCGGGTAGCCAGCAAATATCCCAATATCGCCCGGGATTATTTCTACAACAAAAAGCATCAGACTGTTGATATCATTAAGCTCAATGGTTCCGTGGAGCTGGGGCCTCTGGTGCAGTTATCGGATGTGATCGTTGATATTGTGGAAACAGGATCGACCCTGCGGGAGAATGGTCTGGAGGTATTGGAGGAGGTCTGCCCCCTCAGCGCCAGAATGATCGTTAATCCTGTAAGCATGCAGATGGAAAAGGCAAGAATCCGTGATCTGGTATTAAAATTGCGAGAATATCTGGGAAGATAAAGACAAAAAGAAAGGTGGAACAAAAAATGCGTATTGTAAAGCTGACGCAGGAGACCAAAAAGAATATCTTAAGCGATCTCTTAAAGAGAAGTCCCAACCAGTACAGTTCATACGAGGATACTGTAAACGAGATTTTGAAGAATGTGAGGGAGGAGGGGGACAAAGCTCTTTTTTCCTACACAAAGAAGTTTGATAAATTTGATCTGACTGCGGATAATATCCTGGTGACCAGGCAGGAGATCGATGCAGCATATCAGGCGCTGGATGATGCCTTGATCGAGACCATTCGCAAATCCGCGGAGAATATCCGGGTCTTTCACCAGAAACAGTTGCGCAACAGTTGGTTTGACGCAAAACCGGACGGAACCATTCTCGGTATGAAGATCACCCCCATCGAGAGAGTCGGAGTATATGTGCCCGGTGGAAAAGCAGCCTATCCCAGCAGCGTTTTGATGAATGTGGTTCCCGCCAAAGTGGCAGGTGTGGACGAGATCATTATGACAACGCCTCCCGGAGCGGATGGCCGGATCAATCCCGGCACTTTAGTCGCTGCAGATATTGCGGGGGTGAATCGAATCTTTAAGGCGGGCGGAGCCCAGGCAATCGCAGCTATGGCCTTCGGTACGGCATCCATTCCTAAGGTGGATAAGATCACCGGCCCCGGCAATATATTTGTCGCCCTTGCCAAAAAGGCAGTGTATGGATATGTAAGCATCGATTCTATTGCAGGCCCCAGCGAAATCATGGTGCTTGCGGATGAAACTGCCAATCCCCGCTATGTAGCTGCAGATCTACTTTCTCAGGCAGAACACGATGAGCTGGCCAGCGCCATTCTGGTGACCACCTCAGAAGCTCTGGCAGAGGCTGTATCCAAGGAAGTGGATGGCTTTGTAGAGGTGCTGGAGCGCCGTGAGATCATTCAGAAATCCTTGGATAATTATGGCTATATTCTGGTGGCTGAGAATATGGAGGATGCCATTGCCGCAGTCAACGAAGTTGCCTCCGAGCACTTAGAGCTTTTGACCAGAAATCCTTTTGAGACCATGACCAAGATCCGGAACGCCGGTGCTATTTTCCTTGGAGAGTATGCCTCCGAGCCTCTGGGGGATTATTTTGCAGGCCCGAACCACATTCTGCCCACCAATGGTACTGCTAAGTTCTTTTCACCGGTAAATGTGGATGACTTTATCAAAAAGACCAGCATCATTTCTTATTCCAGGGAGGCGTTAAGGAGTGTGAGCGAGGATATCCAGCGTTTTGCCAGAAGCGAAGGCTTAACTGCGCATGCCAACAGCATCAAGGTGAGATTTGAGAAGGACTGAGCGGAAGACATCGGAAAGGAGTCATAATGGAACAGCGAATTGCGGAAATAAACAGAAAAACCAGAGAGACAGATATTCAGATCAGATTGAATCTCGACGGAACAGGCAA
>CACXDS010000186.1 GCA_902766425.1 uncultured Lachnospiraceae bacterium
GAATGGAGGAAATTTCCGGAGTGGAGGATCAAGACTACGAAATGGAGAGCGGAAGGGACGAACAGGTGGACAACCGTAAAGACAACAGGGAGGATAATCTGACCAAAGAAACTCTGGTTACGCAGGAAGAGTGGGAGGCGCTGATCAGAGAGATCATGACCATTTAGAAGAAACCGGACTGCCGATGGGCAGCCCGGTTTTTAAGGTATAAAATATTCACGCGGATTCTTTAATCTTAGATCTCGAACATATCGCTGAATTCCTTCAGAGCTCCGTCGGTCTCGTGAGCCAGCACCTTCTTAGCCAGCACCTTTCCGAGCTGAACGCCCTCCTGGTCAAAGCTGTTCACATTCCACAGGAAGCCCTGGAACATGATCTTGTCCTCAAAGTGAGCGAGAAGTGCGCCCAGGGACTCAGGAGTGAGCTGCTTTCCGATGATGATGCTGGAGGGGCGATTTCCGGCAAATTTCTTGTTGTTGTCCTCATTATCCTTTCCGCAGGCAAACGCCATGATCTGTGCGGCTACATTGGCACAGAGCTTTTTCTGGCTGGTGCTTCCCTGAATGTTGACATCGACTCCCAGCTGGCTCTCCTTGAAGCCGATGAACTGCAGGGGAACGATGTCCGTGCCCTGATGCAAAAGCTGATAGAAGGAATGCTGACCATTGGTGCCGGGCTCGCCGAAGAGTACGGGACCGGTGGGATAGGAAACGGGCTGGCCGAAGCGGTTTACGGATTTGCCGTTGGACTCCATATCCGCCTGCTGCAGATGAGCGGGGAAACGGCTCAGTGCCTGGGAGTAGGGGAGAACTGCCGTGGCGGGATAGCCCAGAACATTTCTCTCATATACGCCGATGAGGGCATCCAGTAGCGCAGGATTCTTGGTTATGTCTTTATTTGTCGCAAGCTTATCTTCCTCGGCTGCGCCATTCAGGAAACGGGCAAATACTTCGGGAGTATAAGCCAGGGACAGGATCGCTCCGCCCACTGCGGAGGTGGAGGAGAATCTGCCACCGATATAGTCATCCATAAAGAAGGCAGCCAGATAATCACTGCTGGTGGCAAGAGGAGAGGTCTCGCTGGTTACGGCCACCATATGCTTGGAGGCGTCAAGGCCTGCGTTCTTCAGCGCATCCTTCACGAAGGATTCGTTGGTCAGAGTCTCAAGGGTGGTACCGGATTTGGAAACCAGGATAAAGAGGGAATGTGCCACATCGATTCCTGCCAGCACTGCGGCGGCATCGTCCGGATCCACATTGCTGATGAATCTGGCTTCCATATTGAAATTACCGGTCTGCTTTGCCCAGTTCTCCAGAGCCAGGTACATGGCACGGGGCCCCAGATCCGAGCCGCCGATACCGATCTGAACAACTGTGGTGAACTTCTCGCCGGCTGCGTTGGTGATCTTACCGGAATGTACATCATTTGCAAAATCGGCGATCTTCTTCTGCTGTGCCAGATAGAATTCACGCTTGTTTACGCCATCCTTCATCACATCATCGCCCAGCTGGGATCTGGTGAGATGATGAAGTACCAGTCTCTTTTCACCTGTGTTGATCACTTCGCCATTATAAAGGGCTTCAAACTTATCCAAAAGCTGTGCCTCGTCTGAGAGCTTCTTCAAACCGTCCAGAATCGCATCGTCAATTGACTTAGGCGCATAGACATAGGTCATTCCCGCCGCCATGGGCATCTGATATTTCTTTACTCTGTCTGCACCGGGCTGTCCGCTCATGACATCCTTCAGACTAACCTTTTCTTTTTTTGACAGCTCCTGAAAGGATGCGAGAGTGTCAAGATTATTCCATGAAATCATGCTTTCTACCTCCTGATCGTTCGATCGAATTGATAAATGCAAACGCATGCTAAATGCAGAACTATTATAACTGATTGCGGAGTGTTATTCAAGTAAAACAAAAAGAATTGATTTAGAATTGATTTCCGGGCTTTAAATCGTTATAATAAAGTGGATTTCATCGAGGAAGGATTGGGCCTGAAAAATGAGTGTTAAGATTGTTCTGTTAGAGAGAAACAGCGCCGGAACAGACATTTCTGTGGATTGCTTTGGGGAACTTGGTGAGGTGACCGCCTATGCCAATACTGTGACGGAGGCGGAGGTGGCGGAGCGCGTGGGAGATGCGGATATCATTGTGTGCAATAAATCGCCCATGCGGGAGGCGACCTTAAAGAATTGCCCCAATGTGAAGCTGATCTGCGAACTGGCCACCGGCTATGACAATTGCGATCTGGAATATTGTAAATCCAGAGGGATCCAGGTGCGGAATGTGGTGGATTATTCCACGGGTATGGTGGCGCAGCATACCTTTACTCTGGCACTGGCCTTATCCCAGAAGCTCTTCCACTATGATTCCTATGTGAAATCGGGGCAGTATTCCGCCCAGGATCGTTTTTCCAACTTTGACATTCCTTTTTATGAGCTGGAGGGGAAAACCTGGGGTATCATCGGTATGGGAAATATCGGAAGGAGGGTGGCAAAGCTGGCCACGGCCTTCGGCTGCAAGGTGATTTTTACCTCCGTCACGGGGAAGAGCACCTGTACGGACTATCCTCAGGTGGATAAGGATACGCTTCTTACGGAGAGTGATTTTCTTTCACTGCATTGTCCATTAAGCGATCTGACGCGGAATTATATTGACAGGGAAGCCTTGAAAAAGATGAAAAAGACCGCCTATCTGATCAATGTGGCCCGGGGACCGGTGGTGAATAACAGTGATCTGTACGAGGCGCTCCAAAGCGGTGAAATCGCAGCGGCGGGGCTGGATGTGCTGGAGAAGGAGCCCCTGGAGCCTTCCAATCCGCTGAGTCAGATCAAGGACAGCACAAAGCTGATCATCACACCGCATCTGGCCTGGGCTAGCGTGGAGGCAAGAACCCGCTGCGTAGAGGGGGTTTATGAGAACATCGCATCCTTCCTGCGGGGCGAGACCAGAAATGTGGTAAATCCCTGAATATAAAAAGAGCAAGGATAGCCTGAGTAAATGCCTAAAGAGATGACGGCTTGCAAATATCCGGAAGGATTATGGAGGAAAAGTGTCGGGGGCGATTATGGATTGACATTTTGGATGGTATGACATACTATCTA
>CACXDS010000187.1 GCA_902766425.1 uncultured Lachnospiraceae bacterium
CCCAAACATAAATCTGCGGTTTTTGATTTACTATGCGGAGACCATGCTTGATTGGATCAGGCGAAACAGAAAAAATCCATTTGGAAGCGCGCTGCTCCGGATTCCGACACCACATTTTGTTGTATTTTACAACGGGAGAGAGAAAAGACCGGAACTTCTGGGCAGATCGATGGTGCTGCAGGGCTATGCGTACTTTGTAGAGTCTGTGCGTGAGTTGGCAAAGACCGAGGATCTCAGAAGGAAAGGATAAGGGCAAGATCGAGGGAAAGAATATGCGATAAAATATTAAATGTGGTTCGGATGCATTAGCCGGCATCGGAAAGTATGGTTTCAGAAAGACGGCGGATTATTCCGTCGCCTTTTGAAGCATCTCCTTTATTCTGTGCAGATAGGTATGCCTTTCGCAGACCTTTTTGTATCCGTTTTGGGCTATTTTTTGGCGCACTTCCTCATGCTGGAGGTAGTAGGAGCATTTGTCTACCAGCTCCTCTAGGCTCGCATAGGCTTCCAGATCCCGGCCGATTTCAAACAGCTCCGAAAGCTCCGGTTGGTAATTGGTCATACAAAAGCCTCCGCAACCGAGAATGTCAAAAATGCGAAGGGGTAATCCCTCTTGAATTGGCTTAATGGTCATATTCAGGTTGATTTTGCTCAGGTGGAAAAGCTTTGGCATTTCCGTTAGGGAGGCGACGCCCCCATGCACATGCAGATTCTCGCAGATTACAGGCTTATGCACGGAAGCGTGATCCATCTCCATAGTGCTTCCCGGAGTTCTATCATTTACTGTAGAGCTATTTGATGCAGAAGCCTTCGGGAACAGTACGGCTGTATCGCTCTTGGTATAGAGATCCACTGGGAAATACTTCGCCAGGGTTTGCAGGGTCAGGATTCTCTCCTTCATAGCGACTTCCATGCCGACAAAGCTGTGGGCGGCGACATAGGTCTCAGAAGCGGCAACGGACTTACCGGGATCATAAAAGAGGGGGGCAGAGGCTTTGATTTCCTGCACGATATCATCCGCCAATGCAGCTTCGATAAAATTACAGCCATAGATTTTCAGTGCACTTTCCTCTAAGGCATCCAGATAGCCCCGGGCACGCTGTGACAAGCGCCCGGCCCTCCGTAAATCTGTCAAAGGGCTTTTTTCGTTGTAGAGGGAGCCAACAAAGGTAATGTCTTTAGTAAATTGTCTGTGATCCGTATCGCTTATTGTGCGGATGACGCGGTCAAAGCGTTCCACGGCCGAGGCTAGCGGCAGGTGAAAAATGCATTCCGGATTGTAGGGTGCAAACTGTGTATACTGCGCATGATCAAAGAGAAAGATGCGGTTGGTGCTGCGCCTTATGGATTCAGAAAAAAGCTCCGGCACGGGGCTGTCAACAGTCCAGCAAAAATAAGGTGTCTGATAAATCTGACAGATTTCAGCGATAGCGGGATAGAAGTTAATGCTGAAAACAAAAAGAGGGTGATGTTCCCGGATTCCCTTCTCCACCAGCTGTACACGCCGGGCATTACTGATATTTTTTTCGGTGATCTCGGTTTTTTCTTCGATCACAGTCAGTCCGATCCTTTGAAAGGAATCCAGAATATCCGGCTCGCAAATGCTGCCATAGCGGTAGAGAAAGGCGTTCATAAAAGGTACTCTCCTTTGGATTAACATAATTCTTATACTCTATTATGACGGAAAGAAAATAAATCTGCAAGGGGAATGTGTTTTGGATTGAATGCTTTCACTTCATGATCGGCTGGCTATTGCACATGCGGCAAGATTTATGCTATACTTTTTTCAAAACTGATGCAGATAATGAACGATATGAGGAGACCGGGCGATGAAGATTCTGTTTTTAACCTGGAAGAGCTTTGGAAATGACGATATGATCGCGGCGTTTCGCAGCCTAGGGCAGGAGGTGGAGGAGCTGCCTTATTCTGACAAAGATGAGCCGGCGGACGGGGCCGCTGTGAAGGCCTTCGCTGATCAGGTAAAGACCCTTTCTGCAGAATGTGTATTCTCCTTTAATTATTTTCCGGTGGTGGCGTTGGCGTGCAAGGATCTGGGCATGCCTTATCTCAGTTGGATCTATGACAGTCCCTATGTGCGTCTCTATCACTATTCCATTGCCTATCCGACGAATCATGTATTTGTGTTTGACAGTTCGCTGGCGCTGGAATTTCAGCAGGGGGGCATCGGGACAGTGGAGTATCTTCCCATGGCGGCCAATACGGAGCGCCTTGGCGCCATGAAGGATTTTGGGGCTTTTCGGAAGTCCAAATGGAAGTGCGAAAAAGAGGTCGCGTTTATCGGTTCCCTCTATACGGAGAAGCACACCTTTTATCAGAGGCTCACGGGCATCTCGGATTATACCAGGGGCTATCTGGAAGGACTGATGGCGGCGCAAAAGCAGGTCTATGGTTATAATTTTGTCCAGGAAACCTTAAAAGCCCACCCCGAGCTGATTGAGGATATGAGGAAGTTCCTTCCCATGACGCCGGGGAATGACAGCGTGGAATCCATAGAGTATCTTTTTGCGCAGTATGTGATCAATCGGCAGATCACTGCGCTGGAGCGCCAGGAGCTTTTGGGAGAGGTGGCAAAGCGCTTTGGACTGGATCTTTATACGCCGGATGAAAAGCTTAAGCTGGAGGGCTGCGTCAATCACGGGCCGGTGGATTATTATGATTTTGCACCCTATGTCTTCAAGGAGGCAAAGATCAATCTGAATGTTTCGCTACGGAGTATTATTGCGGGAATTCCGCTCCGCGGCTTTGATATTCTGGGGGCGGGAGGGTTCCTGCTGACGAATTATCAGTCGGATTTTCTGAACTTTTTTGTGCCGGGTGAGGATTTTGATTATTTTGAGAGCAAGAGTGATCTGATGGATAAGATTTCGTTTTACCTCTCACACGATGAGGCGCGCGCGCAGATTGCGGAGAATGGCTTTAGGAAGGTAGCTGCGCAGCATACCTATCGCCACAGGGCTGAAGAAATGCTAAGCTTTCTTGGGTAGATACAGATATTTATGTAACTGAAATTATTAAATTTTTATAATATATTGCATATGCTTTGAGGTATGTGTTATACTTCATTCAAAGCATAAAGTTTTCTTCGAATCAATCATTCTAATATCTTTGTTTTTCGGAAAGTCTATGCTTTTAATACGCAAAACGACAATTAAAGCAGGGGACACCGAAAAGTCAGGATTGGGCGGAATGACTGGAATGTATTCTCCTGCGGAAGGAGGTACATGGGAGAAAACAGCAGGAAAAATGATATCCCCCCAAATAGCATTAAAAAAGAAAGCGTTGAGATTATTACGCTCAAAGAAGAATATGCTCTGAGGGAAGCATTTGAACAGGAAGAGGTGCGAAAGCAGTTTATCAGTGATATTACGGGCATTCCCCTCGGACAGATCAAATCCATCACGATGAATTCCAATTTTCTTAGGAGAACTCGAAGAAGAGAAAAGCAGGGGATTCTGGATTTTGTGATGACACTGAACGATGATGTCAAAATCGATGTGGAATTGCAGCTGCGGGCGCAGAGGTTCTGGGTAAAGAGAAACTTGTTTTATCTCTCTAGGCTGTATGCAGATGAACTATTCATTGGGGAAAACTATGATAAGCTGAAAAAGTGTATTACGATCAGTATTTTGGATTTCAATTTGCTGGCGGATCGAAAAGAGAATCATTCAGTATTTACCTTGAAGGATGATCAGGGGCGGGAATTGACGGATCTTTTTGAATTACATGTGATCGAACTGAAAAAGAGTTTGAGCGGAAATGAGGCGATCGATAAATGGATCAGATTGTTTCAGGCCAAAACAGGTAAGGATTTGGAAGCATTGGAAGGGATTGGAAATGATGGCTTCAGAAAGGCGGTGGAGACAGTGAAAACGATGAGTTTAGGAAAAAATCTGCGCTGGTATTTTGAGCAGCGCCTGAAGGCGAAGCGCGACCGCTGGGCTGAGGATGAATATGTGCGGGATGAAGGAAGGGCCGAGGGAAGGGCCGAGGGAAGGGCCGGCTCAGTTATTGAATTATTAGAGACAAAAGGTAGTGTGTCTCCTGAATTAAAGGACAGAATTCAGCGCACTAGGGATCAGGAGAAGTTAAGGGAATGGCTTCTTTTGGCGGCAAATGCCAACTCTGTGGAAGACTTCCTGAAAAATATGGAGACGGAATAAAAGAGATGCATTCGGATCAGCGGGAAGGACACGCTGATCCGTGGAAAGGGAAGAAACAAGAGAGAAAAAAAGAGGAAGAAGAACTAAGGAAATAATAAGGGAGAACAACCAATGGACAAGAAAGCAATCGCACTTTTGCTGTCGGGAGGCTCCGGCAGCAGGCTTGGTGCAGAGATCCCAAAGCAATATATCGAGGCGTATGGGAAACCGATCATAGCCTATAGCCTGGAGACTCTGCGGGAGCATGAGATGATAGATGGGATTTGGATCGCGGCGGGCGAGGAATGGCACGAACTGATCGCTTCTTGGACCGGGAAGAAGCTGCTGGGTTTTTCTAAGCCGGGTGAGACGAGACAGCTTTCTATCTGGAATGGTTTGCAGGATCTGAGAGCATGGATGGAAAAGGCAGCAGAGCAGGCAACGAGCGATGAGGGGAAAGAAATGGCTGAGGATATGGTGGTCCTGATCCATGACGCCGCAAGGCCGATGGTTTCAAGCGGGACAATCTCGGCTTGCATTGAGGGGTGCAGGGAGCATGCCGGGGTGATGCCGGCTCTTCCCATGAAGGATACTGTTTATTATGCTGTGGATGGAAGAGTGAGCGAGCTTTTGGAACGCAGCAGGTTGATCGCCGGACAGGCGCCGGAGGCATTTCGATTCGGGGCATATTATGAGGCAAACAGGCGGCTTATGCCGGACAGGATACGAGAGGTAAACGGATCTACGGAGCCGGCGGTGCTTGCCGGTCTGGATGTAATAACAATCCCGGGCGATGAGGGGAATTTTAAGATTACTACTGCCGCTGATCTGGAGCGTTTTTTACTGTGCTTGGAGAGCGGAGCCTTTAGGAGGAGATGAGATGCAAGCCTATGTACTGCATTCTATCGGAGCTATGCGTTTGGAAACGATGGAAAGACCCAAGCTGAGAGAGAATACGGTTTTGGTAAAAGTGATGGCGGCGGGAATATGCGGCTCGGATGTGCCCAGGATCTATCAAACCGGCGCACACAGGATGCCTCTGGTACCGGGGCATGAGTTTTCGGGAGTGGTGGAAGAGGTTGGAAAAGCGGTAGACCCTAAGTGGCTGGAAAAACGGGTGGGTATTTTTCCGTTGATGCCCTGTATGGAATGCCCGCAATGTCGTAAGAAGCAGTATGAAACCTGTCAGAATTACAATTATCTGGGTTCTCGGACGGATGGCGGCTTTGCGCAGTATGTTTCTGTGCCGGAGTGGAATCTGATCGAGCTGCCGGAGGAGGTTACCTACGAACAGGCCGCCATGCTGGAGCCGGCAAGCGTTGGTCTGCATGCCATTCGAGGCATCGGCGTTTGCAGGGAGGATAGCGCTGCTGTCTGCGGCTTGGGAACCATTGGCCTTTTGATCGCTATGCACTTAAAGGGAATGGGAGTGAAACAGGTATTCCTTCTGGGAAATAAATCGGCGCAGAAGGATGCAGCTTTAAGGTTGGGGTTTCCGGAGGAGGATTTTTGCAATGTGGCGCACGAGGATGCGCTTTCATGGTTGCGGGCAAAAACTGCAGGCGAAGGGGCGGATGTATTCTTTGAATGTGTGGGCAGAAACAATGTAGTGAATCTGGCTGTTCAGGGTACTGCGACCGGGGGGCGTGTGATGCTAGTGGGAAATCCTGCCTCTGATATGGAACTGCCACGGGATGTCTATTGGCGGATCCTGCGGAAGCAGCTTACTTTGCGTGGGACCTGGAATTCCTCATTCCGTCATGACAAGGAGGATGAC
>CACXDS010000188.1 GCA_902766425.1 uncultured Lachnospiraceae bacterium
GCCACGCTGTGCTCATCTCTGGTCGCCAATGTTGTAAAGGTGAACAAGGCTGTGATCAAAATGATGGCCCAGAGCAGAATGCTCAGCAGGATATTGATCACATTTTTTAATGTCTTCATGTTTTTCCCCTCCGAATCACGCAATGAATCCCGATATGATTGCCTGTCCCTGTCTAAAGTGCTTACTCCTCGGTGCCTTTTCGTGCACCATCCAAAATATTGTTGTTTTCATCCGTCCCCACAAACCGCAAACTGATGGCATAATCCGCTTTTCGAAGCTTATCCGTACAAGCCTCATCCGTTCCCTCCAGCCATACATGCACTGTCACGGGTTTATCCTGATTCTTCTCCAGCCAAAACATCTGATTGTTCTGATTTAGCACCATATCCTCGGCACGGGGAAGGCCGAAAATTCTGCCATGCTTCCCCTTAACCAATTCATCCCCCAGCCCCGGATCATACACATATGTAGTATCATCAGCAGTAAAGCTGATTCTCATTGCCTTAGGCAGATTTCCGTTGGAAGAGGATACGCCGGTTCCCTGCCCTCCCTGAGTGCCCACGCTGGTCAGGTGGACCAGCATATCCTCCGTGGCATAAAAATGCAGTACAAACTCCAGATAAGCTCCGCTGCCTGCTTCCACCACTGTGCCGTCCTCATATCGGAAGGTGACATAATCCTCCGTGGTCACAGGCTCTATGGGTGTCACCCTCATGTCATACCCTTTTTCTCGTAGCATCCTGGCCGCAATCTGATTGAAATTCAAGGTCTTTACATATTCCTCGAAGGTACCATGGGCATCCAGATCGAACCGAAGATTCGTCCCGGAGGTAATGTCCATGCTCATGCTGTGGACCTTGGTAAAATCCGCTATGGTAAACCAGGCAACAGAAGCCGCCACAAGACTCACCAGCGCAGCAAGAGCCAACAGAATGGAAAACATAAGCTTCTTTGCCTCGGGGCTTTTTTCCATCCCCCTTTTCTCCATTACCCTTTCCTCGTTCATCTAACCTCCCCCTCCGTTAAAACGCCATAGAAAGCCAGATGAAGATCCAATTCATCCATTCTCGTCACATCGGTGCAATCCGGATCACAGCCCTCCAGATAGAAGAACACATCCACTGCATAGACCCGATTAAGCTCCATGTTCAAAAGGGGAGAAATGGTCCCGTTTCCGGTAAGTCCATCCGTTCCCACCATATATCTTGCCAGAGGCTCAGAAGGGTCTGTCACCGCCTGAAAAGTGCTTCCCGAGCTGTCGATCACCTGCCCGGCGGACAGTGCATTGCCATTCAAAACCGTGTTGAGCGTGCGATCCTTCTCCGGATTTGCCTCCTCACTGAGTCTCAGAATCTTCCTGCTTCCCCCGTCAAAGGTAAGGCCGAGGCGAGCCGCATTCACCAGATATCCCTTTGCATTTCTGACCAGGCTCCCGCCGGATTCTGCACCGTCCAGATAAAGAGCCAGTCTGGCATTCTCAGAGTGTCCCTCCGCTGTGGCGCGAAGATATACTCTGCCATGATAATAATACCGCTCTCCGGTCACCTTCACGAAACTTACGGCTGTCTGTTCCACCGTACTGGCATTATATACATAATTTGTCAGATCGGAAGTGGAGACAGGCATCAGAAATCCGGTATTAGTGCTATTGACCTGAACCAGTCCGGTCTCGTAAGCCCCCTGGAAATTATCCCCTCCGGTCTGGCTCACCTGCAAGACCACCTGATCTGTCCCGGACCTTCCCACTACCCGGTTTGTTCTCACAACACTGTTAGCGGAGAACCAGGCATAGGTCGCAGAGGTAAGACTCACTATAACCGCCAGAGAAGTGATCAGAGTATAGGCCGTCTTTATGACGGAGAACATGGTCTGCTTTTTGCCGAAACTATCTTTTGCAGCATTCTCTTCTGGAGTATTTTCTTTGCAGAATTCTTTATTACACGATTCTTCGTTCCCGAATCCTTCATTTCCGGTATTATATGAATCGTAGGTTCTGCCTGATTTACCCTGCTTCCCCACGCCCCTGTCCTCCTTTCTTATGTGATGATAGTACTTTTGCTGATTTCA
>CACXDS010000189.1 GCA_902766425.1 uncultured Lachnospiraceae bacterium
CTACGATCTGCAAAAGGATCCCATCGTGCTGGACAATCATGGGTATGGAATCTTCTATCTGGATGCCATGGATCATCTGGAGAGATACATTGGGAAAAAGCTGGAGTTCGTGGCTATGGTGGCAAAGCCGGAGGGAATGCCTAAGAACTACTTTGTCCCCGGCAGAATGGCCATGACCTGTTGTGCGGAGGATATGGCGTTCCTGGGGTATGCCTGCGAGTTTGCCGGTGCGGGAAGCTTAAAGGACAAGGATTGGGTCAAGGTGACAGCCACCGTAACCAAAGAATACTGGAAGGATTATAACGGAGAAGGGCCCATC
Source organism: uncultured Lachnospiraceae bacterium (assembly GCA_902766425.1). Taxonomy (GTDB): domain Bacteria; phylum Bacillota; class Clostridia; order Lachnospirales; family Lachnospiraceae; genus Acetatifactor. The sequence goes on from CACXDS010000189.1 coordinate 320, forward strand.
CTCCATGCAGTCAGCGTGGAAAAGACCAAGGCACCGAAGGAAGAGGTTATCAGCTTTAGCTAAAAATAGTTCAGCACCCGGAAAAGGCGTCGCTTCTGTCACGGAAAGCGGCGCATTTTGCTATATTAATATAGAGCAAAAAAAGGATTTATGAGTATGGGTGTTTGGATAGGCTTGTGCCTTCCCTTTCTGGGAACCACAATGGGGGCTGCCTGCGTATTTTTCATGAGACGACAGGTGGACAACAGCTTGCAAAGGATGATGATCGGATTTGCCGCGGGAGTCATGGTGGCGGCATCCGTCTGGTCGCTGATCATTCCCGCCATAGAGATGTGCGAGGAATGGGGAAAATTTGGCTTTGTACCGGCACTGATCGGATTTGCGCTTGGAATCGGAGGACTGCTTTTGGCGGATTGTCTGGTACCGCATCTCCATGTGGGAAGTAAGGAGCCTGAGGGGAGAAAAAGCAGGCTGGGGCGTACCACCATGCTGCTTCTGGCTGTGACCATTCATAATTTTCCGGAGGGAGCTGCCTGCGGTGCAATCCTGGCGGGTGCGCTTGATGAGAATAGTCCAGTCACCATGGCGGCGGCAATCATGTTGGCCATTGGGATCTCTATTCAAAATTTCCCGGAGGGGGCCATCATTTCCCTGCCTCTTCGGGGAGAGGGGAGGAGCCGGGGATACTCTTTTCTGCTAGGAACCCTGTCAGGGATCGTGGAGCCCATCGGGGCAGTATTGACGATCCTGCTGGCCAGTCTGATCACTCCGATCCTGCCTTATATGCTGGCCTTCGCGGCGGGGGCGATGATCTATGTGGTGGTGGAGGAACTGATACCGGAGGCAAATCAGGGGACGGACAATAACCGGGGGACAGTGTCGTTTGCTCTGGGCTTTGCCGTGATGATGGCACTGGATGTGATGCTGGGATAAAGGGGTTTCGGAGAAACAGGATAAGAAAGGCGAGAGTAACATATGCAGGAGAAAAACGAGAAGGAGCTTAGGCAATTTCAAAATCATATACGGGATCTGGCGCAAAAGGCCTACAGGCAGAATGTGTTTCAGTTTTCGGCCTTTTTGGGATTGCCGGAGCAGGATGCCTTCTGGCAGATGGAGCAGGAGATCCGCGGTATCAGCTATCAGCTTTGGGGCGGAAGGGATGGCGCGGATCGCGTGATGATCCGGTTTGGAGACCCACAGGAGCTTGGGTACGAGACGGAGTTCCCGATTGTATGTGTGCACATCGCACCCAGTCATCAAAAATTTGCGGATGATCTTTCCCACAGGGATTTTTTGGGAGCACTGATGAATCTGGGGATAGAGAGAAGCACTTTGGGAGATATTATTGTGGGAGAAAAGCAGGCTTATCTGTTCTGCATGGATTCCATGGCGGAATTTATCTGCGAAAATCTAACTCAGGTGAAGCATACCCAGGTCAGATGCACGGTGACTGAAGCATACCGGGAGCTGGAGGAGGAAAAACCAAGGACGGAGTTGTTGCAGGTGGTTTCGCCGAGGGTGGATGCACTCGTCGCTAAGACTTATAAGCTCTCCCGGGAGGAGAGCCTTTCCCTGTTTCGGGCGGGAAAGGTCTATGTGGATGGCAGAATGTGCGAGAACAATGCCAGAACTGTAAAGGCCGGGGAGACAGTAAACGCCAGGGGCTATGGGAAATTTATATTCCTTGGAGAGAAGGGAGAGACTCGCAAGGGAAAAACAAATGTGGAGGTGGCAGTCTATCGTTGACTGTAGACGGAAATGTATCAGTATTCGGTGACCCAGTGGGTGTTTTTCTTTTATTTTTATTGCTTTTTCGGATGGTGCTTTGAGTCGGCATATGTCTCTCTTAAGACGGGGAAGCTGACCAATCGCGGATTTATGAGAGGACCATTTCTGCCCCTGTATGGGAGCGGAGCTATAATGATGCTGGTGGTATCCATGCCCTTTAGGGGCAGTATTCCCCTCACCTATCTGGCGGGCTGCGTGGGCTCGACCTGTCTGGAATATGTGACGGGTGTGGTGATGGAGAGACTTTTTCGGGTTCGTTATTGGGATTATTCGAATCAGAAGTTTAATTTCCGGGGATATATCTGTCTTTCCTCCACGCTGGCCTGGGGAGGCCTGACCATCCTTATGACACATGTGGTACATCAATATGTGGAATATGTGGTATTCTTGATTCCGGCTCAGGTCTTGAATGCAGTGACTTTTCTGCTGACTGCCGGTATTTTTGCAGACTTCTCCCTGAGCTTCAAGGCTGCCCTGGATATGAGGGATATTCTGCTGAAGCTGGAAAATGCGAAGCTTGAGTGGGGACATCTGCAGATGAGAATGGATATGCTGATCGCCTTGACCTCGGAAGAGGTGGAACAGAGGCTTGCGGAGTATCGGAAGGAGGTTTCCAGGCGAAAAGATCAGATTTCTGCTCATAGGGATGAGCTGGCAAGGGCATTTGCGGAGTATCTGGGAGAATTGGGAGAGTATGCGGAAGGACTGGAGCCCGGGCGACTGAAGGAAATGCTGATGGAAAAGGCGGCGTCTGCCCAAAAGGAATGGCAGCAGCGCCGCACTTATCTGACGGAAGGAATGGAAAAACAGCTGCAAAGTATCTTTCGCGCCAACCCGACAATGCGCTCCAATACTCATGGTGAGTATCTGGAAGAGCTTCAGGAAGATCTGAGCTCTGATAAAAAGGAAAAACCGGACGAAAAACAACAGAATTAAAGTGTTGCGCTCTCCCTGTATTTCTCTTCACAATACTTACAGCGATAGATTTCCTTGTTGGGATCTGCCAGAACGAAGATATGGGGCAGCTCCTGTTCAATGGAGGTAATGCAGCGGGGATTGTGGCATTTGATCACATTTTTGATCTGTTTGGGTAGAACCAGCTCCTTTTTCTCAACGATTTCCCCGTTCTTGATCACATTCACTGTGATATTATGGTCGATAAAGGCCAGTACATCCAGATCCAGCATATTGATGTCGCATTCCACCTTCAGAATATCTTTTTTGCCAAGCTTTCCGCTGCGGGCATTCTTGATGATGGCTACGGTGCAATCCAGTTTATCCAATTGAAGATGTTCATAGATGGAAAGACTTTTTCCGGCTTTGATGTGATCCAGTACAAAGCCTTCTTCGATTTTTCCGACATTCAGCATAATATGATCTCCTTTTTTCAAGTATTTCGATATAACATCCTGCGGGAAGCAGCAAACCTTAGGCAAGTCCCAGCAGAGTAAGAATCAGGGCCATGCGGACATAGACTCCGTACTGGGCCTGGCGGAAATAGGCGGCTCGTTCGTCCTCATCCACCTCCACAGAGATCTCATTCACTCTGGGCAGGGGGTGAAGCACCAGCATATCTTTCCGGGCCAGTTCCATCTTGGCAGTATCCAGGATATAGAAATCCTTCAGGCGGACATAATCCTCTTCGTTAAAGAAACGCTCCTTCTGGACTCTGGTCATATACAGGAGATCCAGCTGGGGCATTACATTTTCCAGGCGGATCACTTCCTCGAAGGGAATGTTTTTCTCCTTCAGCATCTCGGTGATATAATCCGGCACCCGAAGCTCCTCTGGGGAGATGAATATGAATTTGGTGCCGGGATAGCGCACAAGGGCATTGATGAGAGAGTGAACCGTGCGCCCAAATTTCAGATCGCCGCACAGGCCTATGGTAAAGTGATCCAGATGTCCCTTCAGAGAACGGATGGTCAAAAGATCCGTAAGGGTCTGGGTGGGATGATAATGCCCACCGTCTCCGGCGTTGATCACGGGGATTCCTGATTTTTCGCTGGCAACCATGGGTGCGCCCTCCTTGGGATGACGCATGGCACAGATGTCCGCATAGCAGGAGATCACACGGATGGTGTCGGACACACTTTCGCCCTTGGCGGCGGAAGAGGAGTTTGCGTCCGCAAAGCCAATGACCCGTCCGCCAAGCCTGGTCATGGCTGACTCAAAGCTGAGGCGCGTTCTGGTGCTGGGCTCATAAAAGCAGGTGGCAAGGATCTTGCCGTCGCATGCGTGAGCGTACTTTGACGGGTTTTTTTCAATATCATTTGCCAGATCAAACAGTTTGTCAAGCTCTTCCACGGAAAAATCCAGTGGATTCATTAAATGTCTCATAGTCCCTCTCAATCTGCCGCGCTAACGGCGCTTCTTATGCTGTTATAGTTCCCAATATGTATCCAAGAAATAAGGCGGAATGCCCGGTACATGGAAAAGGTCGAAGAAGAGAATCTTCGACCTGAGCTATCATTCTTTATAGGTTAACAATTCGGACACGGTTTTTCTCTTGGGAGCTGCCGGTGATTCTGCGGGATAGCCGATACAGATCAGAGCAACCAATTCCTGCGTATCGGGAATCTCCAATAAAGCAGTGGCCTCTGCTACATCAAAGAGTCCGAGAATAACGGTGCCAAGGCCCTTCTCATAGGCAGCAAGACAAAAAGCCTCGGACGCCACACCGGCATCAAACATCTGCCAACCGTCCTCCTTTACAGTGGAGAAGGAGCCATCACGCTCATAGCCACTGCGGCCTTTGACAACGCTGACAGCCACCACCATGGGTGCGCTCTCCATACGGGAGCTGTTGCCGGGAAAAATAGAGGTAAGCTTGGAAAGCTTCTCCTTGGCAGCACCGGTGACTGCGGTGTAACGAGTGATCTGAGTATTCTTCCAGCTGGGAGCGTAGGAAGCGGTGGCGATAATGTCCTCCAGCACTTCAGGACTGACTGCCTGCTCCGTGAACTGACGAATGCTCCTGCGTCCAACAATACATTCTTTTGCGGTCATGTGAATCCCTCCCTTTTCTTTTATGCTCTGGTCACATTTCCAGAAGAAGCGAAGGCATCCTCCCAGCCTTCGGCCGGGCCCCTCCTTCTGCGTATTTTATCATATGACCTAGTCAAAGCTTCCGCAGAAGCGAAGGCATCCTCCCAGCCTTCGGCCGGGCCCCTCCTTCTGCATATTTTATCATACCATCATCGGGGAATTTCTGCAATGATTAAATCGTGAAAATTTATCTTGTGATTCCCGGGCTGATTATGTATAATAGAGATAGATTTGGGGCTGTCGCAGGTCCATTTTACGGAGGTGCTGTTATGGGATATGTGGAGAGAAAGAGATGGTTGTTTTTTGCTTTGCCCTTTACCTTTACAAAATATACCGTTGAGGATGATGTGCTGACGATTCAGTCCGGTTTGTTCACAACAGTGGAGAATGACTGCTATATGTATAAGATTCAGGATGTGCAGCATGAGGCCAGTCTGGGGGAGAAGATCTTCGGGATCGGCACTGTCATCTGCTTTACGGGGGACACCACCCATCCGAAGCTCATTCTCAGACATATCAAGCATTCCAGGGAGGTTAAGAATTTTATCCTGAAGGCGTCCGAGGAAGCAAGGCTGAAGAGAAGAACCGTGAATATGCTTGACATCGGATCGGGAGAAATGGATGATCTGGACAATATGACTTGATATATTGAATTTGCGCATGCTTAAGGTTTGCGTATGTTATGGTTGTATATGTTTAGGCTTTGTATTTTGATAGTTGGACGAAAAGCGGAATGGGAGACATCCGGTGAGGTGTTTCCCATTCTTTTCACATTGAGGAGTAGTTGAATATGAATGACAGACAGGCAATGGATTACATAGAGTCTCTTTCCGGTCTGGGAATACGCCCGGGGCTGGATTCCATCCGGGAATTGTGCGCAAGATTGGGAGATCCGCAAAACCAAATCAAATGGGTGCATGTGGCGGGAACGAACGGGAAGGGGTCAACACTGGCTTTTGTCTCCACCATTTTAAAGTGTGCGGGATACCGGGTGGGAAGGTATCTCTCCCCCACCATCCGGGAATACCGGGAGCGGATCCAGGTGAATGGCAGAATGATCTCCAAGAAGGACCTGGGAGAGGGCATCGGACTGATCAGGCAGATCTGTGAGGAAATGACGGCGGAGGGAAAAGCCCAGCCCTCCCCCTTTGAAGTGGAGACTGCCCTGGCCTTTTGGTATTTCCGGAAAAAGAGCTGTCAGATCGGCGTACTGGAAACCGGCATGGGGGGGCTTTTAGACGCCACCAATGTGATCGAGGGAACTTTAGTGGAGGGAATCGCTTCCATCGGAATGGATCATATGAAGTATCTGGGGAACACCATAGAAGAGATTGCGGCCCAGAAGGCGGGGATCATTAAGCCGGGCTCTGCGGTGGTCTGCATGGCGCAGGAGCCCTCCGTACTGGAGGTGATCCGCAGGCAGGCTGAGGAAAAGGGAGCGGAATTCCGGATTTCAGATTATCAAAAGGCCCGGGGAGTGAAATACGGACTGGAGCGCCAGGTATTTTCCTATGGCAATCTGAGTAAGCTTGAGATCTCCTTGGCGGGACAGTTTCAGATCGCCAACGCCGCCTTGGCGGTAGATGTCTGCAGGGCACTGGCGGACCGGGGCATTGCCATCTCCGAAAAAGCCATTCGGCAAGGGCTTTGGGAGACAAAATGGCCGGGGCGCCTTACCATATTACAAAAAAATCCGCTGTTTCTGGCGGATGGAGCCCATAATGAGGACGCAGCACAAAAACTTGCAAAATCCATAGAATTTTATTTTACAAACCGGAGAATTATTTATATAATGGGGGTATTGCGGGACAAGGAATATGATAAGATCATAGCTGTCACTCACAGATATGCGGATCAGATCATTACCGTGACTCCGCCGGACAATCCCAGAGCGCTTCCGGCACTGGAGCTTGCAAAGGAAGTGAAAAAGGTCCATTCCAATGTGACTGCGGCTTCCAGCCTGGAGGAGGCAGTGGAAATGGCAAAGCTTCTTGCGGGGAAAAAGGATGTAATCCTGGCCTTCGGATCTCTTTCCTATCTGGGGCGACTGATGGATCTGTTGGGATATGCTGATTGAGAAAGTTGGAAGAAGGACGGAATATAGAGGACCGGGAGAAAAGAGGTCAGAGGAAGATGAGTCAGAATAAGTTGGATCAGAAGAAGATCAAAGAGGCGGTGAGATTACTGCTGGAGGGCATGGGAGAGGATCCGGATCGCCCGGGACTTTTGGATACGCCGGATCGCGTGGCAAGAATGTATGAGGAGCTGCTTAGCGGTATGAATCAGTCGGCCGGGGAGCCGCTTTCCAGAGTATTTCCGGTGGAGAGCAGCGGCATGGTGCTGGAAAAGGATATTGTTTTTTATTCCACCTGTGAGCATCATCTGCTGCCCTTCTACGGGAAGGCGCATGTGGCCTATATTCCGGATGGGAAGGTGGTGGGCTTAAGCAAGCTGGCCCGCACTGTGGAGGTCTTTGCCAGAAGACTTCAGATCCAGGAGCAGATGACGGGGCAGATTGCCGATGCCATGATGGAATTTCTGGCGCCGAAGGGCGTGATGGTGGTGTTGGAGGCGGAGCATACCTGTATGACCATGCGAGGGGTCAAAAAGCCGGGGAGTAAGACGGTGACCATGGCAGCAAGAGGGGTATTTCAGGAGAATGCAGCTCTGCAGGAGCAGTTTTTTCAGATGCTGGGAAGATGATATACGGAGCGTAAAGCATTCTTTAGCATTTGAAAATAGGAATGGAGGGAGGATGACGCATGCGGATCGGCAGGAGAGAGTTTGAAACGGGAAAAAAGACCTATGTGATGGGAATCTTAAATGTGACGCCGGATTCCTTTTCCGATGGAGGTTCTTTTCAGGCAAGGGATGCAGCCCTTCGCCATGTGGAAGAGATGCTGGAGGCAGGAATGGATATCCTGGATATCGGGGGGGAATCCACAAGACCTGGATTTGCACCTGTCAGCGCACAGGAGGAGACGGAGAGAGTCCTGCCTGTGATCAAGGCTGTCAAGGAGCGCTTTGATGTGCCGATCTCCCTGGACACCTCCAAGGCTTCTGTTGCTAAGGCAGGGATCGAAGCGGGGGCCGATCTTATCAATGATATCTGGGGGCTGCGTGGGGATCCGGATATGGCGCGGACCATTGCGGAGGGCGGAGTTGCCTGCTGCCTGATGCACAATCGTCAGGAGGCGATTTATCAATCTTTTCTACCGGATATGTTCTCCGATCTGCGAAAGACATTATCCTTGGCGGAGCAGGCAGGGATCGCCCCGGAGAAGATCATCCTGGATCCGGGAGTGGGTTTTGGCAAGACCTATGAGCAGAATCTGGAGGTGCTGGCCAATCTGCGAGAGCTTCATCAGTTTGGCTTCCCCGTGCTTTTGGGGACAAGCAGGAAGTCTGTCATCGGGCTCACATTAAAGCTTCCGGTGGATCAGCGGGAGGAGGGGACTTTGGTGACCACGGTTCTGGCAGTGCAGAGCGGGATTTCCTTTGTCCGAGTCCATGATGTGGAAAAGAATAAAAGGGCGATCCGGATGACGGAGGCTATTTTGGGAGCGGATACCGATGGGTGGCGGTTGTAAAGCAACACTTAGATGACTATTATATGGAATGGCTGTTGTATGAAAGGATATCATGCCGTTGATATAATAGAGAGGGAGACTAATTGGAAAGAGACTATGATGAAATACGGATCGAGGAACTGAAGGTTTTTGCGCATCATGGAGTGTATGACTTTGAAAAAGAGCAGGGACAGGATTTTTATCTGAATCTGACTCTCTTTTTGGATACACTGGAGGCGGGCAAAACAGATGATCTGACCAAAACGATCAATTATGGGGAGGTCTGCCAGGATCTGAACCAATGGATGCAGGAGAAAAGCTATGATCTTCTGGAGGCGGCGGCGCAGGGTCTGGCAGAAAAGCTCTTGGTGAAATACGAGAGACTTCATCATCTAAGCCTAGAGATCCGAAAGCCACAGGCTCCTATCAAGCTTCCCTTTGGAAGCGTTTCTGTGCAGATCCGGCGGGGATGGCATGAGGTCTATCTCTCCATCGGTTCCAATTTGGGGGATCGTGAAAAGTATCTGGTGGAGGCTGTAGCGCAGCTGGGAAATTGTCCGCAGATGAGAAGGGTGAGGATGAGCTCCCTCATAGAGACAAAGCCCTACGGCGGCGTGGAGCAGGGGGATTTTCTGAACGGAGCTGTGGCTCTGGATACCTTGCTTACCCCACGGGAGCTATTGGATTATCTGCATGGAATAGAGAATCGGGCAGGGCGGACCAGGGAGATCCATTGGGGCCCCAGAACTCTGGACCTGGACATTCTTTTTTATGACGACCTGATCTATGGGGATGACCAATTGATCCTGCCACATATAGATCTGGCAAACCGGGAATTTGTACTAAAGCCCCTTTGTGAGCTGGCGCCGGGACTTAGGCATCCGATTTCACATAAGACGGTTGCGCAGATGCTAGCGGAGCTGTCCTGGAAGGGCTTTTAGGGTAAAATGGGCGCATAAGCCGGTAAAGGTACCGGTAATGATGGCGCTGATCAAGAGAAAGGGCAGATAGGCCAGAATACCGGGAACGCCTGTCACTGCCAGTGCCACCAGGAGCTGAGCGATATTATGGGACAAGGCTCCCATCACACTGGTAATGGGAAGATAGCCTTTGGAGAGAAGTCGGTGAAACAGGGTCATTATCAGCAGGCAGCAAAAGCCACCGGCCAGGCTGTAGAGGAGACTGAGGGCCTGACCGAAGAAAAAGCCTGCAAGAAGGATGCGGCATAGCAGTACCATAGCCGCTTCCTTCAGATCAAAGCATGCCAGAGTGATCAGGGTAATGATATTTGCCAGCCCCAATTTGATACCGGGTATGGGGACAATGGGAGGCAGCAGGCTTTCCAGAACATAGATCATCAGGGAAACAGCTGTCAGAAGGGCCAGCTTCGTCAGTTTTTGAAGTGGTATTTTGGATTTCATGTTTCTTTCCTCTGTCGGGATTGAATTTTGGGCTTTGACAGTTTCAATAAGTCAGAGCATCCAGGTCGGATCCCTCTTGTTCGGATGAGCCGGGGGTAGTCTTCACCAGACGGATGACCAGATGATTGGGCAGGCAGGTGATGGGAAGGAGCGTATGATCTGTCATGCCCTGATGGACACAGAGCTTATCGGGACAATTGGCCTTAGTGATTCCGATTTTTCCAGAGCAGGTTTTTCCATCGGCGTCAGAGGTGCCGGGGATTACCCGGATGGTATTTTCGGCACCGTTTTCTCCGGTCACGGTAAATTCATAGGGCACCTTTACCTGATCGAGAGGGATGGTTTTGATCAATTGTCCGTTTTGATAGATTTCTGCTCGCAAGGCATCCTCCTGTGTAAAGGAGGGAAGGAGGCATAAATAGCCCACAGATGCCAGGAGCAGAAGCAGGATAAACAGGATCAGTCCCCGGGCAAGCTTTTCGGGGGAAGGGAGTTTTTTCATGGATGAGTCCTCGGCATACAATATTAGAAAAAGCTTTTCTTTTTTTAGTATAGCAGACGCCATCCTGCTTGCAACCCTTTTTTTATTCCTTTGTCTGTTGTGCTCCTGCAAGGAGGCCGGGCAGCAGAGCAGTGCGCAAAAGGCTCGGGAGGACGATCCGGTTACTTTGACCGATACGGTTATGGGGACGGTGGCTCAGGCTACATTATATGGTGTTGGAAAAGAGCGCGCAGGACAGCTTTTGGAAAGGGTGAAGGAGCTTGAGACGGAGTGCCTATCCGGAAAGCTGGATTCTGCAGAGGTGTCTGCCATCAATGCAAGGGTGGCAATGGCAGATGGGGAAGGGGTGGAGATATCTCCGGAGCTTTATAAGCTTTTGCAAAGCTGCCTTCAGATATCCGGGGATTCTTTAGGCGCCTTCGATGTGACTTTGGGACGGCTTTGCCGACTGTGGAACATGGATGAGATCGCTTCGGGAAATGCAAGGGGGATGGTACCGAGCGATGAAGAAATCCGCCGGGCCATGGATCATTGTGGCTTTGAGAAGCTCATTTTGTTGGGGGAGAACAGAATCCTTCCGGAGCCCGGGATGGCTTTGGAGCTCGGAAGTGTCGGGAAAGGATATGCACTGGACTGCCTTCACGAAATGATAGTTCGGTGGGGGAGTAGTGAGGATCGGGCAGGGGTCATAGCTCTTGGCGGTTCCATAATGACCTTTGGCGAAAAAGCCCCCGGGATTCCCTGGAGGGTTGGGATCAAAGATCCGGATGACAGTGGGGGGATCATAGGATATCTGGAGCTATACGGGGAGAACTATATCTCCACATCGGGGGATTATGAAAGATTTTTTGAACAAAATGGTGAGAGATATCATCATATTTTAGATCCGGAAACAGGATACCCTGCCAGAAGTGGTCTTAGAAGCGTCACCATTCTGGCTGCAAACGGTTTTTTGAGTGATGCCCTTTCCACAGCGTGTTTTGTGCTGGGGGCGGAGCGGGGAATGAAGCTGGCAGATCAGTATGGCGCAGAGGTATTGATGGTGAATGAGGAGGGCGAAATACTGCTCAGCGATGGGATGAGGGAGATTTTTCATGCTGCGACTCCATAACCCGAAGGGGGAGGGCTTCATCGAAGCCACAAGGGTAGTCTTGAAGCGGAAATGATGTAAACGGAACATTGGAAGGATGCAAAACAGGGTGCACACAGAGAGCGAGGGAGAGCAAAAGATGGGCGAAAAAATAGAAAACGGTTTTTTGATCTTAAGCGAGTCGGAGGCGGCGCAGGTGGAGGAAAAGCTTCCCCCGGAGGAGGAGATGCAGGATCTTTCCGAGTTTTTCAAGGTGTTTGGGGATTCCACCAGACTTAAGATCATGTTTGCTCTGCAGTGCAGAGAGATGTGTGTTTATGACATTGCTTCCCTCCTTGGGATGACTCAGTCGGCCATTTCCCACCAGCTGCGGATCCTGAAGCAGATGGATCTGGTCAAATATCGCAGGGAGGGGAAAGCGATTCTGTATGCCCCGGCGGATGATCACATCGTGTCCATTCTCAGCCAGGGCCTGGATCATATCGAAGAGTAGAGGGGGGAGAAGCCTCTTATTTCGAAGAAGCAGCTGCAGCATTCTGGGCACCTGTGAAGAGAGTGTAGGAGTCTGAACCTAGAGGGCAGTGATAAAGCGTTCTGCTCTCGAATTCCTGAAAATAAACATAGCGTGAAGTCATATTGATTCTGGTGAAATTACCGTTTGCCAGAACTCTCACATCGGTACCGTCCGTTCTCATGCATTTGAGCTGCGGGTCGGTGCCGTTTTTTTGATAATAGATATAGCCGCCGCCCACATTAAAGCAGTCTATCCTGTC
>CACXDS010000190.1 GCA_902766425.1 uncultured Lachnospiraceae bacterium
GAATTTTTATGTGATGACCGATGATTTGTGGGAAACTGACCCCCTAAGAGTCGATTTGCTTGATTGGTTTCCGGAAGGCGGAATAATCATGAGTATGACGGGGATGGAGGAAAACGCAATCGTCTTAGGAATCGCAAATGATCTTTCTGATGCAAATGGCGAATATCAGAAATATGATGCTTTTTGCATGAATAAATCAGGAGAGTTGATGTGGAGCGTTGATTTGACAGGGATAATCCGTCGGGAAGGGATTTGGGAGGATGCGTTTCATACCGGTTCGATATTGGATAGTGATATGAATAATTTATTTATCGCGTCAAATGAAAAATTATATGTCCTTGACAATGACGGAGAGCTTGTCATGAAATATAGCGTATCCATTCAGGGGGATGTATTTTTGTGGGACAGTTTTCATATGGAGGATAAGCAAATTGTATTCTCTTGTGCCGGTCAAAATCAAAGCGAATTATTTTGTATAGATGTCAATGAAAATAAAGTTAAGACGATGCAAAATGCCAATTATTCTGGTATCAGAAAATATTATGGCATGTGGAAGGATGAAGTTTATTATGTTTCGAACGGAAAGATGATCCGCTGGAATGTTGTGACGGGAAAAAATGAAATTGTTACAGATTTGAAGATGTCTGGAATTGAAGAAGTCCCAGGGGCATTGATGTTTTTAAACGAGCAGATATCTGTTTATGGAAAAGATAAAAATGGAGAATGCATTATTGTATTCGGACAAAATGAACCAAAAATCGAACGAGGAATAACGATAGCTAATATAAACGAAAAAAATGATCTGCTAAGAAGTGGGATCGCAATGATGAACAGGGAGATTACGGATGTAGATGTATCCTATGTCGAAAGATTTTCAGAGGATGAACGAAATAGAGTCCTAGTGGAAGTATCAAACGGAGAGGGACCGGATATGTTGTTGGTATCAAGGGAGGATTTTATTTTGTTACAAAGCAAGCATTTCATTACGGAGATGAGTGATTATTTAGATAGTGACATAACGGATCAGCTATTACCCGGGGCGCGGGAATTGGGCACGATAAAAGATGGATTATATGGATTGCCTTATGATATTAGTTGTGTGTATACGATGGTGACTAGTAGGCAGACATGGGATAAAGATACATGGAGTTTGGAAGATGTTACGGGATTGGTAAATGAAAAAAAGGATTTATGGGGAATTTTCCTGGATTGTTTTGGGATTGACAGTTATTACAAGAATACATATTTGTCTATTGAATATTATGTTTCGGAAATAGCAACGGATAAGAATTTTAATTATGATAAGATTAAAAATATGATTAACGATATTAAACAAAAAACAAAGGAAAGGACAGTTGAGGAAGAATGTCAATTGGTTCGTGAAAATAAGTATTTGGCATGTCAGGAAGTAGTGGCAGGCTTATTTACTTATTGTGCCTTATATAAAAAAGTCGGTCCGGACATGAAGGTTATAGGATATCCAAGAGAAGATGGTACGGGAAATCATTTGAATACAACGGATGGCATTTTGGTGATAAATCAAGCATGTGCAGACAAAAGTGAGATTAAGGAAATCATTTCTTATCTATTTGGGTTGGAAAGTCAGTTAAATGTCGGAATGTCAAAAGACAAGATTAGTGTGAGGTTAGACATTCCTTACCTTTGTCTCAGGAAGAATGGAAAACAGACGATTACGATAGATGGTAAAGATATGGACATGGAATTGTTTTTGGAGGAGTATGTGGAATTTCTGAGAGGAGCAGAAGTGGTGCCTTTATATCCAAAGGAAGTGATGGATATTATTTTGGAGGAGGCGGATGGATTCTATCACTCCGACATAAGCATAGATCAAACAATGGATGTCATAAAGAATCGAATAAACTTATTTTTGCAAGAATGATTCGTGAATTAATGCATACGAAACATTTCTGAAAGAAAACTTGCGATATATCCGCTAATGAGGTAATATTAGCTTAAGCGCATGAGAGTGGAAAGCACAGAAATGCGCTCAAATATTAAGCTCTGCGGAAAGAGAAAGTAATGGCAAGTAAAAATCAGATTCAATTTAAGAAATTAAAGAAAAATCATGTAGGCCTTGTGATCATTTTATATATTCTGACGATCGTTATCATGGTGGCCCTGCTGTCCTTTGCCTTTTTGGGCGTGATCTTCTCCTCCTTCTCCACGAAGATGGTGAATGAATACGGGGCTCTCTATTACCTGTCGAAGATTTATGAGAAGGGCGTTGAGGCCGGGGATGACAAGATCTTTGATCTCCTGGATGCCAGCGGTCGGGAATACCGGATCCTGGATGCGGAGGGCAAAGCGCTGCATCAAAACGGTGAGGGAAGTTATCTGGAGGGATCGGCTTTGCTGGACATCAGCTCTCTGGTTGTGACTACCTTTCAGGATGCGGAGCAGTCGGGGCTTCTTACGGCAAACAAGAAATACTGGACAGTAAATTACGGTAAAATCATCAAGGACAGCTTTGAAAATTGGAGGAATATGGACTATAGCGATCCGGCCTTCAGTGCCTTTGATGTCACTGCAAAGGTGCCGGAGGATGAGACCGGCTGGAACATAGAAATGTACAGCACGGAGATGGATGAGGATGAGTTCGAGGAGTACATGGATGAGATGAGGCGTCATCTGCGGGATGTGGATGCAAAGATCGTCTCCTATCCCATGTGGTTCGCACTTCCCATTCGGGAAGGCCGGGAAGTGATCGTGGGTAAGGTGTACTACAGCATTAACATAGAGGATGCCTCGAATCTGATCGTGATGGTGATCGCTATGATCATTCTGGCTTTGATGGTGATGATCCTGATGATTGTCAGCATGGTGCGAGGGATGCTCAGGCAGAAGAAGGTCATCAATCTCTATCTGACGGATCCTGTTACCGGAGGGCATAACTGGATGTGGTTCCTTCTGCGGGGGGAACCGGTCCTGCGATTGGCCCGCAATGCAGGAAAGAAATATGCGGTGATGGAGATAGTCTTTATCAATTACCGGAACTTCTGTGTATGCCATTCCGTAGAGGAGGGAGAAAAGATCCTCATCAAGATTTACCAGACCCTCGTAAAAACGCTTGGAAAGAAGAGCATGTGTGCCCATGCCGCCACCTCCAGCTTTGCTGTGATCCAGCGCTATGAGGACGAAGAGGAGCTGAAGGCAAAGCTGCGTCAGCTGATTCAGGATCTGGAAAATGTGGATCCCTCTCATAAATTTGCCTTTCATATGGGGGTAAATCTCTTGCCGGAGCTTAGAAATAAGAACGGCAGACCGATCAAGCGTAAGAAGCTGAATCTGGAGGCAGAGTACAACAATGCCTGCACGGCCCGCATGACGCTGGAAGAGAGCGATGACTCCCGCATTGCCTACTTTGATGAGAAGATGGTGGAGGAGCAAAGATGGCTGGATTCTGTCACGGAGAGGCAACAGGCGGCAGTGGAGCGGGAAGAATTCAAGGTCTATTACCAGCCGAAGTATGATCCCAGGGACGGAAAGCTTTGCGGCGCAGAGGCATTGATCCGGTGGGATTCGCCGGATCTGGGCTTTGTATCCCCGGGAAGGTTCATTCCTCTTTTTGAGAAAAACGGTTTTATCACGGAGATCGACCACTATATGATCAGCCATGTGGCCAAGGATCAGAAGGCCTGGATGGATCAGGGACTCACCTGTGTGCCCGTATCCGTGAATGTGTCCAGAGCGCACTTTATCGAAAAGGATCTGGCGGAGCAGATCTGCCGCATGGTGGATGATGCGGGAACGCCACATCATCTCATAGAGATCGAGCTCACAGAGAGCGCCTTCTTTGACGACAAGAACGCTATGATCTCCACCATTACTAAGTTGAAGCAGGCGGGCTTTGCCGTTTCCATGGATGACTTCGGTTCGGGGTATTCCTCCCTGAATTCCTTAAAGGACATGCCCCTGGATGTGCTGAAGCTGGATGCGGAGTTCTTCCGGGGCGAAAACGCCGGAGAGCGTGGAGAGATCGTGGTCTCCGAGGCCATCAAGCTGGCCAGGAGCCTGAATATGCGCACTGTGGCCGAGGGTGTGGAGGAGAAGTCTCAGGTGCAGTTTTTGGCGGAAAAGGGCTGCGATATGATTCAGGGATATTATTTTGCCAAGCCCATGCCGAAGGGGGACTATGTGGAGCGCATGAGGGCCGGGTACTCTGAGAAGGCGGAGAAGGCTGTGGAAAACGCTGTGGACGCAACGGAAGGCGAGAATACGGATGTAGCAGGGGTCGCCGAAGGTGAGGTAGACTTGGAAGCGGCAGAATATGCGATGGAAGTTGAAAACGAGACTGTGATGGAGACAGTAGATAATACAGCAGATGAGGCTTTCAATGTCGGGGATGAAGCTAAGGAATCCGGGA